>NZ_LBCB01000008.1:15086-37200 GCF_000980515.1 Akkermansia sp. UNK.MGS-1 | reverse complement strand
GGGGGTTGGCATGTCTGGCGGAGAAGAGGATTAGCGTGAAAATTTACGGGATCTTCTGGCAAAAAGGGCCCGGAGGGGAGGCATGAAGTTGTCCGTGGTCTGCAAGTCCAGGAAGTCGATGCCCAGGCGGCGGAAATCCTGCGTCCATTTCTCGCGGTGCAGATGCACGGCGTTGGCGTGGGTTTCCCGGACATCCTGACGGGAAAGGTTCAGGAACATGCTTTTGCCAGTTTCCGGATCTTTCAGGATGACGCGTCCGGCATCCGGCAGATGCAGTTCCATCGGGTCTGCGATGCGGATGGGGATGAAGTCATGCTTGAAGTTGAGCTGCCCCAGGGCGGCTTTGTTGTTTTCGCCCCAGAAGTCACTGATCATAATGACCATGGCCGCTTTTTTCTGGGAAAGGACAAGTTGCCGTGCTACATCGGAAATGTTCTGGTCGGTTCCATCGTTTTTACTGGCTACGATTTCGCGGACGATGCGCAGGGTCTGCTTGACTCCCTTGGCCGGGGGGATGTAATGGGAGTGGCTGTTCCCGTAGATGAGGAGGCCGCATTTGTCTCCGCTCTGGGCAGCGCTGTAGGCGAGCACTGCCGCTACTTCCGCCGCATAGTCCAGTTTGGAGACGCGGGCCGCGGAGGAGGCGTAGTGCATGGATCCGCTGACGTCCACCGCCAGAATGACGGCCTGTTCCCGTTCCTCCCGGAAACGGCGGACAAAAGGGGAGTTCATCTTGGCCGTTACCTTCCAGTCAATGAAGCGGGGGTCGTCTCCCGGCATGTATTCCCGGAAGTCGTCAAAGTCCAGCCCCTGTCCGCGGAAGCCGGACTGGTATTGCCCGGCGAAGTTTTCCGTGGCCAGATGCCTGGCGCGCAGTTCAATGCGGCGTACGCGCTTGAGAATGTCTGAGGCTTTATCCATGAAATGATTTTCCCTGTTTGGGTTCAATCAGGTTCCGGCAAGGCGCCCCTTGGGGCCTGAAGGATAAGGGCGGGCGCGGAAGCGTCCGCCTTCCTGCCGTCACGGCACGGGGACTTTCGTCAGGATGTGGTCGATGACGTCGTCCGTGGAAATGTTTTCCGCTTCAGCCTCATAAGAGAGCAGGATGCGGTGGCGCAGGATATCGTGGGCCAGGTCCTTGATGTCCTGTGGAGTGACGAAGGAACGATGGTGCATGAAGGCATTGGCGCGGGCCGCCAGAGCCAGGTTGATGGTAGCGCGGGGAGATGCCCCCGCGCGGATGAGACCGCGCAACTTCACGTCCACCGTTTCCGGGAAACGGGTGGCGCGCACCAGATCCACGATGTAGCCGCGCACGGCGTCGTCAATATAAATCTGGTTTACTAGGTCGCGGGAGGCCGCCACCTGTTCCGGCGTGGTGACCGGGGAGGTTTCCGGCGGTTTGGCGGAGCTGGCCATGAGGTCCAGCACCTGGAGTTCTTCTTCGCGCGTGGGGTAGGTGACCAGCACCTTGAAGAGGAAACGGTCAAGCTGGGCTTCCGGGAGCTGGTAGGTGCCCTCCTGGTCAATCGGGTTTTGCGTGGCAAGCACCAGGAAGGGGTCCGGCAGACGGTAGGTGGTTTCACCCAGGGTTACCTGGCGTTCCTGCATGGCTTCCAGCAGGGCGGATTGCACTTTGGCCGGGGCGCGGTTGATTTCATCCGCCAAAATGAGATTGGCGAAGATCGGGCCTTTTTTGGCTGTGAACTGCCTTTCTTCCGGATTATAGATCATTGTGCCCAGCAAATCCGCCGGAAGAAGATCCGGCGTAAACTGGATGCGGGCAAACTGTGCATGCAGCGTGCCCGCCATGGCTTTTACGGAGAGCGTCTTGGCAAGGCCGGGCACGCCTTCCAGCAGGACGTGGCCCTTGCAGAGGAGACTGAGGATTAGTCTGTCCACGAGCGCCTGCTGGCCGATGACCACCTTGCCGACTTCCGTTCTGAGAGCAGAAATCCACGATGAGTTCGCGGCGATAATTTCGTTGAATTCTCGGGTGTCCATGATTCTGATAGCGGGTGAGACAGTATGCCGGGCACTTACGTTGAAAAAATCCTATTATTTCCCAAGGGCAAATCCGGTTTTCAACAGGAGGTCTTCCCGGAAATGGGGAGCCATCATCTGAAAGCCCACGGGAAGTTCCATGCCGCTTTCCCTGACGGTTCCGCAGGGAATGGACATGGCGGGGAGGCCGGCCAGGTTGGCGGGGATCGTGTAGATGTCCGCCAGATAGGTCTGGAGGTGATCCAGCGCGGAATCTCCGATTTTGGGAGCGGGAGCGGGAGAGGTGGGGCCTACGATGATATCCGCCCTGGAAAAGGCTTCCGCGAAATCTCTGGCGACCAGGGAGCGGACTTTTTGAGCGCGGGAGTAGTAAGCGTCATAGTAACCGGAGCTGAGCACGTAGGTGCCCAGGATGATGCGGCGCTTGACTTCCGGCCCGAACCCCTCTTCACGGGTACGTGAGAAGAGTTCCACCAGTCCGGCGGCATCTTCCGCCCTCTTTCCGTAGCGCACGCCGTCAAACCGGGAGAGGTTGGAAGACGCTTCCGCGCAGGCGATGATGTAGTAGGCGGCGACGACGGCATCCGCGTGGGGCAGGTTGACTTCCACCAGCTCCGCACCCAGGTTTTCCAGTTGTTTCACGGTGTTTTGCACAGCCTCGGAAATGCCCGGATGGTTGCCGGAGGTAAAGTATTCCGAAGGGATGCCCACTTTCAGCCCTTTGACGTCGCGGCCCAGCGCAGCTTCAAAGTCCGGCACGGGGCAGTTTGCGGATGTGGAGTCTTTCCGGTCGTGTCCGGAGATTGCCTGGAGCAGGATGGCTGCGTCTTCCACTGTTTGGGTCATGGGGCCGATCTGGTCTAGGGAAGAGGCGAATGCTACCAGCCCGTAACGGGAAACGCGCCCGTAGGTAGGCTTGAGGCCCACGATGCCGCAGTGCCCGGCCGGCTGCCGGATGGAACCGCCCGTGTCGGAACCGAGTGCGGCAATAGCAGTAGCGGATGCGACGGCGGCGGCAGAGCCGCTGGAGGAGCCGCCGGGAATGCGGTCCGGGGCTTCCGGGTTGCGCGTGATGCCGTAAGCGGAGTTTTCTCCGCTGGCACCCATGGCGAATTCATCCATGTTCGTGCGGCCTAGCGGGATGCCGCCCGCCTCCTTCAGCAGGCGGATGGAGGTGGCGTCATAAGGAGCGACATAAGGGGAAAGAAGGCGGGAGGCGCAGCGCGTCGGCTGGCCCAGGACATTGATGTTGTCCTTCACGGCGATGGGGATGCCGGCCAGGGGGCTGGAAATATCCGCTCCGGCCGCGGCGTGGAGGGCTGCTTCGCGGTCAAAGGAGATGTAGGCGTTGGTTGTCCGGTCCGCCTCAATGGCGTCCGCCGTCAGGTTGACCAGTTCGGCAGGGGAGAGTTCCTTGCGGCGCAGGCGGTCACGCCACTGGGCCAGGGTGCCTTGAATTTTTGACATGAGAAGGAAAGGGTAAAGACGGTTGAAAGGTGAAGGGAAAAGGAAGCGCGAGGATCAGGCGGATTCCACCACCTTGGGTGTGCGGAATTGCCCCTGGGACTGCTGAGGGGCATTGGAAAGGGCTTCTTCCTGGGTGAAGCCGGTTTCAGGAATGTCTTCGCGCATCACATCCATTGCCGGGAGAGGATGGTTCATGGGGGCGATGCCCGTGACATCGTAGGATTCCAGCTTGGTGATATAGGCCAGGATTTTGTCCAGATCTTTGGAGAAGAGAGCTGTTTCTTCCTCCGTCAGGTCAATGCGTGCCAGCTTGGCAATGTAGGCTACGTCTATTTGGGGCGTGCTCATGGTGTAATGTAGAAAAGATGCGGAAAAGAAGGGGGGCTGCCTACTGTTGTTCCAGCAGGCGGACGATCCAGCAGAAGGAAGCGGCGATGGCGCAGATCAGCAGGCCCAGCAGCATGAAGTTTTCTCGCAGTTCCCGCCTCATGTTGGTGGCGCGTCCGTCACGGGCCACTACGGCACGCAGTGCCCGGTTCTGGTTGCCCTCCCGAACGCGGTCAGGAGGCGGCATGGTATTGCGGTCCAGGCGCATGCGGGTCTGCTGGGACGGGCGTTTGAGAGAGGCTTCCAATTCCTGGATACGGCTCTCAATTTCCCGTGAGGCACGATCCAGTTCTGCCAGTTCGGAGGAACGGCGTTTGGTTTTTCTTTTAATCATGATGCGGAAGGGCTGAAAATCCAGATGAAAAAGAGGATGATGAGGGCAATCAGGAGCAGGGGAAGATGGAAGGAAAGGCCCTGGAGGAACTGGGTCATGAATTCTCGGGAGCTGATGCGCACTTTGCTGGAGCGGCGCACCCCGGTGAGCACTTTGGTATGCTGCATGCGCGCGCACTGCTGGACGGCATCCGCGAATTCTTCCTCGCAGCGGTCAATGACCTGCTGGCCCTGGCTGATGAGGTTGTCCGTATTTTCAATAGGCCATTCATCCGGGCGCACGGTGCTGAGCATTTTCAGGCTGCGCGTCAGCGCCATGTGGATTTGTTCCAGTTCATTGCTTTCCTGGCGGAGGCTTTCCACTTCCCGGCCGATGAGGTCTGCAGCGTTGACCATGCGGTCGCCCAGCTCATTTTGCTGGTCCATAAACCTGGCTTTGCGCATATGGCATTCTTCCAGGCGGCGGCGGGAGTTTTCCACTTCCTCCTTTTCTTTCCGCAATTGTTCCAGCCTCAGCTGGGCCTGTTCCATATCGGCGTCCACCTGGTCGTCTGCCTGGGAATTGTAACCGGGGTCGGCGTCCATGCGGCGGTATTGAGGGTGACTTGGTCTCATATGCGGAAAAAATAATGCGGGCCGGCGTAAGGGATTACAGCGTTTCCGGTCCTTTTTGTCGGAGCGGGGAATCCCTGCGCGTGCTATTATTTAACTTTCACAAAATAAATCAAGCCAAGAAGAAGACAGGGAAAGATTTTCCGGATACGTTCCCGGCAGGGAATGCCGCCCTGTTTTTTCTCCCGAAGCCGTGCGTTCCGGATATCCGTGGGGCGACAGGACGCTCCGCTTTCCCGCAAAGGAGGGGGAGGTGCGCTTTTTTTATGGTCAAGGGCATGGATTTGCTGGTATGTAGGAAGCATGCAGTCTGACACGGTAGAATGTAAGCCGACCATGTGGTTTACCGGCAGGGCGGTTATCATGGCTCTCATGTTTCTGGGGTTCGGAGTGTATTTTTATTATGATGCTTCCACCGGATACCCTCAAAAAAACCTGGAGTTTTTCATGCACAAGGCGTTCGTGGACGCTGGAGCCGTGTTTGACCGTGAGGTGAGCGGGAAAGGGGCGTCCGCGGGGGACTGGGAGCGCATTGTTCTGGCGCGCACCGTGGATTTTCCGGAGGGCTACGAAATTCCTTCCGACGTGAATCGGAACGCGGTGCCGTGGCCTGACATTTTGGCGGATTACAGTCTGATGTCCACCCCCGGCAAGGGCTGGAGCGCTGCGTGGCAATCTTATTCCGGGGAAAAGCACTACCCCATCAAGCCGGTGGACCACCCGTATGACGCCTCCAAAATTTTTGAACAGTGGGTGGCCGGGTGCATTTGCCTGGCGCTTGCCATGGTGGCTCTGTTTTTCCTGGTGAGAACGCGCGGCAGGAAAATGTCCCTGAACGGGAAAGAGGTGACGGCCGCCGGCGTGGTTTTCCGCGTGGATGACATTGCCCGTCTGGATTTGCGCAGATGGAAACTGAAGGGACTGGCCATAGCGACGCTGAAACCGGAATGCGGAGGAGCCCGAATCAGGCTGGACGGCCTGACTTACGGCGGCTTCCGGAAGGAGGATTCTCCCCATAACGCGGAAGATTTCATGAAGGCTCTTCTGTCTCTCTACAGAGGAGAAATAGTGGATTATGAAGAAATTCCTGATGCCGGCGGGCCGCCTGCCCGGCAGGAGGACGAGGAACGTGCCGTATGAGCGAATCCCTTCCACCGGAAAAGGGCGCCAATGACCGTGCGTTCGGCGTCGCCTGCTGGACGCTGGGTGGGCTGGCGTTTGTTCTGTTGCTGATGGTGGGCGTTTCTTTCAGCCTGTCTGTCCGTACCGTGGTGGTGGAAAAAGTGGTGGAGAAGCCTGTTCCCGTTCCGGCACGGGAGAAGCAGGAGCGTCCGGCCGGAGTCGTTGAGAATGGGGCGGCTGAGGAGACAGTGCATATGGCGGATGTTCCGGCACCCCCTTCTGAAAAGCCCCGTTCCGTGGAAGAAATGCTCCGGGAAGCAGATTTGTCAGATCCGGCTGCCGATTCTGTACCGGTGGCCGCGGCCGTTGCGGGAGGGGAGGACTCCGCTAGCGGGGCATCCCTTCCTGCTGAGGATCCGGACGAGGTCATGCCTCCCATGACGGAGGAAGTGGCAGAGCTTGTCAAGGCGGCTCGTTACGCCCAGATTGAAGGTGACCTCAAAGTAGCGGTCGTGAAGCTGGAGCAGGCCATGAGGCTGGAGCCGGATAATCCGGTGGTGCTTTATTATTATGGACTTACCTATGAATGGCTGAGGAATGCGGATAAGTCACGGGAGTTTTTTCTGAAAGTATATACCCAGCGGGAGAAGGCGGGGAAATATTTTGCGCGTGCGGCGCGGCACCTCCAGGCCGGCTTTTCCAGCCCGGCGGATTTGCGGGGGGATATGTCCTTCGGCACTATTCTGGAATACCGGGATCCGGAATGCCCCGCCGGGGAGCGCGTCAAGCTGATGGTGCCTATTCTGATGAAGGATGGCCTGAATGTCAGGCCGGAGGATTTGCGCGTCATTGTCCAGTTTTTTGACAAAGTCAATGGGAAGAAAGTGGAAAAGACGCACGCGCCCGAGCCTTCTTCCCGGTGCGTTACGGAACCCGCGGATTGGGCGGACGGTGAGGAAATCATGGAAATAACCTACTACATGCCTCCCCTGACGGAAGAAGAGACGATTGCTTATGGAAGCCTGAAATATTACGGATATACCGCTAAATTGTATTACAAGGGAGAACCGATGGATTGCCATGCTTCCCCTCCCGTGCTATTTTTACTGGAACAGATGAACCAGAGTTCCCCTTCCGGACTGCCCGAGATTTATGACGGCGGTTTGCTTCCCCCTGTAGAGGCGGCTCCGGTTTCTGAGTCTTATGAATCCCTTTTGCCTCCCTGATGCCTGATTTGTCCAATGTTTGATCTTCCCCACAACTTTGGCGATTACACGCTGGTGGCATTCATTGGCCGCACGCGCGGAGGAATTCTTTATCAGGCCATCCAGCAGGGCATGGACCGTTCCGTGTTTCTGGAGTTGCTGGATCCGGACAATCCGGAGGGGGTGGGCGTGGAGGATTTTCTGATGAAGGCCCGCACGCGCGCCGCCATTAATGCTCCGGTGCTGGGCACCGTCTATGAAGCGTCCCAGGCCCAGGGATACTGGTTCGTCACCAGCGAACAGCTGGGAGGCTCATCCCTCCAGTCCATGCTGGACCGCGGGCAGACCCTGTCCATGAAGGATTTGCTGAAAGTGATTGAAACGGTCGGCAACGTGTGCGGCAGGTATGAGCGTCTGCGGACCGCTTTCAATATCATGGAGCCGCGTCACATTTTCCTGGATGACAAGTCTGCCGTGCGGCTGATGAATACGGCCGTGCCCGGTGACTTTCACGAAGAAACATCCCGCGACCAGATGAAGCGCCTGGGCATCGACCTGCCTCCTCTGGTGACTCCGGATGTGCCCGGAACCACGCGGATGCGCACCCTGCTGGAATGGATGAGGGAAGGGCAGAACGGAAAGCCGATGCAATGGGACCAGGTTATGGAGCTGGTTGCTGCGGTTCGCGAACAGCTGGGGCTTTCCCCTCGGGTTACCACCCACCGCTATACCGTCCCCGTGGAATCCCGCGGAAAAGCCGGAAAAAGGCTGCTTTGGGCCGGAACGGGCCTGCTGGGCGCGGGGATAGCCGCGGCTGCCGTTCTTCTTTTATTCCCCCGGGAGAAGGAAACCGTATCCCGTCCCCATGTTCCGGCTCCTAAACATTATCCGGATTTTTCCGCCAGCGATCATACGGAAGTCCGCGTAACTCTTCCCGGAGGAGGGGAACTGATTGTGGGAGCCCATGAAATTACCCTGGAATCCTACCGCCTGTTTTTGGACCAGTGGGCACGCCTCACTCCGGAGCTGAGGGAGGAATATTCCCACCCGGACCAGCCGGACAAGAGGACTGCTTCCCATATTCCCCAGGACTGGGAGGCTATGTGGAAGGCGGCTTCCACGCCGGGAGGCAAATGGAAAGGCAGGAAAATAACACCCCGCTCTCCCGTCGTCAACGTCACTTTCTGGGATGCCTGGGCGTATGCGAGCTGGAAGCCCGTGGCCCCCGGAGAACCGCGCTACCGCCTGCCCGAGCGCGGGGAGTGGATGGCTCTGGGGAATATGCTGGAAACGGGTGAGAAGGGGGACAGGACGCTGGTGATTGACAGATACAGCAATGATCATGATTTAAAGACCGGCGTGTGCGGCATGGCTTCCGGCGTGATGGAATGGACTTCTTCCATGGAAAAGGATCCTGCGCGCGTGAAGGAGCCTCCGGGACCGGTGGCCTGCGGCGGAGACTGGAGGCAGCCCGGCATCTCCAACCGGGTGGAATACCTGCGCTCCCGCGGCGAAAGACGGGACAACCTGGGGTTCAGAATCGTGCGGGATGTCCGCTGACTTGTTTAACGACAATACTTAACATACCAATACCATGAAACATATCCTTGCAATGCTGCTGGCCCTTCTGGGGGCGTCCGGGGCCCTGGCCCAGATTTACGTGAAAGTAGTTCCGGAAAAGAAGACTTTCCTCAGCGGGGAAGCCATGTACATGAGGCTGACCATTACCAACAATTCCGGCGTGCCGGTGGAATTGAAGAGCCGGGAATATTCCTCCTGGCTGGATATCCATGTGGAGCATTCCACTGCGGGGGCGGAACTCCCCCAGTCCAAGTTTGCCCTGTTTCCGCCTCTCAAGGTTCCGGCCGGCATGAGCGTTTCCCGCAAGATTGATCTGCGCCATTTCTATGACTTGTCCCGTGAGGGCAACTACCATGTGCAGGCCGTTGTCAAAATGCCCAACCAGAAGGACATGTTTGCTTCCCAGAAATCCCTGTTTGCCGTCCGGACGGGAACGCCCATGTGGTCCCAGACCGTAGCTATTCCGGCCAGTGCCAAGCGGTGCACTTTTTCCGTTTGCACCATTGCCGTGCGGGGGATCCAGAAGTTGTATGTGCAGACGAAGGATCCGGATACGGGAGTGGCCTACAATGCCGTGTGCATCGGAGACTGGCTGGGGACCACGCGTCCGCAGTGCATGGTGGACGGCAAGGCGAATGTCCATGTCTTCTTCCCAACTACTCCCATGCTGAGCGCGTATTCCCGCATCAACTACCGGGGAACGATGGAGAAGCTCCAGTACTATAAAAAGGTGGTGGGAGCTCCCTCCATGGTCTTTCTTCCGGACGGAAGCGTACGTGTGACGGGAGCCGTCCATTATGATCCTACCGTGAAACCCAAGACGGTGCCGGATGCCGCTGATGTTCCCGGCATGTAAATCCGTCCTGTTTCTCCGGATGCCACGCAGGGGAAAAGGAAAGGCAAACGTACAGCTTCTTCCGTACCGGGAAAATAAAATGTTCCGGTATTTTCCTGAGCTATTTTTCCGGCTGGGGCGCGTTTTTCAGGATGTTTTGCACGCTTTTCTGCACAACGCTGATGGGCAGGGCGTAATTTTCCGCCCGGTTCACTCTGGCGATGTTCATGCCGATGAGTTCCCCCTTGAGATTGAGCAGCGGGCCACCCATCAGCGTGTACCGGGAAGGGGTGTCATGCTGGAGGACCATAGGGAAATCATCCCTGCGTTTGCTGAACCCGCCGCTGATCAGGTCATTGGAATCCTCAGGAGCGTTTCCTCCCAGGGCCTGGCGTCTGGAACCCAGCGTGATGGTGTAGGATAACCTTTTATCCTTGCGTTTGACTTTCAGTGTCACTCTTTCTCCAACTTTTTTCCTGGACAGAATGGGGGAAACGGCGTCCAGAGCAGTAACGGGCGTGCCGTCCACCGCCAGAATCTCATCTCCGGCCTTGGCCCCGGCTTGGGCGGCGGGGCCGTCCTTGGTAACTTCCTGAATGGTACAGGGGGTGCCGAAAACGACGCCCAGGTAGGCGGTGTCTCCGTTCGGGATGGGGCGCTGCTCCGCACTAAGGGTTCCCAGCTGGGGCCGTCTGGACGTACGGGTTGTGGAGCCGTTGCTGACTACCAGGGTTCCCATGGCGGCATCATTGCTGACGGGGCCGGGAGCGTGCAGCCCGGCGGCTTCCACTTTCACTACTGCGATGTCTGTGGACGGGTCCGAGCCAATTTCCCTGAACTGCCCATATTTGGAAGAACCTACCCGGATGGTCAGATCCCTGTAGGAATGGAGTTCCGAGGCTTTGGTGGCGATGTAGCCGTCCGGGCTCAGCACAATGCCGTAAATCACAACATCGTGACCGGAAAAGAAAACTGCGCTCAAGTCCTGAAGACGTTCGCGGATGGGCTCGATAGTTTTCAGAACGGCTTTCCCGTTGATTCTCTGTTCAAAATCCAGGCTTCCGTTATTTCCTTCCGCCAGAGCGGGGTGGAACAGGGCGAAAACCAGGGGAAACAGGCAGATGCAGAAAGGAAATTTCATGATGGCTGAGTGGAGAATGGCTGGCTGTCCTGTTCCGGTGACGGCGTCAGGGAGGTCTTTCCTTCCGCTGTCTCCTCCGTCAGAGCGTTGAAATCCTTCATGGGCACGTGAAGATTGTCTTCCAGACCGGAACCGACCCTGCTGTGAATGCCAATCAGCTTTCCATCCAGGTTGAAAAGAGGGCCGCCGGAATCCCCGCGAATCAGCTTGCAGTCCGTCTGAATGACGCCGTTCTTGAGGGAAACCACCCTCCCCAGGCGCACCATCGGGCCGCGTTTCCGGTCCAGCCCCCCGCCGTGCCCCAGCGCGAACACCCAGTCCCCCACACGAGGCATTTTTTCCGCTTTTTCCACGCAGGGCAGTTTTTTGTTCAATTGGGATGTGATTTTGGCTATGCCTGCGTCCGAATTGCTGTTTTGCGCCGTGGTTTTTCCTGGAAGGCGCGTTCCATCCGGCAGGATGATTTTGAGCGTGGTTCCTTTCTTGTCCACAACGTGGGCCGCTGAAAAGACCAGGCCTTTTTCCGAAACCAGGATGCCGGAGCCGCTGCCGTTGTTTAATTCAATGCAGACCAGGGCGGGAAGCACCCGGGGAAGCATTTGCTGAAGCTGGCGTTCAATCCGCTGCAAATCCTCTACGGATTGCGGGGTGGAAGCCAGAAGACCGGCTCCATCAGCGGACTGAGCCGGCGCTGGCGGGGCCAGCAGCGCCGTGCCGCAGAGAATGGCGGAAAAACAGGGATTCCGGAGAGCCGGGGTCATGATTGCCGGTGATTATTGCCCAGAGACGGAAGTTTCCGTCTTCTGCTGCTGGTCCTCCTGTCCGCCGCCCACCAGGGAATCATGGTAATACACGCCGATAAACAAGCCTGCCAGCGTAATAAGGGTGATGAGGAGCTCTTTCATGCCGTCACAGCATAGAATGTGTATTCGCGTCTGACGAGAGAATTTCATTGATAAGCCGCATTTTGATGCAGTTCGGCAGAGCGGGGATGAATGCGGATGAGAAAATAGCCAAAATAAAGGTTGCTTTTTCCCGTGATAGGCGTATAAATCCCTCAGCGGCCGTTTCCGGTTCGCTGGCTCATTTAAAGCGGATGTAGCTCAGGGGTAGAGCGCAACCTTGCCAAGGTTGATGTCGTGGGTTCGAATCCCATCATCCGCTCCAAAAGTTTCTGTAAGAAAACCTACGCAAACCTTGATATTGCTAGGGATTATGAATAAAGTACGCGTAAGTTTTCTTACGTAAACCATATTACAAAACCCTTACAGGAAATATTACAGGTATGAGCAAGCCTTTTTACAAGGGGCGTCTGTCCATTAACAAGGAAAAATCCTCCCCCTACTGGATGGTGACGTTTCAGGGGCCGGACGGCAAGATGAAACGGCGTTCCACGAAAGTTCCTGTGAATGGCGGAGAATTTGAAGGAGACCGCATCACGGCCAAGCTGGCGGAACGGCTCGCCTACCAGCGGGGCGTGCAGATAGCCTGCGCGGAGGCGGAAGAATACCAAGCGCACAATAATGTTTCCGTGCGTGCCTGGTGCGAAGATTATGTGAGGCGCAAGGCGGCGCTGGTGTCGGAAGATACGGCGCGGAACGCCAGGACGGCCTACAAGCATTTTTACGCTTATCTTGGGACGCGGGCTGACGCCCCGCTGCGTCTGATCACCAAGGCGGACATCAAGGGCTTTGTGGCGGCCCGCCGGGAAGAAGTCAGGCAAAAGACGGTAGCCAAAGACCTGGCCGCCCTTTCCCAGGCATTCGCGGACGCCGTGGATGCGGAAGTAATTGACCGCAATCCGTGCGCCGGCGTTTCCATTCCCCCGGACCGCGCGGGCGAGAAGCTGCACAAGGAAGCCTTCACGCTCGACGAGATCCGCTACATGATTGAGCATTTTCCGCCCCTGTGGAGTTCCGCGGTGCGCTGCTCGTTTGAGACCTTTGGCCAGCGGTTGGGGGACATTTTGAGGTTGAATTGGAATCAGTTTGACTGGGAACGCCGCGTTGTGCGCTTTGACACCGGGAAGACGGGGCGCTGGATGGACCAGCCCATGAGGGAAGGCTTTTACCAGTGGGCGCTTGCCCGCTGGAAGGAAGCCGGGGAACCGGCGGACGCATTGCTTCACGCGCCCCTGCTGGCCCTGGGGGATGGGGCTTCCGCCCAGTTCGGGTTGTTATTGAGAACGCACGGTATCGGCGTGGTGCATGGAGCGGCCGGCGGCCGCAGACGGAGGATGAACAGCAAGTCCTTCCACAGCATTCGGGCGACGGCCGCCACGTTGTTGCAGGCATCAGGCGTATCGCAGGGGCTGGCCATGGAGCTGGTGGGGCATGATTCTTCCGCCGTGCATAGCGTGTACATCCGCCCTTCCGCGGATCAGCTGCGCTCCGCCGCGGAGTCCCTGCCGGAGTTGTAAGGTTTCCGGCTGTGTGACACCGTCACGCTTTCTTTGATGCAGTTGTCTTGCCATGCTTTCAGGCATGGACAGGCATACCGTGTTTACTCTGGCCCTTCAGCTGCTTGGGGCGCAGGAGTATAAGGAGGATTCTCCTACGCAGCATCCGTGCGACGTATGGTTCAATCCCGTATTGCGGACGGCGTGCGTCCGTTTTAATTGGACGTTTCTGGCGCGCGAAACGGTGCTGAAACGCAGAAAGGATGCCGCGGTGGCTCCGGGTGTGGCCTTGTTTCCTTACCCGGACGGATGCCTGAAGATTACCCGCATGAGGACGGAGGACGGGGCGGATGTGCGCCTTCCCCGGTTACAGGCGGAAGGCATTTTGGTGGATGAGGACGAGTGCCCGGAGACGTTGCGGGTGAATTACCAGAGCGATCTTGTGGCTCTGGGAGGGACGTTGCCGGATCATGCGCCGGAGTTTTGCGACGCGGTGGTGTGTCTGCTGGCCAGCCGGGTGTGTATGGCGCTGACGAGTAATGCCAGGCTCCAGCAGGCGCTGGAGGAACGGGCCCAGATGGCTTTCCTGTCAGCGATTGCCACTGACCGGCAGCAGGACGGCAGCAAGGCGATTGATCCGATTACGCGCATCACGAGGCAGAATATTTTTAGAAGGAGACGCTGATATGGGATTTATGAAGCCTATGCTTTCCGCAAGCGTGACGGCCAGCGGATATGACGCCAGAAAGAAGCAGACTCTGGCCCACGGACAAGCGGCCAGGAACCGCGCCTACAGCCAGGCCAACGGGGTGGAACAGGCGGCGCGCGCCAATGCGCTGGTGGAGGGCGCCAATATGATGACGATGCGGGGCAATCAGCGCCGGGCGGTTGGAGCCGCCAGGGCCCAGGCGGCGGGCAGCGGGTTTACCAGCGAGGGGACGGGGGCGGCGACTGCCGACGCGGTGAACAGTCTTTACGAGAAGCGGATTGCCGACATGGCTTATGAGTCCAGCACGGGGTCTGTCAATGCGGTAAATCAGGCGATCGGTCTGCGCCGGCAGGGGGATGAGGCAATGAGGGCCGCAGAGGCGGAGGCTGCGCAATACCGCAGCATGGCCAGGGGAACGCGCATGGGGATGTGGTTGAGTAGTGCCGGCGCTTTGGCCGGAGCGATTGACGGGGGGCTGGATGCTTATAACGATGCCCGGGAATGGAATGAGCGCCCGGATGTCCAGAGCGGAGAGGTGAAGCCCGCGAGCGTTTGGAAAGATACGACGATGGGAACCATGAATGGGATGGGCTGGGGCAGTTCCGCCGCGAATGCGTTCAATCCGTATATGTCTTCCTTCACGTCCCAGGGGTGGGAAAAGAGTTTTTTGAAAGCGCTTGGTTATGGACAGAGATGAGAGCTTGATTAACGGGCCGGGGGTGCAGCCTCCGGCGAGTGTGAATGTTCCGGTTCCGCGCGACGTGACCGGGGATGTCTTGCGCCGGGGAGTAGCCCAGGTGGGTCAGAATATCGACGGGATGTGCCGGGAGATGGTGGAAACGGAGGATTCCACGAAGCAGTTCGAACAGGAACGGATCCTGATACAGACGCAGGACGAGGTGGGCAGTGAAGCCAGGAGGCGGCTGCAGCTTCCCGACGGGGATCCTGATGCGTTTTTCGATGAGAGGGGGAATTTCAGCAAGAAGGCGTTAAATAATTTTGCGTCTCCTTATTTGAAGAGGCTTCAGGGGATAGGCAGCGGGATTCTGAATCCTGACCTTGCCCGGAAGATGCGCTTCAAGGCAGCTGTCGCCGGGGACAAGATGTTGAATGATTTGTTTGACAGCGGCAAGGAGGTGGCGAGGAAGAAGCAGGAAACGGCCTTGAATTCCAGTTTGAAACTGGCCGAAGAAACGAATAATTGGGGCTGGTATGAAGATCTTGTTCATGAAGGTGTAAGAGCAGGAGCTATTGATTCTGCTAAAGGGCAACTGCTAATTGTTCAGGGAAGAAAATCCAGATATGCGAATGAGCAGGAGAATTTGAAAACAGCCCTGTTTTCCAGTGTCGCCGCCGATCCCATCCGTACGGCTGCGGCTATCAACAAGGGACTGTACAATGACCTGAATCCCATTGATCTGGACCGGGCCAAACGCGAAGTGCGCCGACGTCTGGCTGATGAGGCCACGCCTGCCCCTCTTTCAGCAGAGGACCGCCGCAAGATTCAGGAAAAGAATATTGAAGCCCTGAAAAAACAGTTGCCCAACGGAGCTACTGAACAGATGTGGAGATGGGCCCGCAATGCCCAAAAAAACGGCGGACGGTTCACGGAACGGGACAAGGTGGAAATAAGGGGAGCGTTCAATATGGAACTGGACAAGCTTCCTGTTCCTCAATCTCGCGAGGAGGCTAATCAAATTGCCGAGCGCACCGCCAAGAAGTGGGCACTCCTGGGGGCTTATGAGGGAAACCAGGAGTATATCCGCGCCGTGGTGATGAATAAGATGATTTCCCGACTGGATGCCGCCAAGGGCGCACGCAGAAATGACATCGGTCTGGTGCTACGCCATATTCCGGATGATGCGTATATTCCGAACAGATCCGCTTCAGTACGGGATGCGTACAGAAAAGGTGACCAAAAGAAGATTCAGGAGAAGGAGGCGGCCAGAAATTTGATAGAGAGCCAGATTGATGAGTATGTACGCGTCCAGATGGCCTATTGGCGAGATCGGAATCCGGAGGCGAGCATCCACGACGACCGGATGCAGATTTTCAGATTTGCCGCAAAGAAAGCCAAAGAGTTGAACGAGTACGAGCATCCGGAAAAGCTGGATGTCGAGAAGAAGTCTAAGGAGATTTCCCGCGCTTTTGACAGTGAAGCCCAGGTAGGAGACACCAGGGAACGCATGCCGGATTCCGGGAAGGATTTCATTGACCGGAAGAATAGGGAGTGGAAGGAGTATCAGAAGAAGCAGGTTCCCTACACGCCGCAAGTGGAGGTTGTGAAAGACAGCGCCCCCTTGGCCGTCCCCATGTCCTTTGTGGCTGGCAGGCGCGCCGGGGCCTACGTGCCCAAGGAAATGTACCAGCAGCTTGTTCAGAAGTACGGAAGTCGCCCCTGTCTGAAAGCCACCATGGACCAGTCCAAGGCTTACAACGAAGTTCCTGTAGTGGGTTTTTATGAAGGCCCTAACAGGGGGATTGAGCTTTCTGGCGACGAGTACGGCAACCGCCTGATCATGCTCGCGGGGGACAAGGGGAAAGCAACCGTCCGTTTTGCCCCCGAAGAGGTGCCCGGCATGATTGAGCCCGGCAATATTGATTTGAGTACACGGCCCGTCGTCCGCAATGCCGACGGCTCCATCAGTACGGTGCGTTCCATTTCCGTGGAGATGGACGGGAAGGAATACCTGATTCCTACCGTTTCCGAGGACGGCAAGGTTCTTTCCGAGGACGATGCCGTGAATCAGTTCAAGCAAACCGGTAAACACTTGGGCGTGTTCAATTCTCCGGAGGACGCGACGGCGTATGCCAGACAGCTCCACGAAGACCAGGAGAATTTTTATGCCCCGCAGCGACAAGGAACAACCAGCGTACTGAACCAGCCTGTTTCTTCCCCGCAGAAGGCCGCCCAAGTACTTTCTCCCGCTCTTCAACAGTACGAATCTGCCTTCCGGCGGGCCGGGGAGAAGTACGGTGTGGACCCTGATTTGCTGATGGCCATTGCCATCCACGAAACAGGCAACGGCACCAGTTCTGCTTTCCGGAACAAGAAGAATGCCATGGGCGTGAGTCCGTATGGCAGAGGTCCCCGGTCTTTTGAAACGGTCGAGGCCGGTATTGAGTACATGGCCGGACAGCTCGCCCGGAATTACCTGGGCAAAGGACTGACAACGATTGCCGCCATTGGCAAGAAGTACGCTCCCCCCGGAGCATCCAACGATCCCAAGGGATTGAATTCCCACTGGGTGAAGGGGGTTTCCGAATATTATTTTCAACTTAAAGCTTAATTGATTACCATGTTTGAAACAGACTTTTTCCCCTTGGCGCAGGAGGCGAAACATTCCGACCTTCTTCCCGAGTCCTTTGACCATTTGCAGGAGAATGACGCCCCTACTTCCTTGCAAGACTGGGGACAGGTGCCGGGTTCCCGGAAGCTTCCGGAGTTCAAGCCCGACGAAAGTCGCCTGAAGTTGTTTTCCGCGCTGGCCTTGGGGGATGACGCTGACGAAGAAGCAAAAGGGTTGGTGAAGGCGGAAGGCTACCAGCCCCCAGTCACACCGGACGAGGAGGCTTGCCTGGGCCTTGATGTGTGCGTTTCCCTGTTTGGTCTGGACCAAGCCGCCGACCCGTATTTGTATTGGGCCCGGCAAGGTAAGGAGGCCCCACAGTTTAAGGATATGGGGGAGGCTCACCGCGCTGTGTGGCAGGATTTTTCCGAGAGAACACGCGTAGAGGATGCCGCCTACAAGGAACGGACGAGAAGAGTCCAGCAGGAACAGGAGGAAATTTCCCACCGAATGGTGGATTGCGTAGCCGGGAAGGAAGGCAGCTGGGACGCGTGTCCTGCCGATTTGCTGAAGTATGCCGAGAGTCCGCAGAAGGTTGCCGATTCCATCATGAGGGCGCGGCGGGCGTATGCTTTTGCCGAGAGGCGTGGGTTTGAGGATGTCTGGCGTTCCGACGCTCTGGACATGGCCGATCTGCTGACGGTGAATGTCAACGGGAATGAGGTGCTGGACCAGCAGGCGTTGATGTTGCTGATGACCGCGATTGACCGGAAGGTTCAGGAGAGCCAGACGGATTCCGCTGCTTTCTGGCGCAATTTGTATAGAAGTTTTGCCGACACGGCGCGCGGCGCGGAGAGCCTGGGCGTGAAGGCGGTTCAGGCGGTGAGGGGCATTCCCGGCATGAGCGGAATGGAAGAGTGGTATTCCAATAATATTGCTCCCCTGCAGGGGGTGAAGGATACGTTTGACGGACAAAGGCAGCTCTTCGACCGCTACGAGCAAAGACGCGAAGCGCTGAATACGATGCAGGATGTGATGCACGAGTTCGGACAGCGGATGCGGGGCACAAGCCCTGATGCGTCCTGGTACGTCAAGGCGATTAACGGAGCCGGGAATATCACCGGGCAGAGCCTTTCCTACATGGCTCCCGGCGGCTGGGCCCTGGCGCTGGCCGGTGATATGGGGCACGCCGGGAATGCCGCCTCCCGCAACGGGGATTCCCTGGTGGACGTGACGATCAACGGGCTGCGGAATACGGTGGAGGAAAAGGGGTTTGGGGTGTTTTCCGTGTTCGGGCGCATGGGGGCCATCAACAAGCTGATGACCAGGACGGGAACCGGCGCCCTGGCGAGACTGGCCGCGAAGGTGCCGGGGCGCACGTTTTTTGCCGGGACGAGAACCGGCAAGATGCTTTCCACCCCGGCGTTTGCCTACGTGGAAGAGATGGCGGCGGAACCTCTGGCCGGGGAGTTGTTCGAGTGGACGGCCCGGAAGTTGTCCGGGATGACGGGAATGGAGGTGAAGCCGAAGGATTTCGAGGTGGTGAGCCCCGTGCTTCAGGCGATGGGGGATGTGGAGCAGTCCGGCGGATGCGCGTTGTTTGTGGCGGCCATGGCTGCCGGCCACGCTCCGAGGATGAAGCAGGAAGTGGCGGCGTTCGTGACGGATGCGCAGCGGGCCCAGCTGGCCGGATATACGAAGAAGCATGCTGAAGAGATGGCGTCTTTTTCCACGGCGGAGCACAAGGCTGCGCTGGCCCAGAAGTATTTCGAGACTGATGTATTGAAGGATCCAGAAGGAGCCGCCGAACGGGCGCGGAAGGCCGGCGCCGAGCTGGCGGACCGGCAGGAGGCCCGGCTGTACCAGATGTCCGGCGCTCTGGACAAGGTGCTGGAGAAGGCTAACATTGGCCGTATCCGCAAGCTGGAAGGAACGGACAGGTACGAGGTGAGCCTGCGGGAGGGCGCTGTAGTGAACGGCGTGAAGATGGAGGAAGACAGGAGCGTGGAGATGAACGAGGAGCAGACGGACGCCCTGGTTCAGGTAGTGCTGCAGGGGGCTTATTTGAATGGCGTCCGCGTGATGCAGGATGCCGTGCTGGGGAATGCCGCGATTTCGGAAGCCGGGAAGATGGATTTTATTGAGACGCTGGATATGTTGTCCGAGGAAGCGCCTGCGGAGTACCGGAAGGCGGCCGCCGAAACCGGAGGGATGACCGTCCCGGGGTTGATGGATGTGGCCGCGCGAGCCCAGGCGAGGATTGACGCGATTGTCCGGGAAGAGGGCGTGTCCGTCCAGGAAGCCAGAAGCAGGACGGATGCCGAAGTGATGGGGAAGGTTCAGCTTGGTTCCATTGCCGATTTGGCGGCGGCTTTTGAGAGGCGTCTTGATCATGCAGTGCGTTCCGGAGAGATTACGAGGGGGAGAGCCGATGAGATCAAGAGCGGCACGGCGGCGGCCAGCTTCGCCCACCGGTTTACGATGGCGGCCGATCCTGGGAGTTCCCTGCTGCTTTACGCCGGAGGCCATGCCACGACGGCCAACGTGATGGAGGATGTGCAGGAGTCCGCCCTGGTTCATTACATGAACCTGACCGGGAAGGATTGGCAGGATTTGTGGGAGCATTTGCAGGCGGCGGACGCCGTGCTGGGAAGGTACGGCGTGAGTCTGGGGACGTATGAGGGCCCGGCGCATGATGCCAGGGACGTGGTGGAGAGTTTTTCCAACCTGTCCCTGTCTTCCTCCCTGGCGGATATTGAGAGCCTGCCCGTGCCACAGTGGGTAAAGGACACCGCGGAGTTCGCCCTGAAGAATCTGGAGGATTCCGCCCGCATCATACGCATGGGCGAGCAATGGAACGAGTTTGCCGCGACGGACGAGGGGAAGAAGTTTATGGAAGAGCACGGAGGCCTGGCGGACGCCCTGCAGGCCGTGGGCGTGAGTACGGAGAGCGTTTTCCGCCAGGCGCGGATGGATGCCGCGCAGAAACTGGATGTGGAGATGGTGCACGCGGACCTTGCTTCCCGCAGGGCTCCGGGGGATGCCACGATGACGCTGGGCGAGCTGGAGGCGCTGGAAGAGTCCATGGCGCGGATGGATGCCGCGGAGGATGTGGAAGAGACTGCGGAAGAGGAGGATGAGACTGATCCCGTGACCGGCATTGCCGGGAATTCGGCATCCCCCGCTCCGCTGGTGGAGGATGCCGGCGGCTCCCTGGAGGGGGTGGGGGAAGAGGCCGAACACGATGAAGAGGCCGGCGCGGAGTTCCGCGATCACGCGTTTGTGCGGGTGGCGCCGGATTGCGTGTTTGCCCAGGTGCGGGTGGATTCCCTGGCCCTGGCGCCGGATGTGGAGCAGTTCAAGCAGGGAGATCATAATGAACGCGGAGCCGTGAAGGGGCGCGAGCTTCAGGGACGGTTCCGGGAAGACGCCCAGCCCATTTCCGTGTGGCGGCGCAGGGATGGAACCCTGCATGTGATTACCGGACGCCACCGGTTTGATTTGGCCGTGCGCGACGGGGTGGAGTTTATTCCGGCTTACGTGTATGAAGAAGATGATGCGCATGACGCCACTTGGGCGAAGATGCACGACGTCGGGCAGAATATGCTGGACGGTCAGGCGTCCGCGCTGGAGGTGGCTTTTTTTGTCCGGAATTCCAATATGGGCCGGGACGAGATGGAGGCGCAGGGGTATTTGCGCCCCGGTTCCGCCAATGTGATGGGCTGGGATATTGCCACCCTGGCCGGGGATGAGGTGTTTACCCGCCTGAAGAACGGGGTGATTACGGATAACGAGGCGTGGAAGGTATGTCGCCTGTCTTCAACGGAGGCGGGACAGATGCTTGCCCTGCAACTGCGCGAGAAGGGGAAGCCGTGGGATTACGTGGCGGCCTATGTTAAGGAGGCGGACCGGGTGGCTGCGGAGAAGTCCCGGGAGGGAGAGGCGTTTGATTTGTTCGGCAACGATACGTCCTGGCAGGAGGATTGCGAGAAGGTGGCCCGCTTTGCGGCCCGGGGGATTGCCCTGATTGCCGAACGCCTGTCCCTTCTGAAGAAGTCCAGAGGCATCAGCCGGCGGAAGGATTTGGCGGGCAGGATGGGCATCCGCCTGGAGACGGACGCAGATTTGAATGCGGCCATTCATGATTTGGAAAGAGCCAAGGGGGCATGGCAGTCCCATGACCCGGCGCTGCGCCTTCATGACCGCGCCCTTGCCTGGGACGGCACGAGTGAAGTGAATCCGTTCGAGCGTGTGCCCGTTTCCGGGGCGACGTTTTCCGTGGTTGCCATGGATAGTTCCGGAACTGTCCTGGCTCCGGAGACGTTCGTCACCCGGGAAGACGGAAGTCCTGACTGGTTTGTGATTCCGCGCCGCAAGAGGCAGCCAGCCATGCCGGTGCGGCTGCTGGTGGGTTCCGATGTCGGGGAGCATCGCGGCTATGGACTGACCCATATCCTGGCTTCCCGCGGGTTTTCCTTCTGGAAGGACCGTTCCCCGGAACGCTATATCAGTTCCATTCTGGCGAATGTGAGCGAGCTTTACGAGGTGGCGCCCGGGCGTGAGTTGCTGGTTAAGGGAAGGCAGCCTTCTTCATGGATGCTGCTGCAATTGGACCGGAAGGACGGGTTTTATTCCATTGTCTCGGCTTATCCAGTGCGGCAGGGCAAGAAGCCGCTGGGGAAGAAGCTCCCCCTTGCAGAGCGACAACCTGCAAACGCGAATAGCGGCACCGCGCGCCTAGGTCCAGGATCGGCAAGCAAGGCCGCTCTGCCGTCCCAATCCGCTGGCGGGGGAGATGGTTTTTCCTTACCACAAGGGGCGCATGTTGTCAACGTGAATGAAGTGGAATGCCGGTTTGACGACGGGGCTATTGTTCCGGCGACGTTTTCCCTATCTCTGGAAAAAGAGACAATCAGGAAGAAGGCGGTCGCTGACGGGACGTTCATGAAGGCCCCGAACGGGAAAGATACGAATCTGACGGAAGACCAGTGGCTTTCCGTGCGCACGGAGGCGTTTAAGAATTGGTTTGG
>NZ_LBCB01000008.1:0-14890 GCF_000980515.1 Akkermansia sp. UNK.MGS-1 | reverse complement strand
ATACGAATCTGACGGAAGACCAGTGGCTTTCCGTGCGCACGGAGGCGTTTAAGAATTGGTTTGGCGATTGGGAGAAGGATCCGCAGAATGCTTCCAAGGTGGTGGACGAGAACGGGGAACCGAGGGTGGTGTATCATGGGACATACGGTGATTTCACGGTGTTTGACAAGGCCATGATTGGATCTGCTACTGATTATGGTTTATGGGGTAGAGGATTTTATTTTACCAATATGGAGAATACTCCGTACGGGAACAAGAAGCTGGCTCTGTTTCTGAATTTCAGGAATCCTTTTATTTTTAATGATTACAAGTCTGCTGAAGAGATAGGCGATTATTTAAATATTTGGGATGGGAATTTTCATGAAGATGACAGGTTTGGAATATTCCGGCCGTATGCGAGAGGAGCGGCCCAGATAGCCGGTAGCGCTCAAGAAAGAGGACATGATGGACTCATTGCTGTACTGGGTAAATGGACGGAGTACATTGCCTTTGAGCCGAATCAGATCAAGTCCGCCACGGATAACCGGGGGACGTTTGATCCGAAGAATCCGGATATTACGTTTTCCGTGATAGGCCCGAATGCGGCCACTTGGGGAAAGTATGCCGATAAGGCTTTCGCCGGAAGGGATGACGGCAAGTTGCGGGCGGAGATTGACGCAAGCCAGGCACAGCTGAAGACTGCGCCTGGAATGCCTTATCTTTCCAGACTGGATCTTTTGGCGGAGGATATACGCTATTTGAAGAATCCAAGGAAGGAAGGCGTTTTGTCAGATTATTTGGATTATTCCGAGTTGTATGATGCCTATCCCCGCTTGAAGAAGATGTCTGTTTATGTGTTTAAGGACCGCAACCGGCAGGAGGCAGGATGGTATGATCCCCAGGATGACTCCATTGCCATCAATTTGTCCAGCCTGGGGCCGCTTTGGAATCAGCGTTCCACGTTGCTTCATGAGATTCAACATGCGATTCAGGAATATGAGGGTTTTGCCGAGGGGGGGGATTCTGGCTTTGCGGAGAGGGTTCTTACCTATCAACGCAACAGGATCACAGGGGATATTATTGCGAAGACGAGGCGCAGGAGTTGGCTTTTAGCCCGTGATGCGGCTTTGGACGCTTTAGGCCGGATACGCAGGTTGATAAGGAATCCGAAGGCTATTAAGAAGATGTCCGAGCGGTTTGCCGTGCATGAGGTGATGGATGTAGATGTGATGGCCAGGCAGGCTATTGAGTTGCTTTTGAAGGAGTATAATAAGCTTGTCGCACAGGATGCGGAGTACGGCAAATTAACGATGGGGAAAGATGCCGAAGGTTGCGAATTGCCGATTTGTTACGCCGGGATGTTGCTCCGCGGCGGGGTGAATGTGGATGCTGTCACCATAGAGCAGATAGACCGACAGATTGAGATGGTGAAGGCAACGGTTTCCCGCAAGATGAGGTTTCCCGGGGAGGAAAAGAGGATCTGGCAGGAGCTGGAAAAGCTCTACAGGGGGAAAGAAGCTGTTGTGCGGCAATTGAAGGATTTGGAGCCGTTTGACCTTTACCAGCGTCTGGCCGGGGAAATAGAGGCAAGGAATGTGGAGAAGCGCCGGGATATGACGGCACGGGAACGGGAAGCTGTGCCGTTTAATGATACGCTGGAGTTCCTAGGTGAGGCGATTGTTGCTTTTTCCATTGCCTCGGCACAGGAACAGGGTTTGTTCCATGACGGCCATTTTGAAGCGGGCAACGCGGTGATCACGGAACCGGGGGTGACGTTCTCCATTACTGCCCTGCATGCTTCCCCTCACAGTTTTCGCAAGTTTGATACGGCGTTCATGGGTAAAGGAGAAGGAGCGCAGGCGTATGGCTGGGGACTTTATTTTGCGGAAAATCCGGAGGTGAACCGGAGTTATCTGAACCAGTTCGCGCAGGACAAGGCGACATGGAAGTTCCGGGAGGTGGAGACTGCCGCTATAGAGGAGATGCAACGGGCCCTGGTAGGCAGTTTTTTGCCGAAGGATGCCCTGCCGGAGGCGAAGGAGGACGCGTCAGATATCGCCTGGTCTGTTCTTGGCGATTTGGTTGATGCCGCCAGAGGAAGCATGACTGTTTTAGACGTCGTCATGGAGTTGCATGATGAAATTGATACTAACAGGAAATACGCGGAGACGTACCCCCAGGTGCGGGAGAAGCTGGAACAGCTGGAAGGCTTTATGCTTTCTCTGCTTGACCACTTGGACGAGATAGAGATTAGGACGGGCATGCCTTCCAATTACAAGGTAGAGTTGAATGTAGAGGATTCCGAGCTGCTGGGCTGGGATTACGTGGACGAGACGGTTCTTGCCTTGTTGAAGGATTCCCCGGTGGAAGAGGTGCGGTATGCTTTGGAACGTGCCGAAAGACGGGCGGATTACCGCGGCGAAAACGTGAGCGGCAAAGATGTTTATCAGGAGTTGTTTGATGCTTTTTGGGATGGAGAAGATGGCACGAAACAGGAGGCACAGAAGGCCGCCAGCGTGTCTTTGCTGTCCAGCGATATTAAAGGCATCAGGTACGCAGACGGGCTATCCCGCTGGAAAGAGAAGGAAGAGCAGACGTATAATTACGTGATTTTTGACGGGAACGACATCAAGATTACGGCGTTTGCGGACGAGTCCACCGGGGGAGCGTGGGCGGATTATGTGGATCCGACGGCGAGTTTCTCTCTTGCCACGAGAGAAAGTGTCTGGGTGACGCTGGAGCGGGAGGCGCAGAAGAACCGTTTGGAGGTGCTGCGCAGCCAGACGGCAAAAGCGTTGGAGACATGGCGCCGGGTTTGCGCGGCCAACGATGTGAAGCAGGGAGACGGCGCGGAGGCGTTCGGAAGGGTCATGGCCGTGGTGGCTTCCATTTACAAGACGCTGCCGGAGGGGTACAGGTTTGGCCTTTACCCTTACATGAGAGCTGCCGAGAATCTTGCCACCCGTCTGGAGGACGGTCAGGCATGGCTTTCCGATGAGCTGAAGAAGGAGACGCTGATGGACGATACCAGCGAGCGCATGGATGCCGTGATTGACAAGCTGCTGGCCCGCACGCTGGAACAGGCGGACCGATATGCCGTCGACCAGATACGGTCGGAGATGGTTGCCCGCATCAAGGCCGTGCAGCCGACGAAGAAGGCCAGCGGGAAGTTTAACAAGGGCAAGTTGAGCGCGGAGGATTACAGGCATTTGCACAGGATAGTCGCCATGATGAATACGGACCAGGAGGCGAAGGAGAAGCGAATGCTGGAGCTGGAGGGCGTGCTTTCCAGCAACCAGTCCACCGAAGAGGAACGGGATGCGGCCGAGCTGGAATTGAAGGATTGGCACACGTTCGGATATCTGGCCGGGATGGGACTGGAGCAGACGCGCGCCTGCGCGCGCGCCCTTGCCCTGTTTATCACGACGGGACGGACGGCTTGGTCCACCCGGTTGGACGAGGAGAGGCGCCGGACGAAGTTCAAGGCCGAGAAGATTGTGGAAGGGCTTGGGCAGGCCACTCCCCAGGGAGGACGTGACGCGGAAGAGGATGCGAAGGCGTCTACGAGAACGAAGGCGGCCAAGTACCTGAAGTACGGTTTGCAGTCTTATTCCCAGCTGTTGAATGGATGGAAGAAGATTCCCGCCCTGCGCGGTCTGGCGCATGCCGAGGTTACTGCGATTGCCGAGGCGAATGTGGCGTTGAGGAATATGAAGCACGCCCGGGATCGGGAGGTGACGGCCCTGGTTAAGCGGTGTTTTGGCGTTCAGCGCACCAAAGATGTGGCAAGGGTTCTTTCCGATTTCAAGAAGACAGGGGATTCCGGCGTAGTGCTGAATCCGCTGGTGAAGGTGGAGCGCACCGTGAGGATCGCCGAGGCCCGCGAGTGGGTGGGGTTGTCTTTTGAGGAGAGGGAGGAACGACGCAAGGCAATCAGGAAGGAGTACAATGACCGGGGGCTTTCCGACGATAAGGCGTCCGTGCCGGAAGCGCTTATTCCGGAGATGCGCCGGCAGCTTGCCGAGCTGGATGAATTGGTGAAGGCCGGAGACGGACGGGCCAGAAGGAGGAAGAATATTACGGCGAAGGCGGAAGTGGTGCGCCCGGGCAGGAAGGGCGAGACGTTGAAGGTTTCCCGCGCCCAGGCGATGTATGCCATTTTGCTTTACGAGCAGGCCGAGTACGTGGAGACGATGCGGAATGAAGGCATTGGAGAAGCGGAGGTTGCCCGCCTACGCGAGTTTGTGGGTGCCGAAGGGCTGGCGTTCGGCTACGGCCTGCGGGAGCTGATGAACCGGCAGGGAAAGCTGCTGGCCCGTGTGTATGAGGAGCGTGAGGGGGTTCCCTTCCCCGCGGTGGAGAATTATTTCCGGGCCGTGTTCCGGGCGGACCACAAGCTTGATACGAAGGCGTCTTTCGGGGAACAGACGAATGCCGTGGCCGGCGGAGCGAAGTACGGGATGCTGATTCCCAGGCGGAAGCACAATTTGCACCTGGCCTGGAATATGGATTGCGAGGCCGTGTTCCAGGCGGCGAGCGCCGAGGTGGAGAATTATATTTGCACGGCGGATATTACTGCCCGCTGGCGCGGCATTCTGGCGGACAAGGAGGCGGCAGCGTCCCTGAAGGAGCACATGGGGCGCCACGGGATTGATTCCCTGCGGCACTGGCTGGATGTGATTGACGGGGCCGGAGTGATGGAGGGGGGCGCCCTGCTGGCCGGAGCCCAGGCGACAAGCCGCTTCCAGAGCGCCAAGGCGGTGGCCTTGCTGGCCTGGAACGTGCTGACGATGCTCAAGCAGACCAGCGGCCTGATGCACGGGATGTTTGCCGGGGAGGTGGGCATGGGGAGTTTCCTGCTGCACCTGGGGCAGACGATGTCCATGACCGGACGCATGGGGGTGTTTGAGATGATGAAAACGGAGGCTTTCCGGGCGAGGACCAATGACGCGCAGGCGGAACTGGTGAGCCAGCTGATGGGGTATGCTTCCGATCAGAATTACACCGGAGCGATCAGGTTTTCCATGGCCGGCATGAGGGCTATTGAGAAGATGGACGTGTGGAGCAATGCCGTGTCCATGGCCGCTCTGTATAACGCAAAGTGGTCCGAGCTGGAAGAGGCAGGAAAAAGGACCGGAGCCCCGATGACGGAGGATGAGATGCACGCCCTGTGCATGCAGAGCGTGACCCGGGCTCTGGAGCTGGTGGCCCAGCCGCTGACGCAGAGCCAGAAGAGCATGCTGGGGGCTTCCACGGGCCTGTTTGCGAAGATGGCCTGTTTTATGAGTTCCGAGGTGCTGAATAAGGTGGGGATGATCGTTTCTCATGTGAGCTCCGGGAATTGGGGGCAGGCTCTTGCTTTATATGGAATGATGTCCGTTGCCGAACAGACGGTGATTGCCCTGTGGCACGCCCTGCTGGATGACGAGGACGAGTGGGAGAAGAACGGCGGATGGTTCGGCGCCATGCTGGGGGCTCCTGTTGCCATGATTGGCGGGGTGCCGATGCTGGGTGCGGCGGTGGAGTTTGGCTACAAGCAGGCGACTGGACAGCGTATTTACGCAGGCACCGCGTCCGGAGTGATTGATTATTCCGCGATTTACCGGGCGGCCAAAAATACGTGGAAAGCCGCCACCGGGGAGAAGGAGATGACGTTTGCCGATTGGGCGGAATTGATTCTGCTGGATGCCAAGGCGACCGCTTACGTGGCCGGAGCGGGCGCCGGGAGCCGCAGCAAGGCGGCTGATTCCGTGGCGTCCTGGCTCTTGTCCGTGGCTGGGGTGGCGAATTTGTCCAAGCCTGGGTTTAAGCTGGCGGAATAAGATTGAATATTAAGGAGTGTACGGTGTATGTTGAGTTTACCATGCGCACTTTGCTCTACACTTTTTCCATATTTTTTACTGCTGTATCCTATGGAATAGATCGTCCTTTAACAGACTTTTTCCCCTTGGCGCAGGAGGCGAAACATTCCGACCTTCTTCCCGAGTCCTTTGACCATTTGCAGGAGAATGACGCCCCTACTTCCTTGCAAGACTGGGGACAGGTGCCGGGTTCCCGGAAGCTTCCGGAGTTCAAGCCCGACGAAAGTCGCCTGAAGTTGTTTTCCGCGCTGGCCTTGGGGGATGACGCTGACGAAGAAGCAAAAGGGTTGGTGAAGGCGGAAGGCTACCAGCCCCCAGTCACACCGGACGAGGAATATGATTTAGGATTAGGCATCTTCACTGCTTTATTTGGAGTAGAGAACATTAAATATCCATACCTTTATTGGAAGATCCAAGGGAAGGAAACTCCTATATTCAATAACTCTAAAGAAATTTTTCGTACTGTTTGGAATGATTTTTCGCACAAAGTGCGAAATGCTCACAAAAGACGTATTAATGATGTATGGAGGCGTATTGAGCAAGAAAAGTACAACACGAAATCTCCTTCTGAAGCTCTTGTGCTGCATTTCCAAAGCGTCGTGAAGAATAACCCTGGACAGGCATGGCTGGATATTCAGTCTGGTGCATATCGCCAATTTGGAAACACTTTTAAGGAGAAGGCAATTCGTGAAATAGTCACAGAAATAAAATATCATATTAAAACTGATGAAAAGAAGAAAGCCATGCTTGACGCAGTAGCTTTAGATGCTCTAAAGCCATGCAATCTATGGAAAGATGAAACAAGATTCTTTGAGAAGTATCGAGATGTTGCAGGTGTTTTTGTAGTTAAAGTTATTCTTGGAGATAAATTTTTAGACTATCCTTATTGCTATTGGATTATGCAGGCGAAACCTATTCCTGAATATAAAACAACATATCATGCACTGGCTGATATATGGGAAGATTATAAGAGGCAAGTACAACTATTAGATTTGAAGAAAGCGCAATAATGCTATTTAACAAAAAAGCCCCTGACCAGGAGGCCAAGGGCTGAACAGGAGCGCTTTTCTGGGAGGATGCTACTGTACACGGCTGTAATGGCAATAAAAAACCGCCCGCGTTTCCCAACGTGGACGGCTAACGGAAAATAAAAAAAGATGATTTACCTATAGCACATTTACCCGGTGCGTCAAGCTTTCTCCCACCTGTCCAGGGTTTCCACATAGATGCCGGAGATTTTGCCGCCGTCCATGGGTTCGATGTCTCCGAAGTCGGGATTAAGTGGATGTAATACGTATTCCATTTTTCCGGTTTCCGGATTTTTTTTGCGGCCGAGCTTTTTCAGAGTAACCCCTCGTTCGTCATGGTATTGAACAATGGTTCCGGGTTTGGGGATGGGGGGGACGGTATGGCGCCGCATAATTACCAGGGAGCCGTCCGGGATAAGGGGTTCCATGGATTTCCCTTCTACGCGAACCACGTATTCGTTTTTACCCAGGGGCCTTTCCATGTAAATGGTAGACGGGACAGTGTCGCTTTCCGCAAGAGAGCCTGCGGCGATGTTGCCGATTATTTGCGTACTGTATTCACGCCTGGCGTGTCCAGCATGGGACGGAAATTGTCTGACCAGGGGAACCAGGGGGGAGTGTGTTGGCCGCAGCTGGCGTTCCTCCGCCGCTTCGTCCGCCAAATCCGTCAGCCACTGGCGGAGGGGGACGCCTTTTTCAGAGGCGGCCCGTTCATATTTCCTCATGCGCTCTTCCGTGATTTCCAGCACGAGGCGATTGGTCTGGACAGGTTCGTCTTCCGGTTGAACCGTTTTGTATTGAGACATCAGGGATTGGATTTTCAACATGGCGCTGGCGGGGAAGGGGCCGGAGGGGGAGAGCCAGTTATTCACCGTACCTTTTTCCGTACCGCATTCCATGGCAAGCCAGTCACGGTTTTTCCCAATGGCCTTCAACCAGTGTTTCACATCCCCTTTTGTCGGTGTCATGGCTTGATGATACACGATTTTCGTGAATTGTCGATAGAAAGAAATAAATTGAATTCGTTAAAATATGTTGACGCATTAACGAAAATCGTTAAAAAGGCGCTATGAAGTACATGCCTTTAGACCTTTCCGTAATGCAGCCGGAGCCATTTCCGCATCCCGTGATGATGAGGTCCGACCTGTATCCCAGAAGACAGCCCTCCCGGGAAGAAAAGTGGGGCATTTGCCCCGGTTCCGTCTGCGGCGCGCTGCGGGCGCTGGTTCGTCGATGCAGGGAAGAGGCGAAGCGGCGGAAGCTGGCAATGAACATTCTTTCCGTCGCCGGAGCCTGCGTTTTCGGCCTGATGGCTGTCGGCGTGTTCTGGCTGGCTGTTGAGATGGATAATTCCGCTTTGCAGGCTTCCAAGTCTTCCTGTTCCATAAAACCGTAAACCGGCCCTTGCCCAAGGAGTTCGGAACGCTTTTTCCTGCGGAGCTTGCTTTCGGAAATGAACGGCCGCGTTTGAGGCCTCCCGGTTTGTTTTTTCCGGTTGAAACGCCTGCGGACGCATGAAAGGTTCCGGCAGGAGTGGGCGCCGGATTTCCAGAGGGGCTTTTTTTATCCGCAGAGCAATTTGAACGGGAGAGACGGGGAAGGGCTGGAGTTTGGATAATTGCATTATTTGCCGGCTGCATCACCCGGGTTCCGGAAATGCCGTCCTCCAATGCCGTTCCTGTGCGGGAATAGCGGTTGGTCATGCGGGCGGGCAGTATGGTGTCCGTTTGCGAAGAGGATGAAGCTGCGGTTCCGGATTTCTGTCCGGAGGGAACCGTATGAGATGGAGCAGGGAAGCCTTTCCTCCACGTGGTCGTTTCCCGTTTATCTGGCGCGGTTTGATTTCATTCTGGCGTGGCCGCCGGGACCGGCTGTTGAAGTAGCTTCCTGAGGCGCAAGCGGGCGCAGGACTGTATGGAAATACCCTGTGGTGTCTGTCGTGCCGGGATGCGAGGCGGGGATGATGCGACCTGGGTCCGGGGCGCCCATCATTCCGGGCGTTATGGCGCTGGTCGGGAGACTGGAGACGGAAGATGCCGCCTGAAACGGCGGCCTTCCGCTTCTGGATTCTTTCCGGGTAAAAGATGCGCCTTTTGCGGAGAAAGTGAAAAATGAAGAGGCTTTTCTCGATTTTGCATGTTGAGAAATAATTTTATGACAGTTAATATGTATTTATTATAAATGAATTAAAAATAATGAAACAGAAAGTGCTAAAATTTTTTTGCATTATAGTTACTATAAGGAATAGCCTGAATGAAGAAAGAAGAGGGCATGGTACGCGGCCGGCGTCCTTTCCCTTCTTTTTCCGGAAGCCGGCCGTCGCCGTTTAAAAGGCACATCATGAAAAACAACAGACTTTTTATCAAATCATCGCCATGACCAAGAGAATGATTAAAAATGCTTCCTACGAAGGGGAACGCCCCCTGTTCGCTTCCCGCCATCTTAGGCTGGAAGACGTCATTATTTATCCGGGGGAATCCGCCCTGAAGGAATGTTCCGACATTGAAGCCGTACGGTGCGAGTTCCGGGGGAAGTACCCTTTCTGGCACAATGACGGGCTGCTGGTGGAACATTGCCTGTTCAGGGAAGGCGCCCGGGCCGCCATCTGGTATTCCTGGAATCTGCACATGAAGGATACCCGCGTGGAAGCGCCCAAGATGTTCCGTGATATGGACGGGATGGTTCTGGAGAACGTCGTTTTGACGGATGCCCTGGAATGCTGCTGGCACTGCCGGAATGCGAAGCTTCGCGGCGTTCAGGCGGAGCATGGGGATTACCTGTTCATGCACGGGGAGAATATAGATGTTGACGGCTTCCGCCTGAACGGAAATTACTCTTTCCAATATTGCAGGAATGTGGTGATACGGAATGCGGAAATCCATTCCAAGGACGCTTTCTGGAATACGGAGGACGTGACGGTGTACGATTCCGTGGTGGATGGGGAGTATCTGGGCTGGCATTCCAGGAACCTTCGTCTGGTGAATTGCCGCATTTCCGGCACGCAGGCGTTGTGCTACGCGGAAAACCTGGTTTTGGAGAATTGCACGCTCGGAGAGGATGCGGATCTCTGCTTTGAGTATTCCTCCGTGCATGCGGAAATCAAGGGGCGTGTGCACAGCGTCAAAAATCCGCGCAGCGGCCGCATTGTTGCGGAAGAGTACGGGGATATTATTCTGGACGAGCATTGCAAGGCTCCGGCCAATTGCTCCATTGAAACGGGAAAAAAACAATCCGGAGAAGCCGCATGAAGTACGATTTTGACACTGTTGTTCCGCGCCGCGGCACGAATTCCTACAAGTGGGATTCCATGCCCAGGGAGGATATTCTGCCCATGTGGGTGGCAGACATGGATTTCCGTACGGCTCCGGCGGTGACGGAAGCCATCCGGAAAAGGGCCGAACACGGCATTTTCGGTTATACGCGGGTTCCGGATTCCTATTATGAGGCGGTTACAAACTGGTTTGAACGCCGCCACGGCTGGAAGATTAATCCGGAATGGATGATTTATACCACGGGGGTGGTTCCCGCGCTGTCTGCCGTCATACGGGCCCTGACGGTCCCTGGGGACAAGGTGCTGGTGCAGACGCCTGTATATAATTGCTTTTTTTCCTCCATCCGCAATAACGGATGCGTGGCGGAAACCTGCCCTCTGAAATATGAGAACGGCAGATATGCGCTGGATGCGGAGGAGCTGGAACGGAAAGCCTCCGATCCCGCCGTCAAGCTGATGCTCCTGTGCAATCCCCATAATCCAGCCGGGCGCGTCTGGACGAGGGAAGAATTGGAGGAGATGGCCGCCATTTGCCGGAGAAACGGCGTTTTCGTAGTGGCTGACGAGATTCATTGCGAACTGACGTATCCGGGCCATCCCTATACGCCGTTCGCCTCCCTCTCCGAGGACGCCCTGCACCATTCCGTCACCTGTATTTCCCCCAGCAAGGCGTTTAATCTGGCAGGCATTCAGATAGCCAATATCGTCGCGGCGGATGAAGAAGTTCGGAAGAGGATTGACAAGGCCATCAACATCAATGAGGTGTGTGACGTCAATTCCTTTGCCGTAGATGCCCTGGAAGCGGCTTATAACGGAGGGGAGGAATGGCTGGAGGAACTGAAGCTCTACCTTTACGGGAATTACGAGATTGTCCGGGATATGCTGGCAGAACGTCTGCCGCAGCTTCGTGTGGTGCCGCTGGAGGGGACCTACCTGGTCTGGGTAGATTGTTCCGCGCTGGGATTTCCCTCCGCAGAGATTGTCCGCCTGCTGGAAGAGGAGGGGCGGGTGCTCGTCAACGGCGGGGAAATGTACGGGGAAACGGCGGGGTGCTTCATTCGCCTGAACGTCGCCTGTCCCAGGAAGCTGCTGCTTGAGGGGCTGGAAAGAATCATCCGCACGCTGTGCGGCCTCATTTCCGGAACACGGACGTGCCCGTCGGGTCCTGCAGGCTCTTAACAGGGAGAACGGTTATTAATCATCAACAATCAAGTTGCCATGGAAAATAAGATGACGAGAAGAACATGGCTCCAGTCTTCCACCGCAGCCCTGGCATGCCTGGCTTTGCCGGAGTATGCCCTGGGCGCGATTGCGGAGAAGGGTGGAGCTTCCAGGGTCTGGATGACGAAAGAAATTTCTCCGGAGGCTCTCGTGAGGATTTACGAGGCTCTGGGGCGTCCGGCCGGGGGAAAGGTAGCTGTCAAGATCAGCACCGGGGAACCGGGAGGCCGCAATTTTCTGAGTCCGGCCTTAATCAAAGACCTGGTGCGCCGGGTGAACGGCACCATCGTGGAATGCAATACGGCTTACGGAGGCAAACGCTCCCGGACGGAGGACCATTTGCAGGCTGCGAAGGATCACGGTTTTTCCGATATTGCGCGGGTGGACATCATGGACGCGGAAGGGGAGTTCACTATCCCGGTGAGGGACAGGAAGCACCTGGAATACGATATCGTGGGGGATCATTTAAAGAATTATGATTTCATGGTCAATCTGGCCCATTTCAAAGGGCATGCCATGGGCGGCTTCGGCGGTGTGATCAAGAACCAGTCCATCGGTGTTGCCTCGGCAGCCGGGAAGGCGTACATCCATTCCGCCGGAAAGACGCGGGATGTTTCCTCCGTGTGGAACAATCTGGCCAGTCAGGATGATTTCCTGGAGTCCATGGCGGCTTCCGCGCAGGCGGTGGCGGATTACTTCGGGGACAGAATTTTGTACATCAATGTGATGAATAATCTGTCCATTGACTGTGATTGCGATTCCCACCCCCATGCGCCGGAAATGAAGGACATCGGTATTCTGGCCTCCCTTGATCCGGTTGCTCTTGACCAGGCCTGCCTGGATCTCGTTTACGCCGTCAGGCCGTCCGAAGGGAATGACAACAGGCCCCTGGTGGAGCGTATTGAAAGCCGCCATGGGCGGCATACGGTAGAGTATGCCGAGAAGATAGGTCTTGGCAGCAGGAAGTATGAACTGAAAGAGCTGAAACCGCAGCAGGCCGTTTAGTCGGTCATTTCCTTTTTAGCATCAAAAAACAATAGAAAAAACTGTGATGGAAAAAGTGATGTTGAACAATGGCGTTACGATGCCTGTCCTGGGGTTTGGCGTTTTTCAGATTCCGGACGCTAAGGAGTGCGAACGCTGCGTGCTGGATGCGATTGAGGTCGGCTACCGTTCTATTGATACCGCGCAGATTTACGGCAATGAGGAAGCCGTAGGCCGCGCAGCGGAGAAGAGCGGGGTTCCGCGGGAAGAGTTGTTTCTTACCACGAAGGTGTGGATTTCCAACGGCGGGTATGAGAAGGCGAAGGCGTCCATTGATGAATCCCTGCGCAAGCTGCGCACGGATTATCTGGATCTGCTGCTCATCCACCAGCCTTTCAACGATTACTACGGCACTTACCGGGCCATGGAAGAAGCGAACCGGGCCGGAAAGGTACGCGCCATTGGCGTGAGCAATTTTTATCCGGACCGTTTTGTGGACCTGGCGGAGTTCTGCGAGATCAGACCCGCCGTCAATCAGGTGGAAACGCATGTGTTCCACCAGCAGGAAAAAGTCCGGGAGGTGATGAAAAAGTACGGTACCAGAATGGAATCCTGGGGGCCTTTTGCGGAAGGTCGCAATGGGTTTTTCTCCAACCCCGTGTTGAAGGGCATTGGAGAGAAATACGGCAAGACCCCGGCGCAAACAGCCCTGAGGTTCCTGATTCAGCGTGGAATTATCGCCATTCCGAAGACGACCCACCGGGAAAGGATGGAGGAGAATTTCAACGTCTTTGATTTTGCCCTTTCCCTGGAGGATATGGGCGCTATCGCCAGGCTGGACCGCGGAGAGAGCCTTTTCCTGTGCCACCGGGATCCGGAATCGATCCTGTACCTGATCAATTACGGGAAGCAGTAATTCGCATGAAGTTCCAGAAAGATGATACGTTACTCATTTAAAATATTTTGTGTGGCTTTTTCCGCCTGCTTTTGCTGTGCGGGGAGCCTGTTGGCAGAAGATAATAACCCCCATACGGACAAGATGATGAACGAGAAGCTGAATTTAACGCAGGAATGGGACAAAGTGTTTCCTAAAAGCGACAAGGTAACCCACCGCAAGGTAAGTTTCCGCAACCGTTATGGCATTATGCTGGCTGCGGATTTGTATATGCCCCGGAATGTTAACGAGAAATTGCCGGCTATTGCCGTTTCCGGCCCTTTCGGAGCTGTAAAGGAACAATCTGCGGGCCTTTATGCCCAGACGATGGCCGAACGAGGTTTTTTGACGATCGCGTTTGATCCCTCGTATACGGGAGAAAGCGGAGGATTTCCCCGCTATGTCGCGTCTCCGGATATCAATACGGAGGATTTCTGCGCCGCCGTCGATTACCTTTCCACCCGCGATGACGTGGATTCGGAACGTATTGGAATCATTGGCATTTGCGGCTGGGGCGGCATGGCGGTCAATGCGGCGGCTATCGACACCCGCATCAAGGCAACGGTAACCTCCACGATGTACGATATGAGCCGCGTGAACGCGAACGGCTATTTCGACGCGATGGATGCCGACGCCCGTTATGAGCTTCGCAAACAACTGAATGCCTGGCGCACGGATGATGCGAAGAACGGTTCTTATGCCCTCGCGGGGGGCGTGCCTGATCCTCTGCCCGCGGATGCGCCCGGATTTATGAAGGATTATTACGATTATTATAAGACGCCCCGCGGCTATCACAAGCGTTCGCTCAATTCAAATGGCGGATGGAACGTTACCTCGGCGCTTTCTTTCATCAATATGCCCCTTCTGGCGTACAGCGGTGAAATCCGCAGCGCCGTGCTCATGATTCACGGAGAAAAAGCCCATTCACGTTATTTCAGCGAGGACGCCTTCAAGAAGTTGAAGGGGGATAACAAGGAGCTGATGATCATTCCCGGCGCGAGCCATGTGGATCTTTATGACAATCAAGCCGGCGTTATTCCGTTCGATAAAATCGAACAGTTCTTTTTGAAGTATCTGAAATAAGGCGATTCTGCGGCTGAATTTGGGGAAGAAAGATGGAACGTAATGAAACGCAAGGATTTTCTCAAAATAACGTCCGGTTTTGCCTTATCCCTGGTTTCCCGGGGATGGGCCGGGGAGGGTTCTTCTTTGCTTCTTGATGGTCCGGGGTCTTCTTCCGGGGCGCCGAAGAAGGGTTTTCTTGGGGAATCCCGGCGCCTTGGAGACCTGGAAGTGTCCCCCATCGGGCTGGGTTGCCTGCCGATGGTGGGTTATTACGGCGGCAAGTATGATAAACAGGAGATGATTGCCCTGATACGCCGGGCTTTTGACAAAGGAGTTACTTTTTTTGATACGGCGGAAGTGTATGGGCCTTATACCAGTGAGGAATGGGTGGGTGAAGCTCTCGCCCCTGTCCGCGACCAGGTCAGGATAGGTACCAAATTCGGTTTTGGCGTGGAGGAAGGCCGCCCTTCTTCCCTGAACAGCAGGCCCGACCATATCCGGCGTGCGGTAGAAGGTTCCTTGAGACGTTTGCGTACCGACCATATTG
>NZ_LBCB01000040.1:0-257667 GCF_000980515.1 Akkermansia sp. UNK.MGS-1 | reverse complement strand
CCGATGCTGATGGATTTGGAAACGATGTTGGACGTAGTATCGTCCGCCGCATGGATCATTTTGGCTCCCGTATCCTGGTGCTGGCCCGTGTTTGCCAGGGCAATGGAGATGACTTCCCCGCGCGCGCGCCTGCCTTTGAGCACCACAGCCGGGTATTTCATGGTGAGGCCGGAGCCAATGTTGCAGTCTATCCAGCGGATTTCCGCATCTTCCATGGCAAGGCCGCGCTTGGTGACCATGTTGAAGACATTAGAGGACCAGTTTTGCACGGTGACGTACTGAATTTTCGCTCCCTTGAGCGCGACCAGCTCCACAACGGCGGAGTGGAGGGTGGAAGTTTCAAACTGGGGCGCCGTGCATCCTTCCATGTACATGAGTTCCGCGCCTTCGTCCGCAATGATGAGAGTTCGTTCGAACTGCCCGAAATTTTCCGAGTTGATGCGGAAGTACGCCTGAAGAGGATGTTTGAGTTTAACCCCTTTGGGCACGTAAATAAAGGAACCTCCGGAAAATACCGCGCTGTTCAGGGCGGAGAATTTGTTGTCTCCCGTGGGAATGACTTTTCCAAACCAGGGACGAAAGACGTCTTCATGGTGTTTCAGGCCTTCCGTGGAGTTGACGAAGATGACGCCCTGGCTGCGGAGTTCCTCCTTCATGTTGGAGTAGGCGGATTCGGAGTCGTACTGGGCTTCCACGCCCGCCAGAAACTGGCGTTCCTGTTCCGGGACGCCCAGGCGTTCGAAGGTGCGCTTGACGTCCTCCGGCACGTCGTCCCAGCTTCGTTTGGGCCGTTCTCCGTCGGAGAGGTAGTAGCGGATTTGGGAGAAATCTATTTTTTTAATATCCGGAGAAGCCCAGTGGGTGGGCATGGGCTTGCTTTCAAAAACGGCAAGCGCGTTTTTGCGGAACTGGCGCACCCATTCCGGGTCGTCCTTGACGTCGCAGATGTAGTCAATGGTGGCCTCCGTCAGGCCGTATCCGGCATCAAATTTATGGCGTTCCGGGAAGGAGAAGTTCCCCTTGCTCCGGTCGAAGTCAAACAGGTTCTGTGTGTTCCCGTTCTCTGGCATGTCAGGTGTATCGCTCATGATTGATGGCCGGATGGCGGCATTACGCCTTTTCCGCTGTTTCCGCTTCTTTCAGGAACTCGTATCCCCTGCTTTCCAGTTCGTCCACCAGTTCTCCGCCTCCGGTCCGGACGATCCGCCCGTCAGCCAGCACGTGGACCACATCCGGCCTGATGTAGTCCAGCAGGCGTTTGTAGTGGGTGATAACCAGGAAGCTGCGGAAAGGGGAACGCATGGAGTTGACTCCTTCCGAGACAATGCGGAGGGCATCTATGTCCAGGCCGGAATCCGTTTCGTCCAGAATGGCATAGAGGGGATCCAAGAGAAGCATTTGCAGCACTTCATTGCGCTTTTTCTCTCCCCCGGAGAAACCTTCGTTAACGGCGCGTGACGTGAATTTGCGGGCCATGCCGAGCTGGTCCATTTTTGCATAGAGCGTTTTGTAGAAGGTGACCGCATCCAGTTCCTCCCCATGGGGCATGCGGGCCTGCATGGCCGCACGAAGGAAGTTGGCGTTGGAAACGCCGGGAACTTCCATGGGGTACTGGAATGCCAGGAAGAGTCCCGCCCTGCTGCGTTCGTCAATGCTCATGTCCAGCAGGTTCTGTCCGTCCAGCCAGGCTTCCCCCTCCGTTACCTCATAGTCCGGATGTCCGCAAAGAACTTTGGATAAAGTGCTTTTCCCGGACCCGTTGGGCCCCATGATCGCATGTACCTCTCCCTTGGGAATTTCCAGATTGATGCCTTTAAGTATTTCCGTGCCTTGCACGTTGGCGTGCAAATTTTTAATGACCAGACTCATGATGATGAAAGAGAGTTAGCCCTGCGGCGTGGTGATGGAACCCCTCAGGGTGATTTGGGCTTCTTCCACGCACACGTCGTCGGGCAGGTTGATGAATTCCTTCAGGTCCACGCCTTCCTTGATGGTGATGTCGTAAATGCGTCCGGTCCGGGTGTCCTGGAAGTGACCGTGCTCAACGAGATTGGGACAGAAGCGGGAAGAGCTGCGTTCAAAGTTGACCTGATTGACCAGGCCGTGGTTCACCAGCGCCTCCAGGCAGTTATAAACGGTGGCCAGGGAGATGCTGGGGAGTTTTTTGCGTACCCGCTGGTAAACTTCATTGGCAGTTGGATGATCCCTTTGTTCCAGAAGAACCTGATAGACTTCCTGCCTTTGCTTGGTAAGTCTCAACCCGGAAATGACCGGCAGGGTAGAGGCGGTGCGGACGGCCTGCTTGGAATCTGTTTTGGGATTCATATCTTATTTTTCATGCTCTGCGTGGATAGTGGGGGAGGGGCAATTGTTTTGCAAGAACAATTCCTGTTATTTATTGGGGCGCGGAGAAGGACAGAAAAAGGGGCGGTCATCCCTGTGGATGGCCGCCCCTGCAGGGAGATAGAGTAATCCGTATTTTAGTTGGCGGCTTCAGATCCTTCCGGAGCCACATTGACGCGGCGGCCTTCGCGGTCAAAGAACACGCGGCCGTCCACCAGGGAGAAGATGGTGTAGTCACGGCCCATGCCTACGCCCTTGCCGGGGTGCCATTTGGTGCCGCGCTGGCGGATGATGATGTTGCCCGCGATCACTTCCTGTCCGCCGAATTTTTTAACGCCGAGGCGCTTGCTGCGGGAGTCGCGACCGTTCTTGACAGAACCTTGACCTTTCTTGTGAGCCATAAGATAATAAAAATTAAGGGTTGAAATTAGGCGTTGATAGCGGTGATTTCCAGCTTCGTCATGGCGCGGCGGGAACCTTTTTTCTTGTGGAAGCCCTTGCGGCGCTTAAATTTGAAAGCGATGATCTTTTTGCCGCGGAACTGGCTGACCACCTTGGCGGAGACCGTAGCTCCTTCCACCATGGGGGTGCCGACGGTCACTTTTCCGTCATTTTCCACCATAAGCACCTGATCGAAGCTTGCTTCGGCCCCCTCTTCGAGGGTATTGATGCATTCAACGTCGATCACGTCGCCCGTCTGGACGCGGTACTGCTTGCCACCTGTTTTGAAAATTGCGTATGCCATTGCTATCACTGTTAAGGTTCGCCCGCAGATGCGGGAGCCGCAATAAACCATATGACTTTCTTTTAGACAAGCAAAATTTCATGGAAAAATGAGCGAATGGCATAAAATTTTTAGAAACGGCCCCGTTTTGACTCATTCCCCGGAGGAAATGAGGGAGCTGGGGAGGCAAATAGGTAAAATTTTAATGCCCGGCGAAATTTTGGGCGTGGTGGGTGAGCTGGGGGCCGGAAAGACGCACCTGACCCAGGGCATTATGGAGGGGCTGGGGAGTTCCGAGGCGGCTGCCAGCCCGACATTTTCCCTGGTGCATGAGCATGCTGACGGACGTCTGCCGGCGTGCCATTTTGATTTTTACCGCCTGAAGGATGAGTCCGAGCTGACCGGCATAGGGTGGGAAGAGTATCTGGACGGAGAGACTGTGCTCATTGTCGAATGGGCCAACCTGTTTCCGGAAGCGCTGCCGGAAGAAACCTCATGGCTGCTGCTGGAACATGAAGGAAGCTGCCTGCGCCGCGTGTCTCTGGCTCCTGCGGAATAAAACGGAGATCAGTACCCGATGCTTTGAGAAAACGCTTTATCAAAGCCGGGGCTGAGCCAGATGGTATTATGCATGGCTCCGGGGAATTCCTGGTAACTGACCGGTACGGAGAAACAGTCCCGGAGCCGTTTGGCGTGGTGCGGAGGAATGACTTCATCCGCTCCCGCAGCCAGGATGCTGACAGGGCAGGCGACTTTGGGCGCGGCCAGGTCTGACCGGAAGTGGTCCGGAAGGAGAAGCTTGACGGGCAGGTATGGGAAGAGACCGCGGGCAGTTTCCAGAAGGCTGTCAAAAGGGACCAGCAGCACCAGTTTTTTCACGTGTCTGACGGAGGCTATCTGGGTAGCGACTCCGGAACCGAGGCTTTGCCCGACCAGGATGACGTCGTCCGGCGTTCTTCCGGTTTCCTTCAGCACGGAGTCAAGAATAGCCAGGGAGTCTCCCATGATATCCTGTTCCGTGGGGGTGCCGGTGCTGAGCCCGTACCCGCGGTAATTGACCAGGAGCTTGGCATGGGGAAACCGGTCCAGGTAGGGAAGCATCATGGAGATGTCCATGGCGTTTCCCCCGTAATATACCAGGAGGGGCTGCCCCTTCTTTTCAATAAGCCAGCCGCTGAGTTTGGCCCCATTATGGTGGAAGGTGCGCCGATGCGGTTCCCAGGCGGCCCGTTTTTCCAGATACGCGGTTTTGTCCCTGGGCTGGGGCGGCAGGTACACCAGGGAGCGGACGGAGCACTGGAGGCATGCCAGAGCCAGAACCCCGGCAAGCAGAAGCGCGCACGGGATTTTCCATGTTCCCGTTTTCAGTATCCTCAGAAGATTCATGGGACGTTTTTTTCCGTGGTCATGGCTCCGGCTGTCCCGGAACGGAGCAGGGCTGTGCCCCGTTCCTGGCAGCTCCAGCCATTCAGGAAGGCCGTTTTTTCGTTCGCGCCCAGGCGGCGTACGTCATTCAGAAGTATTTCCCGGGAGGCCGTTTTGAAATGCAGCTCCGCGGAAGCCGCTCCCTGGCTGTATGTTACTGTAGCCGTTTCCGGAACCCCTCCTGCGATTTCCAAAGTTCCTTTGCCGTCCCCCAGCGAATGGTAAAAAAGAGTCATGCCGGAATGGGGATGCCGGATTTCCCGTTCGGAAACGGGTTCGCTTTCCCCTTCCAGGACAATCGCCGTTTTGCTGCCGTTGGGGAACCATTCCGCTTGGACGTTATCCGTTTCAAGCGTGGCGCCTCCGCGCCCGCAGGCGGAAAGAGCCGGAAGGATGCCGGGCAGTAGGAAGAATGCTGATCGCATGGAGACAGTGTCCCTGAATTCGGTATGGAAGGCAATCTCTCTTTTTCTCTGATGGAAGCTTCTGGACGATCCATATTTTTTCTGATAGAAGGAATACGGGAACGGAGTATAAAAAATATGTTCAGCCGGATGTTTTCATGGAGTTTTGTAGTTGCAGCGTGTTTGGCGGGATTATTCCCGGCACAGTCCCGGGGCGAGGAAGAAGCTGCCCAATCCGGAACCATAGCCGTAAAAGTTCCTGCCTCCAGCCTGCTGATGACTCGCCAGGAGACGGGGGAAACCCGGTTGGACCGGTCTTTCAGTAATGCGGGGTTGAGCATAGGCGGCAAAAAATATGCCACGGGAATCGGTACGCACGCTACGTCCATGATTCCCCTGCCCGTTCCGGAAAACCCGAAAGTTTTGAGGCTGGAAGGTGCATGCGGAATTGATGACGGTGCGGATGGAGACGGAAGCGTGGAATTCCGCGTGATGAGCGGGTCCGAGGTTTTATGGAGTTCCGGCGTGATGAGGAGGGGGATGGCCGCGAAGAAGTTTTCCATTCCGGTGGCGGAAAACGGCATACGGCATCTTTACCTGATGGCCGACCGGGTGGACAATAATTCCTACGACCATGCGGACTGGGTAGATCTGGCCTGGAAGACGGCAGGAAGTGGGCAGGGGATGAAAGGAGCTGTGGTGAATGCCTCTGAATTCGGCATGGTTCCCGGCGTCAGAAAAGATCAGGGGCCGGCGCTGCGGGCTGCCGTTTCCGCTCTCCGGAGGCAGGGCGGGGGCGTTTTGAACATCCCCAGAGGCATTTACCATTTTTATCCGGAGGGGGCTTTGAACATGAGTTTCCATATTTCCAACCATGACCAGCCGCTGATTCATCCGGTGTGTGTGCCTCTGGCCGATTTGCGGAATGTCCGCGTGGAGGGCAATGGTTCCCTGTTTCTTTTTCACGGCAAGGTGGTTCCCCTCCTGGTGATGGACAGCGAAAATGTCAGCATCAACCGTTTATCCGTGGATTACGAACGGTCCTGGTGTACGGAGGCGCGCGTCGTGAAGACGGATGACCGGTTCACGGAAGTGGAAATAGACAAAAAGGCCTACCCTTACGAAATCCGGAACAACAGGTTCGTTTTCCAGGGGAAAGGCTGGGAAGAAGGAATGGGACACTGTATGGCCTTTGAGAAAGGGACGGGACATATTATCGCCAATACATCGGACATCGGCTGGAACGGGCATGTGGAGCCGTTGGGCGGGAGCCGTCTCCGTTTGTCCTGGAACCTCAGGCAGAAGGGAATCAAGCCGGGGGATACGCTGGTTCTTCGGAATTATAACCGCCCCCATCCGGGATGCGTGGTGTACCGGGCTCGGAAAACATCACTGAATGACGTATCTCTGCACCAGAGCTCAGGCATGGCTCTGCTGGTCCAGCGATCGGAGGACTTTCATATGAAAGGCGGCGGAGTCATGGTCAGGAAAGGCACGGGGCGCGTACACACCGCCGGAGCGGACGCGACCCATTTTTCCAATACCCGGGGCGGAATCGTGGTGGAGAAAGCCCTGTTCGAAGGGATGATGGATGATGCCATCAATGTTCATTCCACCTGCCTGGGCGTGATGGAAGTAGTGGACAGCCATACCCTGAAGTGCAAATACATGCATCGGCAGGCGGTGGGGTTTGAGGTGTTTCTTCCCGGTGAAAAAATCCGTTTCATCAACGGTCCTACGCTGGAACCCGGCGGAACGGCCACCGTGAAGACGGCAGTGAAAAAGAATTCCGCGGAGATGGTGATTACGGTGGAAGAGCCGCTCCCCTCCTCCGTCAGGGCCGGGGATGCCGTGGAGAATGCGGATTTTTACCCTTCCGTGGTTTTCCGCAACAATATCGTCCGCAACAACCGTGCCAGAGGATCTCTTTTTACAACGCCGGAGAGAGTGCTGGTGGAGGGCAATTTGTTTGACCATTCCTCCGGCTCCGCCATTCTATTGGCAGGGGATGCCCAGGGGTGGTATGAAAGCGGCGCCTGCCATGAAGTGGTGATCCGCAAAAATACATTCATTAACAACCTGACCTCGCGTTACCAGTTTACGAATGCCATTATTTCCATTTACCCGGAAGTCAAGCAGCTGGACAGGCAGAGGGATTACTATCATCGCAATGTGCTGATAGAAAATAATGTTTTCAAGACGTTCGATGTGCCGCTGCTGTTCGCCATTTCCACGGACAACCTCAAGTTCATCAATAATAAGGTCATTTACAATGACGAGTTTAAGGGATGGGGGCAGAAACCTTTCCAATTCAGAAGATGCGCCAATATTCTGATTAAAGATAACAAGGTGCTGCCTCCCCGCACATGGACCCTTGAGGACTGCAAGCTGGAAAATACCCCATCAGATCAGGTCCGCTTTGGTGGATAAGTTTTTTATTTTACGCAATATCCGTATAAACAACATTTTTTTGCGGATTGTATATCCGCCGCCTGCTTTTTTACAGGAAGAAATCACATATCCATATGAATATCAATAGATAAATATGAAAATAGATTTGTTTTTTCTTCTTATCTCTGCAACTTTGAAAAGTTATTGATGTTTTTATCTTAGAAAAATATGTTGCCACCGGATATACAATCCGCTATGTTGCCTTGCACTATGTGCAGGGGACAAAAGAGGGCGCCGGAAGGCAATGACGGGGGCATCAAATATTGGTGGATTTTACCTTTTTTGTCTTTCTTTTTTTCCCTGAATAACCAAAGTTTTTGGATTGATGAATGTTGTACTGCATTGTGCGCCATGCAGCAGGGAATGGAGGGATGTTGGAAGAAGATTTGTGAAATTGGCGGTAGCGATGCTCAAATGGCCTTTTATTACTACCTTTTATTTTTGTGGCATCATCTGACGGGTGCGGAGTCTGAATGGATGCTGAGGTTATTTAATATATTTTGGGTATTTTTATCATCCTGGTTTTTCAGAAAGGAACCAAAGGCGCTGGTGATTCTTTTGATTTCACCGTTTTTTGTTTATTATTCTAACGAGTTGCGGCCCTATATGTTGCAGATAGCGGCCTCTTGCGCTGTCTCCATGTTGTTTTGGCAGGTTAGCCGGGGAGAACCGGTAAAATTCCATGTCTTTTTTGGTTCTCTGTTTTTTTTATGTCTTACAAGCCTGACAGGGGTTGTATGGGCGCTCGGTTTTGCCGCGGCATTCATGGTCATGGCATTCCGGCAGTTTGGAGGGCGGAGGTTTCGGCGAGCCCTGCTCTGGTGGATTTTTCCATTTTCCGGGTTGGGAGCATATTATCTTTACACTCTTTTCTTGGGCGCCCGTGCGGTTTCCATATCTTCCTCCTGGATAGTCAATGCATGCGCTTCCATGTACGAGTTATCGGGATTGGCCGGCATGGGGCCTTCCCGTCTAGAATTGAGGATGTGCATGACTCCTGATGCTTTATGGAATATGAACGGATTGGGGGCAGGGATGATCTCCGGCGCCATTCTTCTGGCCGGTTCTGCCTGCGGCATCATTTTGTGGAATAAGCGGGCTGAGAGGCCCTTGGTTCCTGCTTTGCTGGTGTTGATATTGCTTCCAGGGGCCGTATTCCTTTATGGAACGGAAATGATGGATTTCCGTTTTTCCGGACGGCATTGCGCGCCGTTATTGCCTGTATTGTGTCTGGCCTGGTCCCTGGTGGCGTTATGGGATTGGTCGTTCCCCAGGATTGCCCAAACTATCCTGTTCCTATTAATGATGATTGTTTGGGCGGTGAGCGATATTCGTATTCGTTGCAATGATTTGTATGGCCGTGAAGATTTCCGCTCTGCGGTATCTTATTGCAAATTATTGCAGAGCAGTCATGTTGACATTTTACTTTTATGCAATGGAGCCGGAAAGGAGTTTTATGGATGGATTCCCGGCCCGTTAAAGGACAAATGGTCTGATTATAAGGTGATCGTAGTTTCCCGGCCATCCGATTATGCTGCTTTTCTCCAGTCCATAGAGTATTCCGGCAAGTATGAACGTTCCGAATTATGCCGGGGGTTTGTCGTCTATCGGCGGGGTGGAATCTCCCAACGAGAGGGGTATTGATGTTTTTGCTGTTGTTTCAACATTTTGAGAAGAGACAGTGTCATTATAGAAATGATGGATATTTCTTCCCGCCTGGTCAAAAGATGCAGGAAATTTATTGAACCGTACCGGGTGACGGACGGCAGGGGATTCAAGTTGTCCCGCTATGATCCCGGCGATCTCGGCAAGCTGGGCAAAGACAGCAAGAAAGAGGCTGTGGATAAGCTGGAAAAGGGCATCGAATTGCTGGAGCAGCTTCAGGAAGTATTGTATGCCAGCGAGTCTCATGCGCTGCTGGTGGTGCTGCAGGCGATGGACAGCGCGGGAAAGGATGGCATTGTGAAGCATGTGATGGGAGGCGTCAATCCGCAAGGGTGCGTAGTCAGCAGCTTCAAGCAGCCTTCCACGCTGGAACGGAGCCATGATTTTCTGTGGAGGTGCGTAGCGCGCCTCCCCAGGCGGGGGATGATTGGCATTTTCAACCGTTCCTATTATGAAGAAGTCCTTAGCGTGCGCGTGCATCCGGAGTTTCTGGCCGGAGAGGGATTTAATCCCTCCCATGCCAAGAGTGCTTTCTGGGAGGAGAGGTTCAGATCCATCAATAACCTGGAACGCCACCTGCTCGCCAACAGGACGAGCATTGTGAAAATATTCCTCAACCTTTCCCCAGAGGAACAGAGAAAGCGCCTTTTGGCACGGCTGGATACTCCGGACAAAAATTGGAAGTTTTCTGAAGGGGATATTCACGAACGCGAATTCTGGGACCAGTACCAGAAAGCGTATGAGGAGATGATACGCCATACTTCTTCCCGGGAGGCTCCATGGTATGTGGTGCCGGCGGACAACAAATGGTATTCCCGGCTCGTCTGCTTGTGCGCCATTGTGGAGGCCCTGGCGGAGATGAGGCTGGAATATCCGAAGGTTTCCGGGGAATTGAAGGAGTTCTTTCCCAAATTCCGGGAGAAACTGGAACGCCCCCTGTCCAGGGGCGGGGATTAGAGCGGCATTAGGAAACGCGGAGAGAAAAACGGCGCATCAGCGGGAGATTGCCCTCCTTCTGCTGCGCCGGCGCATTCCGTGCCATAGGGCAGGCTCCGTTTCCGTCAGCGCCTGCGTTCCCAAGATTGCACCTTGCCGTTGATGAAAAGCACGTATCCGGTGTTTACCGGCACATAGGTGACATCATTGTAATAAGGATAATAGGGACGGTAGAAGCCCGGCCCCCAGTAGGGACCGCCCCAGTAGGGGCCGGCCCAGAAAGAGGGGGGAGGGGTGTAAACCGGCTGGAGGGAGGAATAAATCCAGCGGGTGGCGGATTTCCCGTTAAGGTGGCCTTCCGCTACGGCGGAGGGGTCCCCCCAGGCCAGGAAAACGGCCGGCGGAGACATTCCTTCAGCAATTTGTCCGGATTCCACCAGTGTTTTCTGGCTGGGCGGGAGGGAATTGAAAAGGGCCGGGTTTTTCTGGATGCGCGATGCCGGGGTGGACACGCAGGAAGCAAGGCTCAGAGCGGCGGACAGGGTAGTGAAAAGTAACTTCCAACTCATGATGTACATACGGATAACACTCACTTTGACTCTTGCCAAGGGTCTTTTGTTGAGTAAAATATACGAACACGTTATGAAAGCGCTCCGTAATCTGGCTTTAACACTGATAGTCCCTGTTCTGGTTTCCTCCCTGTCCGCAGCGGAAAAGCCGGAAATAGTTGACGAATATCTCCCGGTCGGCAAAATGGCGGAAGCCGCCGCCGTCAGCGTTGTGCTTGATGAAAGCCTGCAGCCGTTCATGGAAAAGATAGACGGCGTTTTCGCCTCCCTGCCCGACAAGGACAAGAAGGAGCTTGTCAGCCAGATTGTCCCCGGCCAGCCCGTTCCTTATGATGAGCGCCTGGGCTGGACCAAGGACGAATATGCCAAGTACCTGGAGTGCTGGAAGCTGAAGCAGGTGCAGGAAGTGGCCCCTGTGGCCCTGGGTATTTTCGCCTCGGGGGAACGGAATATCTGGGATTTGGCTGCTGTGGCGCAGCAGGGGCCGTTGCCGATGAGCACGCTGAAGTATGATTCCAGCACCAAGTCATGGATTTCTCCCAACGGAACCCTGACCCTGAAAGGGGACGTGTCCTATGACGATCTGAATGTATACGGCGCGTGGAGTGGCAAGGAATGGACAATGGAAAAGAAAACCATTCTTTCCACCCTGACGGAGACTATCATTGCGGGCAAGACCAAGGACGGCAAGTATGCCTATTTCGTTTACAACATGTCTGAAAAGAACCCGGACAACGTTGCCATTGCCAACCAGTCCATCGTTCTGCGTGTTCCCGTTACCCGCATCGCGGGTGACCCTTTGCTGGAAAAGGCCAAGGCCAAGGCTCGCCAGTAGGGATATGATGTTCCTTTCATTTCCGGTAAGACAACAATGCGTATCATCAGCGGAAAGGCCGGCGGCATAACCCTGTCTGTTCCCAAGGGGGAAGTTCGTCCCACGACAGACCGGGTCAGGGAAGCCGTTTTTTCCATCCTGAACCCGCTGATGGACCGGGCCGACGTGCTGGATTTATTTGCCGGGTCCGGCGCCTTCGGCCTGGAGGCCCTCAGCCGTGGGGCGAGAGACGCCCGCATGGTGGATTTTTCCCGTCTCTCCTGCGCGGCGGCCAGGGCCAATCTCGTCAAGACGGGCTTGGAAGGCGGAACTGTCATCCAGGGAGATGCCGTCCAGTTCGTGAGAAGGGAACTGCTGGCCGGCAGGAAGTACGATATTATTTTTGCAGATCCTCCTTATTGCAAGGGGCCGGCGGACCGCGACTTTATTGTTGAACTGGCGGAGGCCGGAGTTGCCGGACTTTTGAAGGGTGGTGGCGTGTTTATTGCGGAAGTGCAGGAGGGCTGGGGTACCGGAAGGGAAGGCGCCGCGGAAATTGACGGCCTGAATCTGGTGGATACCCGCCGGTACGGGAAAAATATGCTGCTGTTCTACCAATTGCCTGAGAAGTAAGATGAAAGCCTTCCTGTTTTCCTTCTGTTACAATATCCTGTATACCGTCGGGTGGCTGGTAACGCTGCCTTCCTATCTGCTTAAGCAGAAGAGGAGAGGCGGATTCGGCACGGGGCTTCTGGAGCGTTTCGGGCTGTACCGGGTCTCCTATAACCGGGAGCCGAAAGGGGTGTTGTATGTGCATGCCGTGAGCGTGGGTGAAGTGGTGCTGGCTCTCAAGTTTCTCCGGGCGTGGCTCCGGGAACGCGGAGGTTCCGCCGTGCTGGCTACCAGTACGGCTACGGGGCATGCTACGGCAGTGAGTGCGCAGATTCCCGGCGTGCGCGTGATTTATGCCCCCTTTGACCTTCTGGGGCTGCCGGGGAGGTGTTTTGACCGTTTTGAACCGGAGGCCATTGTCCTGGTGGAGGCCGAGTTGTGGCCGAATTTTGCCCGTGCAGCCAAGGTGCGCGGCATACCCATGGCGATGATTAATGCCCGTATGTCCGCCAGGTCCGAGAGCCGCTACCGCGCATTTAAATGGATTTCAAAGTATTATTTTTCCTTCCTTGACGCAATGGGCGTACAGGACAAGGGGGATGTCCGGAGGTTTGAATCCGTGGGCGTGCGTTCCTCCATTATCCACGTGACGGGAAGCATCAAATTTGACCAGCAAATGGCGGAGCGCAGGGAGACTAATGCGGAGTTTGCCTCCATTTTGGACAAACTGAAACGCGGCAAGCCTGTAGTGCTGGCCGCCAGCACGCATGACGGGGAGGAAGTTCTGATCGCAGAAGCGGCGCGCAAGGCGGGGGGCTTCCCCCTGATCGTGCCCAGGCATGCGGAACGCCGCCATGCCGTGGTGCGGGAACTGGAGGCCCAGGGCTGGCAGTGCGTGCTGCGGACTGATGGCGAGATTCCAGAAACCCTGAAGGATCATGTTTGTTACATCGCGGATACGACGGGGGAATTGAGGGACTGGACCGCGCTGGCGGATGTAGCCGTGATCGGAAAAAGCTTTTTGGCGGACGGTGGACAGAATCCGGCTGAAGCCGTCGCCTGTGGCGTGCCCGTGCTGACGGGGCCCCATATGGAAAATTTCGATGCACTGGTCCAGCTGCTTGAAGGAGTGGACGGAATTGCCAGGTGTGATGAAAACCGCCTGGCAGACGTGCTCAAGGAGATGCTGGACAACCCCCTGCTGGCTCATGCCCAGTCTTCCCGCGCCCAGGTGGCGTTGAAGGCCCATTTCGGCGCTACGGCCCGGACCATTCGCATGATCTGCATCATGCTCAAGATTCCTGTTTGATATCGGGGGCTTTTTGCCCCTGGGGCTCCGGCCTGGAATGGGGAGGAAGGGCGAAGACTTCCCCCTGCGGAGCATCAATGATGATGTCAAAATGCTGGAAAGTATCCACGCCGATCTGGTATCGGCCCCCTGTTCCCGTTACGGCGAAGGAAAGGCCGTCCATTTGGAAGTCCGGTCCCATGCGGAGCGTGGAGGGGATACCCAGTTTCATAACAGTGCAGTCCCCATTGTGTCCGTTAATGTCGGTTGCCTTGGTGGTGAGCTGATTGCCGTCCGGATCTGCGGGCCACTGTTCCAGCGGGGCCATGGAAAGAGAAGAGCCGGAGTCAAGAGCCAGCGGGAAAGTGTCTCCTCCCCGGGAACAGCGGATGTAAAAAATTCCGGAAGGATCACGTTCCACATCCAGCGGTTTCCTGTGTTGGGGGAAGCGGGAGCGTTCCAGAAACTGCAGGGAAGCATTCCTGACGGACAGCAGGAACGGAGAGAACCCCAGGTAGTTGATGCCCAGGATGCCGTCTATCTTCACCTGCATGTCCTTTTGCAGGGGAGTAAGATCCAGGGCAAGGCCGAAGAAGTTTTTAATATGAAGCCCGCCCATGGAGAAGGACCGCATGGCAAATAGCCGTGGTGCGGCACGGACGTTGGAACCGGGGGCGATTTGAACGTCTTCAAGCGGCAGGCCGGGAAAATTCTTTTTGATGAATTTGATGTCAAATGTGGTGTGGGAGGCCGCCGTGTCCACGATAAGATTGCATGGGACTCCATTGACAGTGCATTGCGCTACAAGAAGCTTGCTGTGGGCATCCCTCTCCAGCTTTACGGGCTTCAGGTCAGTAATGGACACGGCGGGACCGCCTTGAGCAGGAACCGGCTGTTCTTCTGCGGATAAGGGAAGCGCCCCCAATGCCAGAAGAGCCAGGAAAGTTCGGATGAGGTTGCGTGAAAATAGCATTCTTCACCATTAGGTGCGTTTTTGCAGTTTGACAAGCCAATTTTGACGGTGAATCAGTCATGGCTACGGTGGTTGGGTTTGTGGCGGCGTTCCAGTTCCACGCGGTCTTCATAATTCCGGGCCTGCACTTTCCGGTCTCTTTTTCCGGCCCGTTCCACGTTCATTTGCCTTTTTTTCTGACGTTTGGCAAGCCGGGCGATTTCATTTTCCAAATTCAGGAAGTTTAAGTACCGCTCCTTGTCCAGCTTCCCCTCGTCCACGGCTTTCCTGATGGCGCAGCCGGAATCTTTACCGTGGCTGCAATCCGCAAATTTGCATTCATGGGCCAGCTCCGTCAAATCCGCAAAGCTTTCACGGAGGGTATGTTCATCAGTCCACATCTGGATTTCCCGTATGCCGGGGTTGTCAATCAGCAAACCTCCATGCTTGAGGAGCACCAGCTCCCGCGCCACTGTCGTATGGCGCCCTTTGCCGGTTACTTCATTGACTTCACCCGTCCAGAGCCATTCATCCCCCAGCAGGGTATTGACCAGGGTGGATTTTCCAACGCCTGAGGAGCCGACGATGCAGATGGTTTTTCCCTTGGAGAGGCATTTGCGGAATTCCGTGATTCCCCTGTTGTGCAGGGCGCTGATGCTGATTATGGCGCATTCCGGGGAGAGCTCCCGCAGAATCTGCATGGCTTTTTCCACTTCCTCCCTGGAAAAAAGATCCGTTTTGTTAAGCAGGATGAGAGGAGATGCTCCGCTGCGGCGGATGAGTGTAAAGTAGCGCTCCATGCGCCTGGGGTTGAAGTCCGTTCCCGGCTCCGTCACTACGGCCACGATATCCACATTGGTTCCCAATACCTGTTCCGCGCTGCTTTTCCCAGGAGCTTTGCGGGAAAAACAGGTCTGGCGCGGGAGAATGGAGCGTATGACGGCTTCGTCTCCCGCTTCTCCCGGATCAATCGCCACCCAGTCTCCAACAGCGGGCAGTTCCGCATCCGTTGCCGCATCATGCCAGAGTTTGCCGCTGACGACGGCGTCCACATCTTCCCCGCCGTCCAGAAGAGCAGTGAAGTTGATTTTTGTTTCCCGGATAAGACGCCCCGGCATCCAGCCTGGTTTGGCAACGGCGTCGAAAGCGCGTTGAAAGTGGTCGTTCCAGCCTAAATCCTGAAGAGTGACGGGCATGAAAATGGAAAATGTAGTTTTGGGAAAGGCCGCCGGCATTTACATGCCGACATCGGATCGTGGGGCAAACCTTCTTCCGGTTCAAGCGTGGAACGGGTCTGCCGTGCGCCATGACGGAGCTTTTCCCTGTGCGAGACGGCATGCGCGCTCAATGATTTGAAAGGCAATTTGCGTTTTAGGCGCTTTTTCCAAAAGCTCCGTCCGGTCCGGGTAAACGAGCAGCACTTCATTTTCAGAGGAGTTAAAACCAATGTCACTGCGGGAAACGTCGTTGGCCACAATCATGTCGCACCGCTTGCGTTCCAGTTTGCCGCGCGCGTAATTTTCCACGTCATGGGTTTCCGCCGCGAAGCCTACCAGAATGCCTCTGAAGCCGAATTCCGCGCGCATGGAGCCAAGAATATCCGCAGTACGTTCCAGTTCCAAAATCATGCGCTCCCCCGTTTTCTTGATTTTGCGGTCCGGAACGGAAACGGGGCGATAATCCGCTACGGCGGCGCTGAGGATGGCGGCGTCGGCGTAGGGAGCCTGGTTTTTGACAGCATCATACATTTCCCGTGCACATTCAACCGGCAGGAAGTCCACGCCGTGCGGGATGTCCAGGGAAGTGGGGCCGGAGATGAGAAGGACGCTGTGGCCTTCGTGAACAGCCGCTTCCGCCAGGCAATACCCCATTTTTCCGGAGGAGTGGTTGGTGAGGTATCTGACGGGGTCAATAGCTTCCCTGGTGGGGCCTGCCGTGATAAGAAAACGCATGAGAGGCATTATGCGGAATCACGGGTAAAAGTGAAGAGTGATCTTGTGCAGCTGCGCATTATGTTCCGGCTTGACTCCTTCCCGCGATTGGGGGAGTTATGAAGGCGTGATTTATTGGGATAATAACGCTACCACACCGCTGGCCCCGGAGGTTTACGAGGCCATGGAGCCGTTTTTAAAAGAACGGTTTTTCAACCCGTCCGCTGGTTACGGCTGTGCCAGACATGTGCGTGAGGCGGTGGAGGAGGCCCGTGCGGCCGTTGCCGCCCTGTTGGGCGCATTTCCTTCGGAAATTGTATTTACTTCCGGCGGAACGGAGGCGTCTAATATGGCTTTCCGCCAGATGGCCGGGGAGCGGGAGGGAGGGATAGGCGTTTTGTCCACGGACCATGACGCCTCCTTGAAGACGGCCCTGGCCCTGGGCAGCGGCTGTGTCTGCCCTGTGGACAGGGAAGGGCGAGCGGTTCCGGAAAAATGGGAGTCCATGTGCGCAGGGGGCGTGTCCGGCGTTTCTTTTGCCTGGGCCAATAATGAGACAGGCGCATTGCAGGATGCGGCGGTTTTGTGTTCCTCCGCCGGGAAACATGGAGTTCCCGTGCATTTGGATATAGTGCAGTGCGCCGGAAAAATTCCCGTGGATTTGCATGGAATGGAAGTGGATTATGCTTCCGTATCCGCACACAAATTCCATGGCCCCAAAGGGATTGGATGTCTGTACAGGAGAGCGGGGGCTCCTTTTTCCCCTTTGCTGTTCGGGGGGGGGCAGGAGTACGGTTTGAGGTCCGGCACGGAGAATGTTCCGGGAATCATTGGTTTTGGTGCGGCGGCGCGGGCGGCATTGAGGCACTTGGAGGAGGACGCCGGACGGCTGTCCCGGATGCGGGATTCTTTTGAGTCTCTCCTGCGGGCACAGGCGGGCGGCGTGACGGTGCATTCCGGCGGAACGGAACGTATTCCCAATACTTCCAATCTGGCGTTTGACGGATGTACGGCGGAAGCGCTGATGCTGTTGCTGGAACCTGCCGGCCTGCTGTGTTCGGCTGGGTCTGCCTGCCATACGCTGCAGCCGATGCCTTCCCACGTGCTGACGGCCATGGGATTGTCTGATGAGGCGGTACGTTCCTCCCTGCGTTTTTCCCTGTCTTTCATGACGACGCAGGAGGAGGTGGAACAGGCTGCCGCCCTGGTGGGCTCCGCCGTTCGGAAGGTGCGCGGCGTTCAGTCTTCGCGTACCGGCCCGGTGCTCGTGTACAGGCCAGAATGGAAGGGCTGAGAGGCTGGGGCGCTTTTACAGAAAGTCGTTTGTGTTCCATGACACCGGAGCTCAGTAACAGCGGTTCCCTCCCTATCAATGCTTTTACAGATGTTTATGAGGCGATTCTATTGCGGCAGAAATATATTGCAGATTTTTTGCTCATTCGCGAATCGACTTAAAATTTAAACGTGACGCCCATATTGACGTTGTGGCGCACTTTGTCCGAAACGTCCGCGGCATAGTCGGCATAGACGCTCCACTGTTCCGTGATGCTGTATCCGATGCCTGCGCCGAATACGCCAGCGTCCCTGTCCATTTTCCAGCCCCTTACCCTTATGAAGGAAGAGCCGAGCATGGCGTTTACTCCGTAGCGGTCGTCGCAGAATTCGTGCGTGTAGAACATTCTGCCCGTAAAGTAGAAGCCGTTTGAAAACGCGTAAGTGCCCTCGATTCCCACAAGCGACTTTACGCTTGTATAGTTTTCTGATTCCGCGCTCATGCGTTCTTCCCCGCTTTTTTCCGTGAACGACGGGTTCATCAGGAAGTCCGCGTTTACGCCGATTGTGGGTTTCAGGTAAAATCCGGTGTCGGCAAAAGGCTTCCACGCGTATCGAACGCCCGTGAAGACACCGATGAGGTTTGAATTCCAATCGGCTTTGCTTTTGTTCAGGATGTTCATCCTTTCGGCTTTGTTCATGCCGAAAGCATAGGTCGCGCCGAAGTACCAGTCAAAGTTGCCGAAGAACCGCCAGTCGGTGTAGGCGTTGACCGCAAGGCTTTGGGTTTCCGCCTTGCCGCAGTTGCCCTTGCCTGACGATTTTGCCTGAAAACCGCCGAAGCCGAAGCCCGCAAGAAACGTGTTACCCGCCGTGTATTCAAAATTCACCAAGCCGCCCGAAATATAGTCGCTCGACCCATCCATGTTTTCATCGCCGCCGTAGGTGGCAAACCTGTTTATGTTGCGGACGGTAATGCCTGAAAAACGCCCCCCCGAAACTTCCGTGCCGCTGCTTTTTGCGCCGAGGCCGTCGATTGCCGCGCTCGTGCGGTTGAGCGTGTCGAGGTGGATTATGTCGGCAAGATCCATGTTCATGCGCACGCTGTGCACTACCGACTGCGGAAGTATCGCACCCAGTGTGCCGCTTTTTACCATTGCGGCGAAATTACGTTTTTTGGTAACTGCCGCCTCGTTCGCCGCGTCGTCGCCGTCGATGTATTCAAGATCGTCGTAGGTTTTTGCCAACGCCTTTTCGAATTCGTTTGTCGCAACTGCTTCGGCAAGATAGGTGTTCTTCTCGATTTCGTAGCCGACATTGCTGCCGACGTTGACGTACTTCACGGTGATGTAGGTGTTTTCAAAAGGATCCAAGTCGCCGTTGATCATGCCCGAAATGTTGTTCGAGACGACGTCGTGCGTGCCTTTCAAGGCGGTTGCGGCGGTGAGGCTTCCCGAAGAGTCGTCGGTTGCGGAGAAACCGAAGATGTTGTCGTAGTGGTTGTTGATGGTGCCGCGCAAGCCCGCGCCCGCGAGTGTCCCCGCGCTGATTACGGTCGCGGCTGAGGAGTTTATGCCGAAGTCTCTGATTATCGTAAGTCTGTTCCCGCCCGCCGAAACTGACCCCGTGAGTGTTGCCGAACCGGCGTTTGTCAGTATGAGGTTTGTCGTCGAAACGATGTCGCCGCTCACAGTTTTGCCGTCAAGCACATGGACATTCGTACGGCTTACGCGGATGTTGCCGACATCGCCGACTACCAGTCCGTTAGTGACATTTGTTGCTGAGATGTCGCCAACGGCGTTGTTTACCGTCGCCGAATTAACCGAGTTGAACGAGACGTTGCCGTTTGCGTTTTCGATTGTCACCAAAACGGCGTTTGAAATGTTTGCTGATGTCTCGACTGTGTTGACGTTAATATACCCCGAATCCTGGCCCGACGTACCGATTTCGAGCGAACCCACTGATGCGGTAATGTTCAGGCCGGCAACCGAGTCGAATTTCATTTTGCCTGAAACCGTGCCGATTGTTGATTCTGTGAAAAGATGGCTACCCTCGATATTGCCGTTGACGACTACATTGTATCCGTTGTCTAGCATCATGCCGGTGTCCGCCATGATGTCGCCGTTTATCGTCGCTCTGCCTTCGAATGTCAGATAGAGGTTTTTCGAGCGGATTGCCTGGGCGATGGAGTGTTCGTTTGCAGCGATTGCCGAGATTTCCGAACCATCGAACATTTTTAAGTAAAGCTCGTTTTCCGTCCAAATTCCGTAGGCGTTGAAGCGTGCGCTTGAGGATAGGATTCTGCCGCCGAGGTTGATGTCAGCGTTATCGGCGAAAATACCGGTTGCCAATCCGTTTTCAGACGAAACCGTAATGTTGCCTATGATGTTTTCACTTTGGCCCGATTTTGTAATGGAGTTTGCAAAGATACCCGTGGCATCTGCGCCGCCTGAAACCTCCAAATTATCTATCCTGATGTTTTCGAGTTTTCCGGCTGTGGAAACAGGGTTATCTCTGCCTGGCGCGGCGATTATGCCTGCTGCGTTGCCGCTGATTCCCGCGCTTACTTGCATATCGGATATGGTGAGGTTGCGGCCGCCTTCCGTCAGATGGATACCGGTTGCATTGGTGTACCCCTTTACTGTGATTGCATTTGCTGTCAAATCGCGCTTGACGCTTTTTGCGTATATACCCGTTGCTTCACCCTGCGTGCTGCCCGAAGTGATTGTGCTTTCGATGTCGAGTTCGCCCACGGAAAGCGAGTAGATGTCGCCCGCAGCAGAGGGGTCCATGGCCGCGTTTTTACCAACTTTTACACCGAAGGCGTCTTTTGCTGTCACGTAAATTTGGCCCGAATAGTCATTTTTGAGCGAAACGTCGTCGCTGCCGAGCTGGTTGGCCAGTATACCTATCCCCGTGCCTTGTTTTGCATTGATTGTAAGTGAACCCGAAATCGTCATCGCCTGCCCGTCAGAACTGCTCGACGTGTTCACACCCACGATGTAGGAGTCGTCGCCGATTGTTTTTGCGGAATTCCCGTCCACAGTGTAAATTCCCGAAATTTCGAGGTCTGTAATTTGACCGCTGGTCTTGATGAGTCCGAAATCTTTATTAGTCTCGATAGAGGAAACGTTCCCGAAGCTATAATATCCACTTCCGCCCAGAACGCCTGAAGAACCTGTGGTTGTCTTGTTGTCCCACAAATACGAGTTTTCCCTTACAGTGCTGTTGATGCAACTTATGCGGCCTTGGTTTTCGATTCTGATTGTGTTGGTGAGGCGGTTTCCGAACAGAGTAAGATTGGATTGGGAATCCAAAATAAGGATTAACCCCGTGCCGCCTTTATCAAAGTCCCCCGATGCGTTCAAACACGAATTTTCCAATTTCAGCGTCGTGTTGTTTCCCGCAGAAGTCGGCTCCACATATTTAATGCGGATCGAATCTGGAGATGTCCAAACGTCTTTTAAGATAATTTCTTTTGTGTCTCCGAATATTTCCGAAGTCCCAGGGACTGTGCTCCCGGGGGTTATGGGGTCTTCCGGAGTAATGCGGTCGGCAACCGTATTGCCCTTGCCTGTTATCACAAGCGTTTCAGAGGAGGAATCGTAGTTGTATGTTTGGGCGCAGGCAATACCAGCTGTCGCCAACAGGGAAGCAGCAATCTTTTCCATGTTTATTGCAGAAAATCTATGGTGTTTTTCGTTTATTTATACAATTCTGAAACAAGCCTACCTTTACTCATTTTCAAATACTAAATAAGCGATTTTCCTTTTTAGATAAATTCAGGGGATGGTCAAGTATAAACTGTTATCAGCTCAAAAATGGTGTGACCGGCCATAAATCACGGTAAGGGTGCATTCCTAAGTAATCGTAAGGGTCATGGATGTGCAGGGACGGCGGCCGTGTTGTCGGGTTTGCCTGCCTGGTGGGGGAAGGGGAAGAAGCCGCTCTGTTTGTGGCGCCGGAGCGCCAGTGTGAAGGAATAGGCACAGCGTTGCCGGATTGGGTGAAGGAACAAGCAAGGGAATGCTGACGGTAGGGGCCTATGAAGAGAATGCCCACGCCCGCGCATTCTATCGGCGCGGAGGGTTTGAAGAAATCGGCTCCAGGGAGGATGAGCTGACGGGAAGCCGGGAGTACTGGACGGAATGGAAAGGAGAGAGTATATGATCATCATAAAAAAGGCGGAAGTTCCGAAGAACTTCCGCCCCCTGTAAAGCAGGCCGGCGTCAGGCGAGCTCCACCTTGACGCCGCTCTTTTCAATCTGGTCGGCCATTTCCGGAGAAAGGGCCTCATCAGTGATGAGCATGGAAACCTGGGAGGGCGCAACGGTATAGAATGCCGGGTTGTTCGCTACGCTGGTGGAAGGCATAGCGATGATTACCTTGGCATCCGCGGGGATGACGCTCTTGATGAATTCGGATTGCAGCATGTTCTTGTATCCGGCGCCATGCTTGGGGGAGTAGCAGTCCGGCGTCAGCACGACCATGTCAATGCTCAGGGACCCGGCGGCCTTGGCGGCGTCCTGCCCTACATAGACCAGGGCTTCACGGTCGAAGTGCCCGCCCGTGCAATAGAAACTCAGGTTCGGAATGCCTTCAAGCCGGGTCAGCAACGTGGGGTTGTTGGAAACCACATGCGTATCCTTGGAATTGATGTGGTTGCATATTTGGTAGCCCATGGTGCTGCTGTCAATGAACATAACCACGGAAGCGGGAATATTCTGAACGGTTTTTTTTGCAATCCTGATAGACACATCGTCTTGAGTGACAATGTCTTCATGGAGGGATTTATGAGTAAGCGCCAGAGCGCCGCCGTGGACGCGCTTGAGGAAGCCGCGTTTTTCAAGGTTAATCAAATCATTGCGGACCGTTTCATCCGTGACCTTCATCTGTTTGGCCAGAGCGATGGTCCTTGCAGCTCCATGTTCAGCCAGCGTTTTCAGAATGAACTCCTTGCGTTGGGATGCTAAATACATTTGATTTTGTTTTTCTATGTAGAATGTTTACACGTTCTAGGCGTTAAGTTGTTTTCTAACAATTTTTCACTGGAACAGTCAAGCGTTAGAAATTCTAAGTTTTGATTGTTATTGTGAATAATGCAGATTTTATAATGGTGTGACAACTGAATACCGAGAAATGTACAAAAATAATTTCAAGATGCACAAATTTGTTATCGTTATGACAGATTTTATCAATCTGGAATGATGATGGAGGCAGGATCAAAGTTGGGAGTGGGGAGCGAAAGCTGGAGATGGCGCAGTTTTTCTACCATCAGACGGGCGACAACCAGATTTCTGTACCATTTCCGGTCTGCCGGGATGATGTACCAGGGAGCTTCCGGAGTAGACGTTTTTTCAATGAGATCCTGGTAGGCTGTCTGGAATTCATCCCAACGATTCCGGTCATCCAGGTCATCCATGCAGAATTTCCAAAGTTTATCCGGGTCCTGAAGTCTGGATTCCAGCCGTTTTTTCTGTTCTTCTTTGGAGATGTTCAGGAATAGCTTGATGATGACGGTTCCTTCTTCCGCAAGCATGGATTCAAAGTCGAGGACATGCTTGTAGCGGCGTTTCCAGACTGGGTCCGGGAAGATTTTTTTCACGCGGACGGCAATGATATCTTCGTAATGGGAACGGTTGAAGATGGCGATCTGCCCTTTGGCGGGGACTTCCTTGTGAACGCGCCACAGGAAATCGTGGTCCAGTTCCTCAGTAGTGGGTTTTTTGAAGGGGACTACGTGCAGCCCCTGCGGATCCACCCGGGAGAAGACATGCTTGACGCAGCCGTCCTTGCCCCCTGCATCCATGGCCTGAAGAATAACCAGAATTTTGTGCTTGTGCTGGGCAAAAAGTTTTTTTTGCAGTTCCTGCAGTTCTTCCCTCAGTTTGTCGAATTCAATCAGGGATTCTTCCTTGGTTCCGGAGAAGAGAGATTTGTCATCCGGAGAATAATCCTTTAAACGCAGTTTTTTGCCCGGAGGCACCAGGTAACGGTTCATCGTACGCGAAGTTAGTGTTGAAGATGAGGGTGAGGAGGGGGAAGATGTTTTCACAGCGGCATGTTTGGAAGGAAAGCCGGGCCCGAAGAATTGCTGAAGGGCGTTTTTGATGACTTTCCTTTTGAATTTGGGGAACATTTCCAGTTTGAGATTCTGGAGGGGAATCCATTTCGTTTTTGAAAATTCGGGGCTGCGGTGCAAATCCGTTTTAGGGCGTCTGGTTTTGCAGCGCACAAGAAAGTAGGTTTGTTCCTGGCCTATCCAGCGCGTAACTTTACGGTTGCCGGAAGGGTATTTGTAACGCAGGCCGGGCAGGCGGCTGACAATGGTGTATTCCGTGGGGCGCAGGCCCACTTCCTCCCATACCTCCCGCGCAAGAGTCTGTTCAATGCTTTCGTGTTTAATGACGCCTCCCTGCGGAAAGTGCCAGTACGGGTTGCGGCCGCTGTCCTTGCCCAGCAATACGCAGCCTTCAGCGTCCATGATGATGGCTGCTGCGTTGAGTCTCCAGTTTTTTGCTGTGGGGGGGGTATCCATGGCAGGAGGAAAGGCTTCTTAATCCGCAGTTTGATCCGGTGTTGCCGGCTTTCCGTTTTCCGGCGCGGAGGCTTCCGGTTCATCCTGCCAAATGAAATGTTCCAGCTGGATGCGGCGCGCGTAAGCCGCTGCTTCCCTGGCTCTGGGGCCGGAAGTCTGCGCCAGTTTTTTTGCCAGCGCCAGGGCTCCGTCCCAGTCCTGAAGCTGGCCCAGCAGGCGGATGGAGGCGAAGCCGGCGTTGTAGAACCAGTGCCAGTCCCTGCGTTTGTTGGCGGAACTTCCGCTGGGCGTATGGGCCAGAATGGAGGCATAGTCATCCAGCGCCTTTTTTTGTTCGTTCATCCGTTCATAGAACTGGGCCCGCTGGGTCAGAGCCTTGAATTTCCAGGCCAGTCCCAGGTTGGGTGTGTCCAGGATCTCCGTACAGAGGTTGATGGCCCTGCGAAGAGTGTCCGAATGGGCATCTTCCTTAGCTACCCAGGCATCCGCCTGGATGGAGAGGGCCAGCAGGCGCATGTAGCGCGGCAATGGGGAGGAAAGCAGGTTTTCCAGGGCGGCGATGCATTGGTCCGCTTTCCCCATGCGCAGCAGAACGGAGGCTTCTTCTATTCTGGCAGGCTGGGCGAAGGGGGTGTCCCCCGCGCCCAGGGTTTTGAAGATGTTCAGGGCGGCGTTCAGCGTGCTGCCGGCATTGCTTTGCTGGGCGGCTTTTCCTGCCAGAAAGAGGGCTGCCGCCTGAAGAGGGCTGTCAGGATATTTGGAGGGAAAGGGCTGTAGGACAAGCTGCGCTTCATGGAAGTCTCCGTTTTTGTACAGAAGCTCTCCCAGTTTGAGGTAAAGCATATCCGCCTGTTTGCCTTCCGAATCCAGGGCAATGGCTCGTCGGCAGGACTGAATGGCGCTGGGCCATTCCTGCCGGCTTTCCTCCTCCAGAATATTCAGCCGCGCCAGCTGCATGGTCTGTTCCGGAGACAACTGCTCTTTTTCCAACAGGGGAAGGATAGCCTGCACGGTTTCCAGGTCCGGAGGGTTGAGATTCAGGGCTACTTCCGCCTGGTCCAGCCGCGCCTGGGTTTTCAGGGCCGGAGTTTCCGCCAGAGTTATGAAATTTGCCAGCAATTCGGCAGCCTGAGGGGCCATCCTTTTAGCGGCGTAATGGGCCTGTTCAAAGAGGATGCTCTCCCGGAGCCGGGAAGAGTCTGCGGCTTCCTTGATGAGAGCGGCGGCTCCGGAGGCGTCATTGGCGTTCAGGGCGGCCAGGTTTTCATTGAACAGGGCGTTTTCCGCCGTTGTTTCCGAAGCGCGGCGGGCCGCTTCCCGGAAAAGTTTCTGCGCCAGGGAGTAGTCTTTTTTGAGGAAAGCCAGGGCTCCCTGTTGAAAGACGAGGTCAGGGGATGAACCGGGATATTTGGAAATAAGACGTTCCGCATCCTGCAGACGGTTTTTATCCAGCAGAACAGTAATGGTATTCAGAGAAAGAATTTGAACGGGAAGGCTCTGTGGATATTTGGAGAGCCCTTCTTCCGCCATTTTGACGGCGCCTGACAGGTCATCTTTTTCCAGAAGAAGGCTTCCCATGGCATACATGGCCGCCGGCTGGCGGGATGCATCCCTGGCTTTTACCCAGCCGTTGAGTTTTTCCAGAGCCTGGGGATTGGTTTGAAAGATGTCTTCCTCCAGCAGAATGTTGAAGGCGTCCATCAGCAAGGCGGATTCCGCTTTGCCGCCAATGAACGCCAACAGGCGTTCCTCCGCCGTTCCGGCGGTGTGCGGAGCTTCCTCTTCCTGAGGCTGGTACCGCGTTTCCTCTTCCGCCTGTTCCGGATTGCTTTTTTCACGGGCTATTTCCGCCCTGGCAAGAGCCAGGCGGCTCAGATCACGGATTTTTTCCGGATAGGACTTGTTGTCCATAACGGCGGAGAAGGTTTTGATGGCCTGGTCCAGATTTCCCTGTTTGCTGGCCAGCTTGCCTTCTATGAGTTCGGTGTATGAACGGATGAGCCGGTTGCTGTCCGTCCCGGCTTCCGTTTCCGTTTTGAGTTGTTCAAGAATAGCGGCGGCGTCCTGGTAACATTCCTGATTCACCAGCACATCCGCCAGAAGAAGGCATGCGGGGCGGGAGACGGCGGGGGATTCCGCCTGCCCCAGCCTGCTGAGGGTTTCCAGTAAAAGCTGCCGGTCCTGAAGCTGGCGCGCAAGCTGGGCTTTCAATTGAAGCCCGTAGAGGGAAAGCGGATCCGTTTCCGGGATAGCGGTAAGTTTTTCCAAGGCTTTGGTAAAGGAGCCTTTATTGAAGAGGCCCACTGCCGTCCAGTAGGATTTCATGGGAGAGTCCGACAGTTGCTCCCAGGCGTTCAGTCCTTCTTCCGTTTTTTTGGCGCGGATCAGGGCTTCTGCCAGAAAGGGGCGGATTATGGCTTTTTGTGATTCCGCAAGGTTTTGGGAAGACAGGCATTCCTGAAAGTGTTTGCTGGCTTCCAGCGGAAGGCGGTTTTCCAGGGCTTTCAGTCCCTGCTGGTATTTTTTGTTTTTCAGGAGGTCCTGCCTGTCCTGCGGAAAGGTGTCTCCCGCAGAGGGGGCGGCAGCTGCAGGGGAAGCGCCGCCCAGAGAAAGCAGGACAGCCGCGCAGGATGTGAGAACGGCATGGGGAAAACGGAATCTGGAAAAGGTTTGCATCATCGTAGGATTATGATTCAGGCCCCATGAAGATGAGCCGGATGTAGCGTTTGCCGGCGGCGGTAAGCTTAGGGTCCTTGCTGGAGCCGGAAACGCGGTTGCAGGTCCTGTACAGTTGGGAGAAAGGATGCGGAACGGCCCGGATGACGACGGGTTCCGTGCACGGTTGGCTGGAAGGAGTCACGGAAACGGGAACCCCTTCTCCCGTGAAACTGATTTCCCAGGATTTGGGGTCGGCGGGCCCCGGCTTCAGCAGGAAGGGGTAGCGTTTGACAAGGCTGGGAGGTTCGCCGGAAGAGGGAGCCCTCACGACGTATTGGACCGGCAGGGAGGAGATATGGCGCGAGAGGGAAAATTCCGCTCCGCCCTTGCATTGCAGGAGGACGGGTGCCGGGTCAAAACCGGCCAGATTGAGTCCGTTATAGGAACCGTGGCGGTTGGGAGTGCCCAGTTTCAGACTGGAATACCAGTTTTCAAAGTCATCTTGTAGCTTGAGGCAGAGTTCCAGATGCACATGAGCACGCGTTTTGTTCAAACCCACCCCGGAGTATCCCAGCTTTCCAATGACGTTTCCGGTTCCTACCCGGTCGCCTTTCCTGCAGGAGACGGAGGCCAGATGGGCATACAGGCTGTAAAGCGGGCCGTCCTTCAGCTGGTGCTCAATGACCACATAGCGGCCGTAATTGCTATGGGTGGGGTTGGCGGAGGCATGGACTACCGTGCCTCCGGCTACGGGGTGCACGTCGTCCAGCGGCGTGCCGGAAGCATCCCTCCTGAGAGGTTTAATGTCGATACCCTCATGAAATTTGACGGCTACGGGGCCAGCCTGGGTTCTGACGAGGGTCCGGGTAAAGCCGTAGGCTCCGGCTTCCCACGGCTGGGATTTCTTCCCTTCAAAATTGCGGTCTACATACATGTAAAAGTCCTGCGGGCGGTTGTCCAGCAGGGCTGTATTTTCCGTGGGGAAGCGCACTACAATATCCGCCGTCAGGAATGGCATGCCCCAAAGGAACAGGAGGATGCCGGTCAGGAGAGGAAAGGATTTGCCGTGCATGCTGATACGAGGGGTGCTGGCTCAGATCCGCCCCCGGCGGGTGCTGATCACGGTACGGTCTTTGTGTTCTTCAGGGTCTTTGGCCTCCTTCTTTTCCTGAGCAGGGTTCTTGCTGGGAAGAAGAGGCTTGGTAACGGCGGCCAGTTTGTTGATGGGTTCTTCTCTCTTGGGATCCGCCGGTGGAATAAATTCCGCCATGGCGGCAAGATCCGCCGGGGAGAACCCTCCCATGACTGCCAGTTTTCCAGAGGTGACAGGTTTGCTGTAAAGGCGCAGGGGCTGCATGGCATGGCCGTTGACGATGGGCAGTATTTGCCTGCCCAGGTTGGCGGCTGTTATTCCTTCCACCCGGCTGCCCAGGCCTTTCCGGACGTTGACGACGATGCCGTAGGTGTTGTCCGGCGCGGGGAAGGAGTAATAGGATTCAATGTCCTTATGGGAAATAAAGGGGGCCTTGCTATAGTAATGGCCGTCCCTTTCAAAGGCGAATTTTTTGCTGTCCGTCGCTCCCGTTTCCATATGAAAGCTGATGGGATATTTATCCGGACCGCAGGAACAGAGCATGAGGGAACCGAAGAAGAACAGGAGCATTTTCATATGCGTCCATGATAGAAGATTTAGTTCTCCGGGGGCAAACCAATAAACAGGCATGGAGCGATTTTTGCCGTCCTTACGGCAGAAGGGAGAGTGTTTTTTGAATAATCCTGTCCACCGGCATGAGTTTTCCCGCGCCTTCCGCTCCGCAGGCCAGAATTCCGGATTCACTGGGGCCGAGGATGTAATGATCCTTCCTTTGCTTCAGAACGGCCGCGTTTTGCTGCGTGGCCGCATGTTCCCACATGTGGACGTTCATAGCCGGGCAAATAAGCACCGGAGACTGGCAAGCCAGGTAGAGGGAGCTGAGCATGTCCGGAGCGAAGCCATGGGCGAAATTGGCCATGGTGTTTGCCGTGGCTGGGGCTATAAGCAGAAGATCCGCCCGTTGGGCCAGTTGGATGTGCGGGGGAACCCAGTCCGTCTTTTCATCCTCAAAGGAGGAAAAGACGGGGTTGCGGGAAATCGTGTGCAGGGTGAGGGGGGTGACGAATTCAAGGGCCTTGGCTGTGCAGACGCAGTGCACTTCATGACCGTGTTTGACCAGGGCGGAAGCGATATCCGCCGCCTTGTATGCGGCAATGGAGCCGGTGACGCCCAGAATGATGCAGGCCATGAATGGGAAAAGGTCAGGCTTTGGAGGCGTTTTTGCCTTCGTCGATAAGTTTCCAGAAGTGCTTGGACTGGCTCAGGATTTCATCTTCCCCGGCAGTCGGGGAAATATTGGTGCGAAACAGGAAATCGTTCAGGCTGTTGGCGTGCAGAACGCGGTGGACGATCACTTTGCCTTCGATGACTTCAAAGTAGATGCGGTAATCTTTGGCGACGTAGCGATAAAGAATTTTACCATCCTTTTCCATCTTGCCGAAACGGGCGTCATCCAGGGTCTGGAGGGTGGATTCTGAGACTTGGAAGTCTCCGAGCAGATCCAGCTGTTCCAGAGTGGGGATGCTGGATACTTCCGCAGCGCTGATTTTATTGAAGACGATTTGAAGCACGCCCTTTTTTAAGTGCGCCGGCGGGCGAGTTCAAGCCTGAAAGAAGGTTCTGGGCGATTTTGAGCGGGAGCCGTCCGGAGCCCCGGCATTTATTTGGAGCCCGGATTTTGGATTAACGGGGATCCTGCGTGGGGAGGATTCCCTTGCTTGTCACCACCTGGGTGCCGCGGATGACTTCGATAGACAGAGGTTTGTCTCCCGTCAGGTAATAAGTGGCGTCCAACATGTCTCCGTAGTTGCGGATGGGCGTGTCGTTGATGTTGATGAGGATGTCTCCGGTCTGGATTCCCGCCCGTGCAAGAGGACCTCCGTTGATAAGGCCCTCAATGACGGGGGTTGAGGAGTTGATGTCCAGCAGGCAACCCAGGCGCACTCTTTTGGCTTCCGGATGGGTTGCCAGGAAGGAGATGGCCCGGGCGGGCAGCAGGTGGCAGGTCCCTTTGCGGGAAACGCCCAGAACAATGCCGACCAGACGGTTTTCAGAGTCGTAGCATGGTTGGCCGATGGGGGGGACTGCCAGCTTGGGGAACTGGGCGCGGATGAGCCGCAGGGGGAAACTGGTTTCCCCGATGGAATGTTCCATGCCCACGTAAATTCCCTGCGTGGTCTCATTTTTGCTGCTGGCAAAGGACAGCTTGTCGCCGCGTTTAAGAATGCCGGAAGGGGTCAGGTCTGCCTGCCCGTCGTATATACGGGCTGGATCCACCTTAAAGATTGTCAGGCCTGTGAGCTTTTCCTGGGCCCAAACCTGAAGGGGCGGGGTACTTTTGTCCCCGAGATGGTAAGTCACGCCTCCGTTTTTTAAAACCCGGTAGGGAATCAAGGAGGCCAGCATGTCTTTACCGATTTGCGCCGCCATGGTCGCATACGGCGCTCCTTCCGCCTGGGGGAGGATGGCTTCTACCTTAAAAGGGACAGGCACGGCCGTTGCCTGGCAAATCAGGCCTGCAACGGCTATGCCCGTCAATATCGGAGCCAGGTCCATCATGGATTGTTACATCTCAATGAGAACGCGGGATACCGGTTTTTTATCGGCATGGGAATCAGGTTTCAGCTGGTTGTCTTTGGCCGATGTTTCATATGAAGAGTCTCCCGTGGTGAATTCAGGTTTTTCCGTGGGAGCAACTTCGGTTGAGGTTCGTTCAATAGTTTCCTTACTTACGGGAACGGCTTTTTCCGTCAGGAGTATTTCTTCCTTATCCTTGGTGGAGGATACGTAAGATTCAGAAGGTTCATCCATGTTTCCGGATGCGATAATAACGCCTACCGCAGCTAATGTCACGATGGACATGGAAGCATAGACCCACTGCCAACCACGAAAGTTCTGCAGATAATTGTCCAGGCGTTCGAGCAGCAATTTCCAAGCAGAGTGGGCAGCCTGATCGGTTTCCTTTCTGAGATGAAAATTGCGGAGGAAATCTTCCTCGAAGGTGTCATGGTAACAGGCTTCCTTGCGGAAAGATGCCAGCATGGCCGCCAGAGTTTCCTCTTTATGATCTGTGGATTGTTTATCCATCGTCGTTGATGTTAAGTATAATAGAAGTTAGAATGTGTCAGTCCCGAATTTGGAACTATGCGTTTGACATGGCGGCGGGAATTGACGTTCAATATTTTTTTCCCTGATTAACTTAGATATTCCGCCAGCAGCCCCTGGAGTTCCTTGTGGGCATAGTGCAGACGTGATCTGAGCGTTCCTTCAGAGATACCGAGAAGGGCGGATATTTCCGTATGGTTGAGCCCTTTTACGTCATGAAGAACAACGACTTCCCTGTGTTTAGTGGAAAGTTTCTTCAATGCTTCGTTGATTTTGAGCTGCAATTCATTCAAATGGGTACGGCGTTCCGGGTCCGCCCCGTCCGTTTCATCCGCCATGTTCATGTCCTTTTCCGTATGGTCGCCGTACTCGTCGTCGTCCAGACTGTAGGTCATTCTGCGGTTGCGTTTTTTCAGGAAGTTTCTGGCGTGGTTGACGGCAATGGAGTGCAGCCATGTGTAAAAGGCGCTTTGTCCATTAAAGTAGCGCAAGGCCCGGTAGGCTTTGGAGAACGCTTCCTGGGCGATGTCATAGGCATCGTCGTAGTTGTCCGTCATCTGGTACAGGGTAGCATGGAGTTTGCGGCTGTGGCGAATGACAAGTTCGTCAAAAGCCCGCGAATCTCCTTCCCGTGCCCTGGCGACCAGTTCGGTGTCTTCCAAGGTCGTGTATGAAATGGGTGCCGACATGTTGTCGGCAGAATACCCAAAAAAAGGGAGCCGCTACAAGGGCAAATCGTATGCACGGCCCCCTTTACCCTCAAACCAGCGCATGTATGCCACATTAACTGTGGTGTATCCGCCCGGAGTTGGGTAATCTCCGGTGAAATACCAGTCGCCGCAGGGGCCTTCTATGGATTCATGGAGGTTTTCGATGGTCTGGAAAATGACTTCCACGGGGCACGGAGCGTCATGCGGAGTGACCAGGCGGGTGATTTCCCGGGAGATTTCAGCCTCAGTCAACCCTTCGTAAATAGCCTTCACGCAATTGCGCCGTTCTTCCTTGGGCTTGGCCAGTTCTTCCCTGCATGCCTTGTATACTTCTTCCAGCAGACGGGCCTGTCCGTGCTGCTTGATCAGGGAGACGGCCGCCTGGAAGGCAATGAAGTTGCCCAGCTCGGACATGTCAATGCCGTAGCAGTCCGGGTACCGGATTTGCGGGGCAGTAGATGCAATGACTATTTTCCGGGGATTGGTGCGGCCCAGGATGCGGAGGATGGACCTTCTCAGCGTAGTGCCGCGGACAATGGAGTCGTCAATGGCGACGAGTACATCTTCCGGCCCTACGGCGCCGTAAGTGAGGTCATATACGTGGGAAACCAGCTGCGCACGGCTTTTTTCCTGCGTGATGAACGTGCGCATTTTGATATCCTTGTGGGCGATTTTTTCACCGCGCGGCCAGCGTTTCAGGATAGCGCTGTCCAGCATGTTTTCATCCAGGGTGCCGTTTCTCAGGGCCTCCAGGAGCTGGGCATGCACGCGCTTGCGGCGGTAGACGCGCAAGCCTTCCAGCAGGCCGTAGTAGGCGGTTTCCGCCGTGTTGGGAATGTAGGTGATAGCGGATTTGTCAAAACGGTCTTCAAGAGAATCCACGATTTGGGGGGTCAACGCCGCGCCGAGCGCTTTGCGTTCCCGGTAAACGATAGGATCGTTCCCGCGGGAGAAGTAAATTTTTTCAAAGGAGCAGGGAGCCGGTTTCAGAGGGGTGGTAAATTCCGTAATGGCATGTGTCCCGTCTGCTTTGATGGAGAGCATATTGGCCGGCGGAAGTTCTTGAACCTGTTCGCTTTCCACTTCAAAGACGGTCATCAGGGGAACGCGTTCGGAAGCCACGGCAATGAATTCATCCGTAATCAGGTAGTGGCATGGGCGGATGCCGTGCGGATCCCGCAGGCAGAAGTAGTCCCCGTTGCCGATGGCTCCCATGATGGCATATCCGCCGTCCCATTGCTTGGCGGAGTTATGGATGATTTCCTGAATGTTAAGCCGGGAGGAAATGGCATGGGGAATTTCCGGGCCGGGCATGCCGCTGTCCCGCAAGGCGCGGTAGAGGTCCGTATGGGCTTCATCCAGGTGATACCCTATTTCTTCAAGGACAGTCTGCGTGTCCGTTCCGAAGACGGGGTGCTGGCCGCGTTCAATCATTCGCTGGTTCAATTCCGGCGTATTGGTCATGTTGAAGTTGCCCAGAACCATCAGGGTGCGGGTCGGCCAGTTGGTGCGGCGCAGGTAGGGGTGGCAGGAACCTTCGTCAAAGAGGCCGGAGGTGCCGTAGCGGAGATGCCCCATCAGGATTTCCCCGCCGTAGTCGAAGTTGTTTTTGATGTCTGCCGCATCCTTCAGGTTGACCAGGCCGCGGCGAACTTTTTTATTGAGCTTCTTGATTTGCCCGTTGAAGATGCTCGTAAGGGCGTCTTTGCTGGCGTCCCGGGTGCGGAACAGATAAGGCTGCCCCAGGGGCATGTTCAGCTTGACGCAGCCTATGCCCGCGCCGTCCTGTCCGCGGTTGTACTGCTTTTCCATCAGGATGAGCAGTTTGTTGAACGCCCAGAGGGTGGAGCCGTATTTATCCTGAAAATAAGAGAGAGGCTTAAGCAGACGAATGGCGGCTACGCCGCACTCGTGTTTAAGAAAATCGCTCATGGGATGATGATGAAAAGATTGTCCTGTAAGTGTGGCGTATCCGTTGCAAGGAGATGGTGTTTTTATTCGCCCTGTACTTTGACATGAATGCCGCGGCCTTCTCTCAGCGTGCCGATGACCGTGCCGCCCGGACCTGCCTTCAATGCGGCTTCCGCATCTTCAGGTCTCACGATAGCTACCCAGCCAATGCCCATGTTAAAGGTGTTGAAGCGGTCCTGCGGATCCACATGCTTCAGGATTTTCTGGGCGGCGGTGTTGTCCCAATAGGGAATGGAGAGGTCTGCGCCGTAGTCGCCCAGGAAGCGTTCCAGGTTTTCCGGGAGGCCTCCCCCCGTGATATGGGCGTATGCCTTCGGGGTGACATTGAAGCGGCGCATATCTGCCACCACGTCATGGTACAAGCGGGTGGGCTGAAGAAGGGAACGGAGTTCCTCTTCATCAACTACATCCGGATTTTCTTCCAGAATGCGGCGGATGAGGCTCCAGCCGTTGGCATGGAAGCTGTCGGATTTGTAGCCGATGAATACGTCTCCGGGCCGGACGGTTTTCGGATCAATCAGTTTGCTTTTTTCACAACAGCCGATGCAGAAGCCGGAGAGTTCCACGATGGATTCCGGCACCACACCGGGCATTTCCGCCGTTTCCCCTCCGGCCAGGATGCAGTTGCAGGATTCCAGGTAGTCGCACATGCCGGCCACCAGGCGGGTGATGCGGGAGCGTTCCCGTTCCAGATTGGAGATGCCCAGATAATCCAGGAAAAGGAGCGGGTCGCCGCCCGTGGTAAGAATGTCGTTGACGTTCATGGCCACCAGGTCTTTGCCGGCGGTTTCCACCATGTCCAGTTCAAAGAGAATTTCCGTCTTGGTGCCTACACCGTCGCACCCGGTGACGATGACCGGTTCCTTATAGGAACTCAAATCATAGGCAGCGGCGAAAAGGCCAAAGGCCTGGTGAAGGGATCTCTGTTTTTGCGTTCTTTTAACGTGAGAGCTGATGTCGGATACAAAAGCGGCTGCTTCTTTGGTATCGACCCCCGATTGCTTGTAGGTTAGTTTGCCGGACATTGAACGGATGAACTGGGTGTACCAGCATCCTAGAGGAAGGCTCCCTCCGCGGCGAGTGAAAAAAGAAGTATTTTTGCCATAGACCGCGCGGGAGGAGCTGTTTTCATTCCACTTCTATCTTGCAGTCGCGCCGGAGCCACCAGGCATCCAGGGAGAATTTGCCCGGTCCCGTATAGAAGATGGTCAGATAGATCAGCAGGTAGATGGCCGCAAGTTCCTGCGCTCCCCAGCCGGAAAGCCCAAGGACAAGAAAGAGCGCTACACACATGTTAATAATCAGGATAAGGGCGGCCAGACGGGTGAGGAATCCCAGCAAGAGGAGGACGGAACATCCGAATTCCGCGCCTACGCACAGCAGCAGGGACAGAAAATTGCCGATTCCCAGAGGATCCTGGAACGCCGCCCAGTTTCCGCTGATAAGCATGCCCAGTTTGGGAATGCCATGCACAAGCATCATGACTGCTACGCCCAGGCGCAGCAACAGAACGCCGAAGTCCATACTGGTGTTGGTGGCCAGGGGGCCAAGCAGGCGGCATGCGGATGATTTGCTTTTATTCTGTTCCATGCACTGTAGACCGTTTTGGAGACAGAAATGCTCAATTAAAACAGGATAGAAATGAGTTTCCGGGATAGCGGGGAAACTGCCTGTGACGCAGTCATGCCGCCTGCCGCGGGTGTGTGCGGGCGGAATAGCGTGTGCCGGGCTTATGGGAACATGCAGGAGTTCCGCATGTTCCCATAAGCGGTTCTGGAAGTTTTTAATATTTTTTCGCAGGAATGAGGCGGAAAGCTGCGGGGGATTGGGAGGACTTGATTTGCAGGGGCTTGGTCGGGTCTTTTTGAGTTTCCGGGCCAATGGCGATGATAAGCCTGTCCTTGGGATGAATGACGGTGGAGTTTTCAAAGATGAGCGTATTGGTTCCGTCCGTCAGTTTCCATCCATCCAAAAGGATGCCGGAGTTGCCTGGGTTGTTGATAATCACGTTGCCGGTGCCCGGTTCCAATCTGGGGGCGGGCTGCTTAAGCCTGAGGCTTTTTGCCAGCTTGGCAAAGGTGATTTCCGCAATGCGCCGTGCGCCCTGTTCCGTAGGGTGCAACCCGTCAACGTACCATTCCGGATGGTCGGAGAGCGGGTGCAGCGCGTCAAAGAGACTGACTTTGTACTTGCGCGCTACGGCGGCGATCAGTTTTTCCGCTTCCGGGCGGTTGGCGGATGAGCCGTTGTCCGAGCCTGCATATTTACGTACGTCCGGATAGCAGTTGCCGGGAAATGCCTTTTTGTTGAGCGGGCCGCGGTAGTCCGGCCCCAGCAGCCCCCAGGCAAAGAACCGTGTTTTGGGATTGGCGTTTTTCCACGCATGAAGCAGAGCGTCATAGCCTTTGGAGAACAGTTCGGGGTTCCACCAGCGGCCCGTGTCGTTGATGCCAAGGTTGCAGATATAAATATCCGCCTTGAATTCCAGGGCTTGCTTGTGTTCCCTGGTGCTGCCGTACCAGCGTCCTGCCTGGCCCGGGTAGTCGCCTGCCGTTTTTCCGGGATTGCCGAAGCCTCTGACGTCAAAGTCCGGCCCCATGAGTGTGGCGAGCACTTGCGGATACCGGGTTTCTCCGGGTTTAAGGCCGGTGCCGAAGGTGATACTGTCCCCCACACAGGCTACTTTGGCGGGAGCAGCTTGTGCCGCAATGCCCAGTGAGAGTGTGGCTGTCAGAGAAGCGAGGATAAGATGAAGGTTCATGGAGTGATGGTGTGGTAAAAGTTATTTTTTCAGAACAGGTTCGTCCGTCCGGAAGGGACGGGCGGGGAGCTGGTTGCCGTTGACCAGGTTGGGGGTCACGAAACGGTTCCAGCAATACCGGGCGTGTTTGGGGGATTTTACTTCCGGTGATGAGAGGCGGATAACGGCTGTGTTGCCTTTTCTGTTTATGATTTCCGCTGCGGCGGGATGATAAGTTCCGTCCGTCCCGGCAATTTCAAACTGGGCCGGTTCTTTGCCGTCCGTGGTGGTCAGTCCGGCAGCTTGATCCAGTTGAACCAGGATGTTGGAACCGGAAGGTTTGAAGGCCTTGAGGGCAGGGCCTTCACAGGGGATCTTTTTACCGTAAACCTTGTTCAGGGCAGTATTTCCTGCACGTTCCCCCACAGGGCGCTTGAATGGAGGATGAACGTCGGAATTGGTGGAGCCAAGATCAATGGTGTTGACGCTGTAAACTTTTGGAACGGTTTTGGCCACGGCGTCCTGCATTTCACGGAATTCCGGCCATCCGGCACGGATTTTTGACGGGTCGTTGATGCGGGGGAGCTGGATCATGACGAAAGGCATTTCCGGGTTACGGAAAGCTTTTCTCCAGGAGGAGATCATGGTTTTCAGCAGCATGCTGTTTTGGGCATTGTCAATGATCTCCGCATCGGATTCGCCCTGATACCAGATGACGCCCGTGATGGGGAGGGCCGTTGTCCATGCGATGCCGGATTCGTAAAGGAACGCCGGCTTGTAGGGATGGTCCGGAGAGCCCTGGTTCAGACGCGGAGAGATGTTTTTCCTGGCCCGTCCCCTCACCCAGTCGGAGATAAGGGGGGAGTCCAGCCAGTGATTGCCGCGCAGGGTGCGGAAGCTGTTGTTGGCATTAATGACCTGCCGGGGGATCCACGCTGCGATTTCCGAGCCTCCCAGGGAGGAGTGGATGATGCCTACCGGAATGCCCAGCCCTTCGCGGAGTTTTTTCCCGAAGTAGTAGCCCACGGCAGTCATTGGCCCTGAGGTGGCGGGAGAGCTGGCAGCCCATTGCCCTTTATAGAAGTTGTCCGTGGTGACGGCGTCAAAGTCTTTCGCGGAGTAGGGGGCATTGTTGGTGTGGGCTTGCGGAACGTTGTTGAGCAGACGGAGCTGGTCGTCTCCGGAAGCCGCTATGTCTTCTTTGGCCGTCGTGGTCTGGTTCAGGCGGAACAGCATGTTGGATTGGCCGGAAGCCAGCCACACTTCTCCCACGAGCACATCTTCCAATTTGGCGGAGTCCCCGTTTTGCACGGCCGCCAGCGTCTGGCCTGTGGCGCAGGGAGGCATGGGGGGCAGCGTGACGCTCCATTTCCCCTTGGAGTCGGTTTTTGTTTTCAGGGCAGTGTTTCCAAAAGTGACGGTTATTTCCCTGTTGGGGGCGGCCGTACCGGAAACGGGAATGTTTTTCCCGTGGGGAAGTACCATATGGGAACCGAAGACCCGGTCGAACCGGGGCGTGTCCGCCCACGCCGCATGAAGGGCGATGGCGGCAGCCAGGATGCATGAAGTATGGAGGCGCATGGTTTGGGGGTTATTTGAGAAGGAGTTCGTCCCGCGAGAGGCCGGTCAGCCTGCCGAGCCGTTTAATCAGGCGGGTCATGATGAAGACAAGGGCTGCCAGGATGGGGATTCCGATGATCAGGAAGCCCCACCAGGTGATGCTGCCGATGGCGGCGTTGTAGGCCACTTGCTGTTCCGCTTCCGGCTGTTGTATGACGGAAGACATGAAAGAGAGGCTCAGGAAGAAATTGCCGATGGAGGAGGCAACCAGCGTGCCCGCCAGAATCCAGGACGAGTTTGCCAGCAGTTTCTGATAAGCCCGTTCCTCGCCGTTGGCGGCCACCGTTTGTTCTATCCTGCGCACGTCGAATAACTCCGGCGTGTAGATAAACATGTTGAGAAGGGGCGTGCCGGCGGACCGGGAGACGACGACCGCCGCCGCCAGGATAAGGGGGATCAGGGCTTCTTTTCCGGCGAACAGCCAGGGTGTGGCGCTGTGGATGCGCCCTTCCGGGCCGATGACGAAGATGCTGATGACACCCGTCAGCAGCACGCCGGCCATGCCTACGACGGACATCAGGTCAAATTTCCTGGAGACGACCAGGGAACGGATACCATAGACAAGGGGGAGGGAAAGGGCGATGACGAGGGCCCATACCGGGCCGATATGCCAGAAATTTTCTCCTTCCGGGCGTTCCAGGGGATTGGCGGGCCCCGCGCTGCAATAGTCCAGAATCAACACCGGGAGGAGGATGTTGATGAAAATCCCCAGCAGGGAGGACTGTGATTTGTTTGGCGTTTTATCCATGAATTCGGAGGGAAATATTTGTATCATACGCGAATGCGCCCCTGCAAGTTGCAACCCCGTGTGTGACAGTAAAGACCAGAAGCGGGGAGAGCCGTTTTTTTATTCGCAGGCGGCTTTGCGGAAATCGTGGCATCTACGGTATCTTCCGTTCTTTTGGCTGGACACGGGAGGGAAGAATGTTCAGCTTCTTCCGTGACTTTGACAGATCATTTTTCCCCATGACTCAAACATCTTCTTTTTCGGCTCTTGGTATTTCACCGGAGATTCTGGAGGCTATCGAAGTGCTCGGCTTCGATACTCCTTCCTCCATTCAGGAGCAGGCGATTCCCGCCGCGATCAGTGGGGCCGATATTGTGGGGCTGTCCCATACGGGTTCCGGAAAAACGCTTGCCTTCGCCATTCCGGCCCTGGAGTGCATTGAGCCTGAGGAACGCTGCGTTCAGGTGCTGGCTCTTTGTCCTACTCGGGAACTGGCCGTTCAGATTTGCCGGGAGGTGGACAAGCTTGCTTTATTTATGGACGGCGTTTCCGCCGTCCCCATTTACGGGGGGGCTTCTTTCCGTCCGCAACTGGACGCCCTGCGCCGCGGGGTGCAGTTTGTGGTGGGGACGCCCGGACGCGTCATGGATCTGATGGAGTCGGGGGCATTAAGGCTGGACGGACTCCGCATGCTGATTCTGGATGAGGCGGACGAGATGCTGGATATGGGTTTTCTGGAAGACATCGAACGCATTGCGGAGGCCATGCCGGAAACGAAGCAGACCCTGTTTTTTTCCGCTACCATGTCTCCGGAAATCAACCGTCTGGTGAGCAGGTTCATGAAGGAGCCCATCCAGATTTCCATTGAACGGCCTACGCTGACGGTGCCTACCATTGAACAGGTTTATTACGAAGTGGTGTTTTCCTCCCGGATTGAGGTACTCAGCCGGCTGCTTGACACCGGAAAGATTAAAATGGGGCTGGTGTTCGCCAATACCAAAAAGGTGGTGGATGACGTGGTGGACGGTCTGACGGCCCGCGGTTATCCGGTGGATCGCCTTCATGGGGATATGCCCCAGATGATGAGGGAGCGCGTGATGGATTCCTTCCGCAAGGGGAGCCTGCGCCTTCTGGTGGCGACGGATATTGCCGCTCGCGGCCTGGATGTGGACGATGTGGATGCCGTGGTGAATTTTGAATTGCCGCGTGATCCGGAGGATTACGTGCACCGCATCGGCCGCACGGCACGCGCCGGCCGCAAGGGGAAGGCCATCACTTTTGTGGGGCGCCGTGATTTTTCCCTGATGAGCCGCATTGAACGTTTCATCGGCGTTAAGTTGACTCCGGAACCTGTGTTGACTGCCGTTCAGGTGGACCAGCTCCGGACAGAGTCCCTGGTGGATGATATCCTGGAACGTCTCAAGCCGGATGCCGTGCTGCCGGAGGAATTGAAGGAAGTGGAGGCTGCGCCGGAGGCCATGGCTGCGGCCCTGTTTGACTTGCTCCGGGAACGTACGCACCGGGAAGTGCAGCCCATTCCGGAAGACAAGCCCGCCCGCAGGGCGCGGCGTATGCCGCAGACCGGGGAGGAGGCGGAGAGCCCGCAGAAGGGTGATTCCTGGCAGCATAAGGGGGATACGGTTACGCTGTTTATGAATGGAGGCCGGATGATTGGCTTGCGGCCCAAAGACATAGCCGGGTTATTTTACAATACGGTGGAAATGGAAAAGGGAGCCGTGGGCGATATCCGGATTTTCCCCAAGCATTCCCTGATAGAAGTGGACGCTTCCGTGGCGCCCCTGCTTCTGGAGGCCCTGGCGACGGCTACCGTCTGCGGCTATGAAGTTAATGTCCGTGAAGACAAGGGGGCTCCGGAATATTCCGGAACTCCGCGCTCTTCCCGCCGCAATGGAGGATTCCGCAACAGTTACCGCGGAGAGCGGGACCGCAGTGACCGGAGCGGATTCAGGGGAAACCGCGGGGGCTTCCGCAGTGACCGCGGCGAACGCTGGGGCGAACGTTCCCGCAGGGACGACAGGAAGAAGCGTTTCTGATGCCTTCGCTATTCCGGACAGGGTTATTAACGCTGTTCCGGAATTGGCGCGGACATTTTGGAACGTTCCGGTTCATGATTGCTGTTTCCGCCGGTTTCTGTATTTTCTGCCCGGCGGGGGGATTGCCGTTTTATTCAGGATAAAGCATGGCCGGGCGGGGCTGGTGACCGGGGCGCCGGGAATGCAGGAGGAATTTTCTCCCATTCCTGGCTTCAGCCAGAAAAGCCGCTCATTGGTGCAGTATGGCGGGTTGTAGTTGTTCCGGCTGTGAAGGCTGGTTCCCTGATGTTTTTTGCCGATAATACTGGCGATTCAATCCTCTGTGCCCTTTCCTCGTAATTTTCTTGAGGGATGAGAAAATTCATGTAAGATAACGCTTTATTTTAACGTCTTTTTTAGAGTCTATTTTCTTTGAATCATGAAGCTGGTATCTTTACTATCCGTTCTTCTGACTTCCCTGGTTCCGTGCATGGGTGCTTCCGGGCAGGCAACGAAGCCGGCTGCCCGGTCTGTCAAAACTTCAAAACCCAATGTTATTTTCATTCTGGTGGACGACATGGGCTGGGGTGATCTGGATTCCAACTGGAGCCAGCAGAAGCTGAATGGCCGGACGGTGGAGAGAAAGAACGAGTTCAAGACTCCTGCCCTGTCCGCTCTGGCTCGGGAGGGGATTCAGCTGCGCCGTCATTATTCCGCCGCTCCGGTTTGCGCTCCGGCGCGCGCCTCCCTGCTGCTGGGGGTGCACCAGGGGAATTCCCGCGTGGTGAGAAACAACCGTTTCGACCAGCCTATTGAAGATTCCCATACGCTGGGTACCGTGATGCGTGATGCCGGGTATGATACTGCCGCCATTGGCAAATGGGGTGTAGGCGGCGGAGGCCAGAGCCATGTGCCCATGACCGCCGGCCCCCATCAGCGGGGATTCAATTATTTTTACGGTATCCTGGACCATTTGGCAGGGCATTTTCACTATCCTTCCGAATCCCGTGACGTTTTCGAATACAACGGTTACGCTTCCAATCCCGAGTGGAAAAATATCAAGGACCAGGTGCCCCAGACGGCTTATTCCACGGATTTATTTGCCGCCCGCGCCAAGCAGTGGATTGTGGACCAGCGCAAGTTCGCCCGCAAGACCGGAAAGCCGTTTTTCCTGTACCTGGCTTTTCCGGCGCCCCACGGCAATCTGGTGGTTCCGGGGGTTCCCTATCCTTCCGGCGGCGGATTGAAAGGAGGCCTGCAATGGGTAAAGAAGGAAGGCACGGAATCCGTGAATACGGCTTTTGACGCCAAGGCGGAAAAGAATAAGGATACCTATATTCATCCGGACAATTCCCGTTTCCCGAATGATGTGGCCAAACGTCATTCCACCATGATCCGCCGCGTGGACGATGCCGTGGCTGATTTGATCCGTCTGCTGAAAGATTTGAAGATTGACGATAATACGATGATCGTTTTCTCGTCCGACAATGGCCCCCACAATGAGGGTGGCGCCGACTCCAGGCACTGGCACGGAGCGCAAAATCCGCAGTTTTTCAAGAGTTATGGCATGATGGACGGTATTAAGCGCGATTGCTGGGAAGGAGGCATGCGCGTGCCTACGCTGGTACGCTGGCCCGCCCGCATTCCCAAAGGGCAGATCAGCCTGCATCCTGGACAGTTCCATGACTGGCTGGCTACGCTGGCGGATGTCGCCGGGGTGCCGGTTCCAGCCCGCAGTGACGGCGTTTCCCTGCTGCCGACGCTGACCGGTCATGCGGACCAGCAGAAGCCCGGCATTGTTTATGCCGAATATAATTTCGCCGGCAAAACGCCGGAGTATAAGGATTTCCTGGGCGAACACAAGGGAGCGCAGCGAGGCCAGCAGCAGATTGTTTTTGTGGATGGATTGAAAGGCTTGCGCATGGGGGTGAAGGATGCGGACAAGGATTTCATGATTTTTGATACTTTGAATGATCCGCAGGAAAGCAAAGATCTCGCATCCTCCAAGCCGGAACTTCAGGCCCGCATGAAAGCCGCCGCTTTGTCCAATCGCCGGGCTTCCCTTCCTTCCAAAACAGTGTTTGATTCTGCGCTGGTGCCTGCCGTGGATGTGAAGGGAACCGTTTCTCCCGGGTTGCGATGGGCCTTGTATGAGGGGGATTTTCCCTGGGTACCGGATTTCCGCCAGTGGAAGAAGCCTGCTTCCGCCCATGGCGTGACGCCTTCCCCATCCGTGAAAATGAACGGTTCGGACAAGCGCGGTGTGGAGCTGACGGGATATGTGAAGATTCCAGAGGACGGAGCATATACGTTTTATCTGACCACGGATGAAAATAAGGGCAGCAAGGCTTTTGTCCGTCTGCACGGCATGGAATTGATTGACGCGGACAAAACTTATGAGCCGGGGGCCGAGGTCTCCTCCGATCTGGGTGACCGGAAGAATCCCGTTTATTTGAAAGCTGGACTTCATCCCATCCGCATTGGCTATGTGGGGAACTCCGGTACTGCCTCCAAACTGGTTTTGAAGTGGGAAGGTCCCGGTTTGTCCAAGAAGGAGATTCCCGCCTCCGCCTTCAGCCACGGGAAGGAATCCAGGTAAGCGTCCCCATGAGCGATCTGTACGAGTATCAGGCAATTGACGGTTCTTCCAAAGGCCCGGTTGACCTGGTGCTTTTGCTGCGGGCCCGTAACCTCGGCCGCCTGTCCAACCGGACTTTGGTCCGGAAGGTTCCCGGCGGAGACTGGAGGCCTCTGGCCTCTTTTATCCCCTCCATGACTGTTATGGATGATGATGGGGAGCCCTCCGTTCTGCCGGATCCCGGTTCAGAGCCTGGAGGCGCCGACTCCGGCTGGAGCAGGAAGAAGTACTGGATACGCGTCATCAAGGCATGGTGCCGTTTTGAGGGCCGTGCCGGGAAAGGGGAGCTGCACGAGGTTTTTTCCAGAGTGGGGGTTGCGTGGCTGGCCGTGGCGGGAGTCCCCTCTTTTGCGGAATGCGGTTTTTTCCCGTCCCTGGTTCCGTGGGTTGAGCTGGTTTCCCCTCTGCTGTACGTGGTGCTCGCCGTGCTGTCTATTCCGCTGGCGGCTACCATGGTCCGGCGTCTGCATGATGTCGGGAGGAGCGGCTTTTTCCTGGTTTTTCTGGCCGTTCCCTTCATAGGGTGGCTGCTGTTGTGGTATTTATCCCATGGGGAAAGCCGGATTGGAGAAAATAAGTACGGAGATCCCCCTTGGAATTAAGAGGTGTTGGAATCCGGACCTTGTAAAGTTGCTACAAAGTTTTTGACTGCGTTTGCGGATTTGAGGGAATCATCCGGTTAAAAAGTTTTTGCATGGCCATGGCCAGCAGAAGGGAGGAGACCAGCGTCACGATGAATACTACGCTGATGCTTTGGGTTCCATAGAGGTCCCAGCTGAAGTGGTAGCCGAAAATGAATCTGTGATTCAGCCACATAAGTGCGGAATAAGTTCCCAGCAGCGTCAAGAGCGGTGTGAGGCGGAGTTTCCGGGTTATCCAAGGCAGACACCAGAGGGTGAAGAGAAAGATAACCGTCAGGGTTTTGGCTTTTGAAAAACTGAAGAGATGGATGGATAGTATTTCAAGAGCCAGCAACAGGATTGCTCCCAAGCTTTGGGAAATTGAAAGAGCAGAGAGGCGTGAAGCCAGAAAGGCGCACATGTAGCCGAGAATGAAGCAGGGCAGGAAAGGAGGGAAGGAATAGGCGATTCCCGGCAGGCTGGGAATGTGGGCCGTACTTTGAAATAAAAGGGACACTCCCAGCAGAGCTGCCATGGACGGGACAGGCGCAATGTGATGCGTGATCCACGCACAGATTGGATAAAGGGCCATGGTGGCTGCCGCGAAAAGAGCCATGTACCACCAGTCGGGATAACAGGGCCTCAATCCTGTTACGACAAGCAGGCCATTTTTCCAACCCATGTCGGCAACGGATGGCAAAATGGGCAAGGGGAATGCCCAGGAAACCAGAATAGCCAGAAGGAGGCATAAGAAATAAATTTTCCAGAATTTAAAGTAATGGGAAAAGCCTGTTTTAATGAGGGAACCGAAGGTTGGGGATGAATTTGTTTTCCATCCCATAGCGTACCCCGTGATGAAAATAAAAATGGGCACGCAAATTTTAAAGATGGGAGCGGCTTTGGTAAGCTGGGGAGCAATCCATGCCGTATCCACACCTGCGGGTAGAGCGTATAAGCCGAAGACATGATGAAAGATCATGAAGAGAATTCCATACCCTTTGAGGATAGCGGAATCTTCCCTGGAAAAAGAAAGATGCTGTTGAAGGCCAGGAACAGTAAGGGCAGAGAAAAAGCTCATCTGAGACGTAGCTCAACGGATTTCCAATCCGAAAGAGCAAACATATCCAGAAAACAATTAAGCCCAAAAGCAATATGGGTTGAAAAAGAAAAAAGGAACATTTCTCCCACCCCGCTTTTCCTCCCCTTTCATTTTGATGACCCATTTGTTCTCAAAATAGAGTGTTGACTTCGGATTGGAAATCCGATTCTTGAACATAAGAAAAAGGCTGCTCCAAATGAATGGAACAGCCTTTTTGAAAGGAAGGATGAGATTTTTATAACTCTACGGCCTTGGAGAATTCCTCCACCGTGTCGCAGGTGCAGACCAGATTGCGGTCTCCGTACACATTATCCACCCGGCCTACATACGGCCAGAATTTGTGAATAAGGAGACCGGAGACCGGATAAGCCGCTTCACTGCGGGAGTAGGGGTGCCGCCATTCGTCGGCGGAGACCATTTCTGCGGTATGGGGCGAGTTTTTCAGGACGTTGTCTTCCTTGTCTGCCGTACCGTTGATAATGGCCGTGATTTCCGCATGAATGCGTTCCATGGCTTCAATGAAGCGGTCCAGTTCTTTTTTGGGTTCCGATTCCGTCGGCTCCACCATCAGGGTGCCCGGAACGGGGAAGGACATGGTGGGGCCGTGGAAGCCGTAGTCCATGAGCCTTTTGGCAATGTCATCCACCGTGAGGCCGGCGTCATGAGTGAGCTGGCGCGGATCCAGAATGCATTCATGCGCCACCAGCCCCTTGTTGCCGGAGTAGAGAACCGGGAAGAGATGTCCGAGTTTCTTGGCAATGTAGTTGGCGTTAAGGATGGCCATTTCCGTGGCTTCCCTGAGGCCGTCCGGCCCCATCATGGAGAGGTACATCCAGCAGATGGCGGCGATGGAGGCGCTTCCCCACGCCGCAGACGCTACGGCCCCTTCTTCATGGCCCAGCGTGAGGTGCCCGGGCAGGAAGGGTACGAGGTGTTCCGCTACGCCGATGGGCCCGATGCCGGGACCGCCGCCGCCGTGCGGCATGGCAAAGGTTTTATGCAGGTTCAGGTGGCAGACGTCCGCGCCAATGCAGCCGGGGCAAGTCAGACCTACCTGGGCATTCATGTTGGCGCCGTCCATGTACACCTGGCCGCCATTGGCATGGACGATGTCGCAGAGTTCCTTGATTGTCTGTTCATATACCCCGTGCGTGGAGGGGTACGTGACCATGATGCAGGAGAGATTGTCCTTATGGGCTTCCGCCTGGGATTTCAGGTCTGCCATGTCGATGTTGCCTCTTTCGTCGCATTTGACGGGCACCACCTTGAGGCCGGCCATGGCGGAGGATGCGGGATTTGTTCCGTGGGCGGAGGTGGGAATGAGGCAGACATTGCGGTGGCCTTCTCCGGCGTGCTTCTGGTAGCGGCGGATGGCCAGTAGCCCGGCATATTCCCCTGCGGCGCCGGCGTTGGGCTGGAGGGATACGGCGGCAAAGCCGGTGATTTTCGCCAGACGGTCGGACAGGACGGAGAGCATTTCCCGGATGCCTTCCGACTGGTCCGCCGGAACAAAGGGATGCAGGGAGTTGGCTTCCGGCCACGTGATGGGAATCATTTCAGAGGCGGCGTTCAGCTTCATCGTGCAGGAGCCCAGAGGGATCATGGCTTCATTTAGAGCCAGGTCCCGGGATTCCAGGCGGCGGATGTAGCGCATCATTTCCGTTTCGGAATGGTAGGAGTTGAAAGCCTTTTCCGTGCAGAAAGGCGTCTGGCGCGTGTGGACGGGATCCCAGGCAGGAGCGTCGCAATCGCAGGCAGCGGATGTTTCCGCACCTGCAAGGGCGGAGGCCAGTGCCGCTATATCCGCACAGGTTGCGGTTTCATCCAGAGAGATGGCTGCGTGGTCGGCATCCACCCTGCGGATGTTGTACCCGGCTTCCAGGGCTTTTTGCACCATGGCGTCCGCTTGTCCGGGAACGGACAGCAGCAGGGTGTCAAAGAAGTTTTTGTTTTTAATGGCGATGCCGGCTTCCGTGAGCGCCTTGTACAGGCTTTTGGTTTTCAAGTGGATTTCCGTGCCGATGCGTTTGAGGCCTTCCTGTCCGTGGTATACGGCGTAAAAGGCGGCAAGCACGGCCAGGAGCACCTGGGCGGTGCAGATGTTGGAGGTCGCCTTGTCGCGGCGAATATGCTGTTCCCTCGTTTGCAGGGCCAGGCGGTAGGCCGGGCGGCCCAGGGTATCTATGGACATGCCGATAAGGCGGCCGGGCATGCGGCGTTTGAGAGCGTCCGTGCAGGACATGTAGGCGGCATGGGGGCCGCCGAAGCCCATTGGGATGCCGAAGCGCTGCGTGTTGCCGATGCAGATATCGGCTCCGAAGGCGCCGGGTTCCCGGATGACGGTAAGGGCCATGAGATCCGCCGCCACGACGCAGAGCGCGCCCGTGGCATGCACGCGGGAAAAGAAGTCCGTGTAGTCGCAGATGCGGCCGAGCGTGTCCGGATATTGGACAAGCACTCCGGCCAGATCCGCACCGATGGATGCGGGGTCAAAGGATGAGCAATCTCCCACGATGATGTTAACGCCCTGGAAGGCGGCGCGGGTACGGATGACGCTGATGGTCTGGGGATGGCAGGTGTCCGCCACAAAGAAGGTGTTTGCTTTGGGGCGCGCGTTCCGGCACATGGTGACGGCTTCTGCTGCTGCGGTGCCTTCATCCAGCAGGGAGGCGTTCGCTACCGGCAGCCCTGTCAGGGAAGAGACCATGGTCTGGAAATTCATGAGCATTTCCAGCCGTCCCTGGGCGATTTCCGGTTGATAAGGGGTGTAGGCCGTGTACCAGCCGGGGTTCTCCAGTACATTGCGGAGGATGACGGAGGGAGTGATGGTGCCGTAATAGCCCTGGCCAATGAAGGTTTTCAGGAGCTTGTTTTTCCGCAGAATGGAACGGAGTTCCTCCAGGGCTTCCGTTTCCGATTTGGCTGCGGGCAGGTCCAGCGGGGCCTTCATGCGGATATCTGCGGGGACGATGTCCGCAATGAGTTCGTCAAGCGTCCGGTAGCCGAGGCTGTCAAGCATTTCCCGGCGTTCTTCCCCCTGGGGGCCGATGTGCCGGCTGGCAAAATCTGAGTGGGTATTCATGTGGTATCTCTGGCTGGTAATAGCGTCCGGCCGCGGGACGGGCCAAACAAAATGCCCCGGGATGGAATCACCGGGGCGGGGGAGGAAAGAATGGTTCAGGAGCAGTATTCCTCGTAATCCGTGGCGTTCATCATATCTTCCGTTTCCGTGGGAACGTCCAGGCGGATTTTGTACAGCCAGCCTGCGCCGTAGGGGTCGGAGTTAATGAGGGAGGGGTCATTGGAAAGCTCTTCATTCACTTCCAGGATTTCTCCTGAAACGGGGGTGTACACGTCGCTGGCGGCTTTGACAGATTCCACGACGGCGACGGGGTCGCCGGCCGCGACGGTGGCGCCTACTTCGGGAAGGTCTACAAAGACGACATCGGAGAGTTCGGCCTGGGCATGGTCTGAAATGCCGATGGTGCCGATGTCCCCGTCAATTTCAATCCATTCGTGATCCTTGGAATACAGCAGATTTTCTGGTACGTCGTGCATAAGATGTAATTGTTTGAAGTGAGAGTGTAGTAAAATGAGGTGTTTGTCAGTTTATTTTTGCGCCGTCGTGTCAGCCTTTTTTATAAAAGGGTTTTTTTACGACCACGGCCGGAAATTTCCTTCCCCTTACGTCAATTTCCAGCTCCGTGCCGACCTTGGCATGGGCGGCAGGCAGGTAGGCCAGGGCAATACCCTTCATCAGCGAAGGAGAGAGCACGCCGCTGGTAAGTTCTCCGATGGCTTCTCCGCCGGGGACGTGAACGGCATAATGGGCGCGGGGAGGGGCTCCCTTGCCGGTGTATTCAATAGCCGCCAGCCGCTGGCTGAGACCGTTGGCTTTTTGTTCCCGGAGGATATCGGAACCGATGAAATCCGTATCCAGCGCGCAGAAGAAGCCGAGCCCGGCTTCCAGAGGCGTCTTGTCCGGAGAGAGGTCGGAGCCGTTCAGAGGATAGCACATTTCCAGACGCAGACTGTCGCGGGCGCCCAGGCCGCAGGGTTTGGCTCCTGCTCCAAGAAAGGCTTCAAACCATTTGACGCCTTCCTTAGCCGGGCAGAAGAATTCAAAACCATCTTCCCCGGTATAGCCGGTGCGGCAGACAATGAGATCCGTCCCTTCCGCCGAGATGCGGGAAATTCCATTGCGGGGGGGAAGTTCCACACCGGGGATGACGCGGGAGAATACTTCTCCGCATTCGGGACCTTGAACAGCCAGCCCCACGTATTCGTCGGAGTGGTTTTCCAGGGTTACGCCTGCAGGTTGATGGGCGGAAAGCCATGCGAAGTCTTCATCAATCTTGGAGGCGTTCACCACTACGAAGAAGGTTTCCGGTTCCATCCGGTACAGGATAAGGTCGTCAATGACTCCGGCTCTGTCATTGAGCATGACGGAGTATTGCCCCTGCCCTACATTCAATTTGTTGATGTCATTGGTCAGCATGGAGTTCAGCCAGGCCGCGGCAGAATCGCCGGCTACCGTGAACTGCCCCATGTGGGAGATGTCAAAGATGCCGCAGGTTTCGCGCACTGCTTTGTGTTCGTCCAGAATGCCGGTGTACTGCACCGGCATATTCCAGCCGGCAAAAGGAACCATTCTGGCTCCCAGTTCAACGTGTTTAGCTGCCAGGGGGGTGGATTTGACGTCTGTATCAGTCATGAGGCGATGTGAAGGTTGTGAGCAATCTGCTCCTTATATCAGTAAAAGTCAATGGAATTCCGGTAACGCTTCCGTCTAGACATTGAAGCGGAATTCGATAACGTCCCCGTCTTTGACGACATATTCTTTTCCTTCGATGCGCAGCTTGCCGTGTTCCCTCGCTCCGGCCTTGCCGCCACAGGAAACCAGGTCGTCGTAGTGCACTACCTCTGCGGCGATAAAACCGCGTTCAAAGTCCGTGTGGATAACGCCGGCCGCCTGAGGTGCTTTTGCCCCGGACGGAATGGTCCAGGCCCGCGTTTCCTTGATTCCCGTGGTGAGGTAGGTGCGCAGGCCCAGAAGGTGGTACACGGCCCGGATGAGGTCGGAAACGCCGGAATCCCGCACGCCCAGGGATTCCAGAAATTCGCGGGATTCTTCCTCCGAGACGTCGATGAGTTCCTCTTCAATCCGGGCAGAGATGACAATGGCTTCCGCGTTGTGGTGTTCCGCTACGTATTTTTTCACCTGGGAGACGTAGGGATGGGCGTCCGGGTTGGAGATGGCGTCCGCCAGTTCGTCTTCATTGACATTGCAGGCGAAAATGCTTTTTTTATCCGAAAGCAGCTGGAAGGAATGGAGCAGCTTGCGTTCATCGTCGTCCAGCTGCGGTTCAAGGGTGAGGGCGGGATTGCCTTCGTTCAGGTGGGGCAGGAGTTTGGTGATGAGGGCCACTTCGGCCTTGGCTTCCTTGTCGCCGCTGCGTGCCTTGCGTTCGCGGGAAGAGAGTCTCTTTTCCATGGTGGCGATATCCGCCAGAATGAGTTCCGAGTTGATGATGTCAATGTCGCGCAGAGGATTCACGGAACCGAGTTCATGAATGATATCATCATTGTCAAAGCAGCGGACTACCTGCACGATGGCGTCCACTTCACGAATGTTCGCCAGAAACTGGTTGCCCAGGCCGGCGCCTTCCGAGGCGCCCTTGACCAGGCCGGCAATATCCACGAATTCAATAAGCGTGGGGATGATTTTTTCAGAACCGGACATGTCGGAAAGAACCTGCAGGCGGGGATCCGGGACTGTTACCATACCCACGTTCGGGTCAATGGTGCAGAAGGGATAGTTGGCCGCCTGGGCCTTGCGCGTCCGGGTGACCGCATTGAATAGAGTGGATTTGCCGACGTTGGGGAGACCTACAATACCTGCCTGTAACATAGGCAGGACTGATAGCGGGTCACGCCGTGAAAGTCAAATACCAATTGCCGACGGGCATTTATACGGCGTATCCCAGAGCCCATCTGATCAGGTTTTCCGATTCCGTCCAGATACGGGACGGATGGCAGCCGAGGACGACGACGATGACATGGCGCCCGTTGACGCCGGCTGAGGAAACCAGGCAGCGTCCGGCGGCGTTCGTGTATCCAGTTTTCATCCCGGTAACCCAGGGGTTCTGGGTGAGCAGCTTGTTGGTGTTTCTCAACAGAAGCGTTCTGCCGTTGGCGCGGGTAAAGGCATATTGGCGTTTGCAGATAATATTGCGCAGTTCCGGGTTGCGGTACACGTAATAGGCGCAGCGGGCCATGTCAATGGCAGTGGAATATTGATCTGCCGGGAGGCCGTTGGGATTGGCGAAGCGTGAGTTGTACATGCCCATCTGCCGGGCTTTGGCATTCATCAACTGGGCGAAACGGGGAACGGAACCCGCCGTATCGCGGGCCAGCGCCAGGGCTACGTCGTTGAAACTGCGGATCATCATGGCATTGAGCAGTTCGCGGCGTGAATAGACTTCCCCCGCCCGGAATCCCAGTTTGGTGGGGTCCGCCTTGGTATCGGAAGGCTGGATGACCACTTTTTTGTCCAGGCTGCCGTGTTCCATCACGACCATGGCTGTCACGAGTTTCTGCGTGCTGGCTACCTGGCGGTGCTGGAGGCCGTTGTGGGAAAAGAGCACTTTGCCGGTAAGGGCGTCCATGACGCAGGCACTGGCGCAGCGGGGCGTGCGCGGGGCGCTTGAGGGGATGGCTACAGGGCGTGTGGGGAAATTGGCCGGTCGGGGGAGGGCATGGGAAACCGGCTGGGAGAGTTGTGGGGGAACGGGCGTTGCGAGGGGGATGTAGTCACTTGAATCCCCGTACGATTGGCAGCTTGTGGAGCTCAGGCAAAGGGAGAATCCTGCAAGAAGGGCGAATAAACGCATGTCTTGTTGCTACAGTAAGAAGTTTCGTTCATCAAGCCCAAACTCCGCATTTGAAAGAGAGCCGGACGAAAAAGGCCGCGGATCGGATAATCCGCGGCCTTTTTTCTCTATTAACTACCTATGGAACCAAAAACCACCCTGAACGGATTTTGAATTGCTTTTTCCATCCGTCGGACAGATCTTGTGAAGGATGAGACTCCAGACAGGAGAGATGCGTTCAAAATATGTTCGTCAACAGTTCTTTTTAAGAGGTGTTGCCGTATGCGCCCGAGCCTGTGTCCCGTAAATATAGCAGAGATTTTTTCCGAACATATTTTGTTTTTCGCGGGCATGTAAATTTTGCCGCAGACATTTAAAATGCCGGGGATGTCCTGACGATATATTTAATTTTTGGAATAAAATTATTGAAGGAGAGGATTTGGTGACTGTTTTAAGACGTTTTTTTGCATCCGGATGGAAAGGTTTTTATACGGGAGATGGACGGCGCTCCCTTCCGGTTCCATGGTCAGGGAGAGGAGGCCCGGACCTGGCGTTTTCCCCGGCGGAAAAGCGGAATCTTCCTAAAGTTCCCTGCTGTTAATGGAGAAATACCCTCCAGCGTCCGGAGTAATTTGCCCTGCAATTTGCATTTTGGCCAAAAGCGGGGTGATAGTATGCGCCGCTTTTCCCAGAGAGGTGCAGAGGGTGTCAATAGTATTGAAACCCAGTCTGATGGCGTGGAGAATCTCCTTTTCTTCCAAAGTGGGAAGCGGTGGGGGTGAGGCTCCGGAAGGGGGACATGGCGAGAAGAGAGGCAGTCCCTGTTCCGGAACGGCCCAGTTCATGTCCTGCAGAATATCGGAGGCTCCGGTAGCCAGGATGGCTCCGTCCCGGATGAGGGCATGGCATCCGTCGGAAGAATGCCGGTCAACCGGTCCGGGAATGCAAAAAACGTCTCGGCCCTGTTCGGCCGCCGTTCGGGCCGTGATCAAGGCTCCGCTGCGTCCGGACGCCTCCACCACCAGCGTAGCGCAGCTCCAGCCGCTCACGATGCGGTTGCGCATGGGAAAAGTGGTGCGGGAAGGGGGCAAGTCCATCGGGAACTCGGAGACTACCGCTCCATGCCCGTCCGCAATGCGCTGCGCCAAATTTCTGTTTTCCCGAGGATACAGTTTGTTGAGTCCTGCTCCGATAACGGCGATGGTGCGCCCCTCCGCGTCCATGGCCCCGGTATGGGCTTCCGTGTCCACGCCGCGCGCCAGTCCGGAAATGACGGTGACTCCGGCTTCCGCCAGGTCATGGGAGATGTTTCTGGCGCAAAGCCTGCCGTAATGGGTGGCCATCCGTGAGCCGACGACGGCAATGGAGCGTTCGGCATCCGTTCCGGTCCAGTTTCCCCAGGAGTAGAGGACAATGGGCGGGTCTGGGAGAGCACGCAGGGAGGATGGGTAGGAGTCGTCAAAAACCGTGGTTACCGCGGCCCCCGCGTTATCCGCCAGTTCCAGTTCCCTGTACGGGTTGACGGTACTCCGCCAAGAGGAAATGCGGCAAGCCAGCTGCGCCCCCACGCCGGGAATTTCCATCAACAGGGAGGAAGGGGATTCCAGAATCAGTTCCGGAGAGGCGAATACCTGCAGGAGACGCATGATTCTGACAGGGCCCAGGCCCGGTATCAGGTTCAGGGCTATGGCTGCTTCCCGGGGTGTCATGAATAAGGGGTCAGTTCCTGGTAAACGTCCAGATGGGCTTGAATCATATCCTGCATATTGTAAGGGGAAGGAATTTGCCGGGGCAGGGGGGGGGGCTGGGCATGCCAGCGGGCCAGCAGGTCCGCCATGGCGGCGGTATTTCCTACGGCGACGTTCCCTTCAGGAAGGAAGGCGTCCAGCTGTTCCTTGACTCCGCCGTGAGCGTATCCGGCCACGGGCTTGCCCAGGGCGAGCGCCTCCAGGGTTGATTTGCCGAAGGCTTCCGGGCTTTTGGTCAGGGAGAGGGTGACGGAACATGTGGAAAGGATTTCCCTTAGATCCTGGCGATGGCCTGTCCAGGTGAAGGACTGGGAGACGCCGGAACGTTCTATTGCCCGCAGGACCTCGTTTTTATATTCTTCTTTTCCCTTCTTTGCTTCTCCTACAATGACGGCGTGGGCCGGAATTCCCTGTTCCAGAAGCTGCCTGACGACCGGAATCAGATCCAGATGCCCTTTCAGGCGCGTGATGCGGCCCGGCAGGCACAGGGTGAATTTCCCCTTCAGTTCAGGATAGGACATGAACCAGCCCGTGAGCCATTCCCGGGAGGGGGAGTAGGCCGGGTGATATTGGTCCGGGGAAATAGCATTGGGTATGATTCTGATATGGTCCGGAGGGGTGGACGGATAATGGTCAAGGATGTAGTCCCTGATGCAGTTGGAGACGGCGATCACCCTCTCTCCCCGGCTCATGATGGCGGAGTACCGATTGACGGAGTAGAAGCCGTGAACGCTGGTGACGAGGCCGGGACGGTCTTCCGGCGGGAGCTTTTTCCATGCCAAGTAGCCTGCCCACGCAGGAACGCGGGAATGGAGATGCAGGATATCCGGTCTGACGGCCTGAAGCAGGGCGCGGAGGGCCCCGATGCGGAAGAGAGTGGAGATGCTTTTTTTGCCTATCGGCATCAGGATGTGGCGGGAGCCTTCCTTTTCCAGACGGGGCACCAGGCGTCCGCCTCCGGAAACGACGATATTTTCCACGCCCCGGGAAGAAAGGCCGCTGCCCAGTTCCATAACGACTTGTTCCACGCCTCCGGATTCCATGGAGGGGACGAGATGTACTATTTTCATAAGGCGCGGAGCTGAGGGAAAAATCTGGAGAGGATGTAGTCTGCTGCACGGTCCGCTTCCAGAAGCGGGGAACCGGGAGCCGTCAGGCGGAAGTTCTGTTTTTTCCAGTCACTGTATCCAGTAACCATGCCTTCCTTTTCCAGTGTCTCCAGGCCGGACAGGATGCGGGATTTGCGGCTGCCATGTCGGCGCGGTACGGAAAGGATGCCTACAGGAGCGCCGGAGCCAAGAGCCTCATATACCATGGAGACGCTGTCCTGGCTGACCCAGGCGGCGGAGGCGTGCGCCAGATGCCGGGCTACCCACCCCGGCCGGGTTTCCTCCACGGGAACAACGGTTAGTTCCGGAACGGCCGTCCGGATTTTTTCCGCAAAGCCGTCCGGCGTCCGGCGCGAGGTGGTCAGAACGAGGTCTCCGGGGGTGTGGATGCTGATGGACGCGAGCTGGTTGAGCATGCTTTCGTCATCCCAGTCAAAATCTTTGCTGGGTCCTCCTATGAGAATCAGTGTGGTATCCTTTGGTACGGAAGTATCCGGTCTCATGGGGTGGAGAGCTCCCTGGGTAGGGAAGATATTCGTATCCGTGTAATCGCGGCCGGAATCCAGGTCATGGCGGGGAATAAGGCAGAGGTCGAAAAAGGAGCAGGGAAGCGTGGGCTTCATGCAGAGGATGGCCCGGGTTTTGAAATGGTGCCGCGCGCAGATGAGCGGGATATGCGTTGCATGTCCGGCGGAAATGAACAGATCCGGCCGTGGAATGTCGCTGCCTGAGACGACCTTCCGGATTTTCCCCAAAAGGGAAAGCCCCTGCAGGTTCACCGTTTCCACAGTTCCCCCCGCTTTGGAGATCAGAGCTTGCGCCAGCCCCAGGGACTGGTTGAGGTGGCCCTGTTTCCCATCGCTCAGAATCCGGATGTTCATATATGCGGCATTATGAAGCGGCGGCGGGGTGCAGGCAATCCAATTTCCACCGGACAGAAGAAAATTCTTGGTGGGAGGCACGCTCTTGTTCATGATTCCGGCGTGCTGACTCCGGATTCCTCTGTTATTAAAGATTCCTTGTGCGCCGTGTCCCGGCAGCTTGGTTTTTCCGGCTGCCGGGTGGCCCGTGCGGAAAAAAGCCCGCATGCGGAAAAATTGTTTCAATGGCTGGAGCGCGGATGGCACGCCGGGATGGAGTGGATGGCGCGTTCCCCGGAGCGGCGCACGGATCCTGCGGAAGTGCTTCTCGGATGCCGTTCCGTCATCTGCCTGTCCTATGATTATGACAGCCCCGGTAGGCGTCCGGAGGGGGAGGGAAGCATTTGCCTTTACGCCCATGGAAAGGATTACCACGGAATTCTGGAGGAAAAACTGGCGGATTTGCAGGAGCTGCTTTCCATTTACGGCGGGAAGCAGAAGGGGTATGTGGACTCCGGCCCCGTTATGGAACGGGACCATGCGGAGGCCTGCGGCCTGGGCTGGCGCGGGAAAAGCGGTCTGATCGTGCGCAGGAAAGGGGGCTCCCGCTTTTTTATCGCTACCCTGCTGACTACGCTGGAACTGGAACCGGATGCTCCGGTTTCAAACGGATGCGGCAGTTGCTGCCGTTGTGCGGCCCTGTGTCCGACGGGCGCAATTATGGGAAACGGTCAGGTTGATGCCGGACGCTGCCTTTCCTACTGGACGATTGAACACCGGGGGGCTATTCCGGAAGAAATCCGTCCCCTGATAGGCACGCGCCTGTACGGGTGCGATACCTGCGTGACGGTCTGTCCCTGGAACGGTAAGCCTTTGCCGGATGTTGACGAACGGTTCCGCATGTCCCGTCTGCTGGCTTCCATTCCCCTGCGCGGTCTTCTTTCCCTGGATGCCGGCGGTTTTGCGGCCCTGTTCCGGAATTCCCCGTTGAAAAGGCTCAAGAGGGAAGGGCTGCTGCGTAACGGCTGCGTTGTGCTGGGGAATGCGGGGACTCCGGATGACATTGATTTTCTGAAGGCGCTTTACGGGGAGTCTCCTCTGGTGGAGGAACACGCTTCCTGGGCTGTGGAGCGCATCCTCCGCCGCTACGGGCGGCATGCATCTTCAAGCGGTGCAAGAGATTAAAAATAGAAAAAATGATGTTTTGGTCTTGTCAAAACCTCAATTTATGGTATCCATCTTGCCCCAAGCAATAGCTCTGCGCGAGGCAGAGAAAAATAACAGCTAGCAAATCCAATCCATTATGGCACGCCTTTTCGGTACAGAAATACCCAACGAGAAGCGCATCGAGGCTTCCCTTCCGTATATTTACGGAATTGGTCGCTCGACTTCTAAGAGAATCCTGGAACAAGCAGGCATCAATCCCGACATCCGCACGGGACAGCTTACCGACGAACAGCTCACGAAGATTGTTCAAGTAATCACCACTGACGGCATTTTGATTGAAGGTGACCTTCGTCGTGAAAAGCAATCCATTCTCAAGCGTCTGACCTCCATTAACTGCTATCGTGGTCAGCGCCACCGCCGCGGCCTTCCGGTACGCGGCCAGCGTACCCGTACGAATGCCCGCACCCGTAAAGGCAAGAAGAAGACTGTTGGCGCGCAGGCCAAGAAGAAGTAATCCGCCAATCTGAATTTTAATATAGCTTTACTATGGCTAGCGAAGAAATCACCAACGAAACCGCCGAACAGCCTGTGGAAGCGGCAACTCCCGCTCCCGTCGCTGAAACTCCGGCCGCCGCTGTTTCCGCTCCTGAAGAAATCAAGAAGCCCGAACCCCGCAAGGACATCTTTGCGGAACTTGGTCTGGGCGGCGATGACGACAAGCCCAAAATCCTGAAGGCCAAGGGCAGCAAAAACGTTTCCACGGGCGTGGTTCACGTTTCCTCCACGTTCAACAACACCGTCGTGACTGTGACCGACCAGCGCGGCAATGTCATCGGCTGGTCCTCCGCCGGCAAGATGGGCTTTAAGGGTTCCCGCAAGAGCACGGCTTATGCCGGGCAGGTGGTGTGCCAGGACGCCTGCCGCCAGGCCATGGGCCACGGCTTGCGTGAAGTGGAAGTGCGTGTGAAGGGCCCCGGTTCCGGTCGTGAATCCGCTGTACGTGCCGTGCAGACGATCGGTATTGAAATCACCTCCATCAAGGACGTGACTCCCATTCCCCACAACGGCTGCCGTCCTCCGAAGGCCCGCCGTGTCTAATTGAGAATCCTTTACCTATAGATCTAATATATCATGGCTCGTTATACCGGTCCCCGCGATAAAGTGTCCCGCCGTTTTGGCGTTGCCCTTTTCGGTTCCACCAAGGCTCTTGAAAAGCGCCCCTTCCCTCCCGGCCAGCATGGCATGCGCGCCGGCCGCAAGAAGAAATCCGACTATGGCGTGATGCTTGCTGAAAAACAGAAGCTGCGTTTCCAGTACGGTGTGCTTGAAGGCCAGTTCCGCAAGTATTATGCAGAAGCCGCCCGCCGCCGCGGCATTACCGGCGATATTCTGCTTCAGCTCCTTGAGCTTCGTCTGGACAATGTTGTGTACCGCCTCGGTTTCAGCAACACCCGCGCCGGAGCCCGTCAGCTCGTTTCCCACGGCCACATCACCGTGAACGGCAAAAAGACGAACATTGCGTCCTACTCCTGCCGTCCGGGCGATGTCATTGCCGTTGGCGGCAAGGCTTCCTCCCAGCAGCTGGTTACCCGTTCCCTTGACCTGACTCAGGCTACTGTGGTTCCGGATTGGCTGGAATGCGACCGTGACAAGCTCACGGGCAAGATTGCCCGCGTGCCTTCCAAGGAAGAGATTGCTCCCATCGTCAACGAGCAGCTCATCGTGGAATTCTACTCCCGTTAATCTTTATTTCCTTCTGGATTTGCTTCAAAACCCCGGTTGCTTTTCGGCGGCCGGGGTTTTGGGCATTCAGGGGGGAGTAATGGAAGAGTTGGCTGTTGAGAGTTAAGGGAAGCGGATATAAGATGAAAGCATGACGGACGATTGGAAAAAAAGAGGCGCAGCGCTTTTCGATATGGACGGAACGCTCCTTCCCTGGGATACGCAATATGTTTTTTCCTGTTTTGTGGTGAGGCGCCATCCTTGGAGACGCTTGCTGATTTTTCTTTTCCTGGCCTGTATCCCGCTCTATATTTTGAGAATATGGGATGAGAACCGGATGAAGAGGGCTTATCTCATGTATTTGTGGGGGCTTCCCGCTGAAACGGTGCGGGAATATGGACGGAAGTTTGCCGAGATGGCGCAGGAATGGATTTATCCGGAGCTGAAGGAGCGGCTGGCAGAGTATCGGAAGAAGGGGTATTTGTGTCTCATGGTTTCCGCTTCTCCATCATTTTACGTGAAGCCTCTGGGTGAACTGCTGGGATTTGACGAAATTCTGGGAACGGATGTGCTTCTGGAGGAACGCATGCCGGCAATGCCGAAACTGCCGAACGGTAATAATAAGGGGGCGGTGAAGGTGGAACGTCTGCGGGAGCGGAATGTACTGCCGGAACATGGTGTTCTGGAAAACGCCGTTGCCTACAGCGACAGTGCCGCGGATTTGCCCATGCTGCTTTCCTGCAGGCGGAGGGTTTTGGTGAATCCTTCTCCTGCCCTGAAAGAAGACAGGCTTCTGGATGGTGCGGAGTGTCTGTATCCAGCAAGGCCTTGGAAGGGAAGGTTTGGCAAGATATGGAGAATTGGATTTTTTGTCATGGGGCTGGTGGATGTAAATAATGTGAAATCAATGACTTGCTGATTTATCAAGAGAAAATTCTTTACTTTTGTGACGAAAATGTTTCACTTTTCTTAACAAGGGGGGAAAAAGCATTTTTCTTTCCATGTTAGCAAATCAACAATTAATACCCTAACCAAGTAATAGTCATGCAAACCAAGAACATCATCAGTGTTGCGGCAGTTGTGGCATCCTTTGCCGGAGCTGCTCTTGCGGGTACTCCCGTCAAGATTGTTGCTCCGACTCCGGTTCCCGCTCCTGTGGCGACTTCCAGCCCGCTGTCCGGCGATATTTACGCCGGCTACGCTTCCAATTACACCTGCCGCGGCATTGTGGCTTCCCACGCGTTGGCGGAAGGGGATAGCGTCATCCCCGCCGGTGTCAATCTGAATTACAAGCTGTGCGATGCCAACTCCATTGTGGCTTCCGCTTCTTATACGACCTTGACTTCAGGCCACCATCTCATGGGGGACAGGGATACTTCCTTCCACAATGAGACCAATTTCAACCTTGGCTGGCAGAATAAGGACGGTTTGCTGAAGAACCTGTCCACGACGCTTGGCTGGAACCTGATTCACGGCGGTTTGCTGGGCAGCTTTGCCAAGTATGACCATGCTCATTCCGTCACGCAGGAATTTTACCTGAATCTGAATTACGATCTGACTCAGAGCTGGTTTGCCGGCGTAACCACGAGCTATGCCTTCCAGGGCATGACCGGCTGGTGGTTCCAACCTTATGTTGGCTACAAGGCCGCTCTCTGCCCCGTCACGGACATTGTCGTGACGGCCGGGATGTCTGCCACGTCCAGCTATTTTGGCGCTGCGTTCGAGCAGGCCAATGGCGCTCAGGCCTGGTGGGTGAAAGCTGAACTTCCGGTGAAGCTGGGAGTGAAGAACCTGTCCCTTGTTCCCTTCGTCAGCTTCAACTGGGCCGGCTGCGGCGCGTTGAAGGTCAATAAGGGCCTGGATAAGGGAGACAAGCCTTACAAGAACTTCGGCGTAGTGGCTGGAGCCAGCCTTGTCTATTCTTTCTAAGCCATCCGGCCTGCGATTGAATTATATTTTCAGGTGCGGCGGAGAAATCCGCCGCGCTTTTTTTAATTGCTGGCGGCGTATCGTTTTTTATGAACTCCGTTTTTTGCAATGCGCCGATATCCAGATTGTCATTTGAAGCGTGATGATGCAATTCAGAAATATCATTGGTATTGCGGGGGGTGCCGTTTTTTTTTGCCGTTTCCGCTTTTGCGGAAATTTCCGTTAAAACTGTTTCTCCGGTTTCTGTTCCCGTGGAACAGGACTGTCCTTTGTCCGGGGAAGTTGATGCCGGGTATGCTTCCAATTACACCTGCCGCGGCATTGTGGCTTCTCATTCACTGACGGAAGGAGATGGAATTATTCCTGCCAGTGTGGATTTGAATTATAAATTGGATGATTGTAATTCCGTTGTTGGGGCGGCATCTTGTACGTTCCTGATTTCAGGACACCACATGGCAGGGGAAAGAGATTTCTCTTTTCATAACGAGACCGATTTTCTTTTTGGATGGAAGAACCGGGATGGTTTACTGAAGAACCTGTCCACGACGCTTGGCTGGAACCTGATTCACGGCGGCCTGCTTGGGAATTTTGCCAGGTATGATTATAACGCCACCTGGATGAGTGATGAAGATGTGTATATAAGGAATACCCATTCCGTCATTCAGGAATTTTATCTGACGCTGGATTACGGTTTGCCCGGAAACTGGTTTGCCGGCGTAACCATGAGCTATGCCTTCCAGGGCATGACCGGCTGGTGGTTCCGGCCGCATGTGGGGCATCAGGCAGCTATCTGCTCCGACATCGATTTTGTATTGAGCGCCGGGATGTCTGCCACTTCCTCTTATTTTGACAATAAATCCCTTTTTATGTCCAACGGTTCCCAGGCCTGGTGGCTGAAGGCTGAACTTCCGGTGAAACTGGGTGCCAAGAACCTGTCTCTCGTTCCCTTCGTCAGCTTCAACTGGGCCGGAGAGGGCGCCTTGAAGGCCAACCGAGGTTCGGACAGGGGCGACAAGCCTTATAAGAATTTCGGAGTAGTAGCCGGGGCTGGTCTCGTTTATTCTTTCTGAAGTTGGCAGCAGGCAGGCCTGAATGATGTTTCCTGAAGCAGAGCAGAAAACAGCGGCGTTTTTGCTTGTTGCCAAGAGGAGTTTTTTTATCCAGAATACTTTCCGCACGGCATTTCGATGTTATGAATTTCTTTTTTTCTTTTCTCTTTGGAGCGGGCATCGTCTCTGTCGCTTCCATGGCCGTTTCTTCGGCGGAATCACGCATTCCGGAGGTTCCTTCCGCTCCTGCTTTAAGACCGGTCAGCGGCAGTATCAAAGCCGGGTATTCCACTAATTACGAGTTCAGGGGGCTGATTCCCGCGGGCTGTAATCCTACGGCTCCTTTGCGGCTGGATTGGAGAAGCGATTTGAATGACCGGTATTCCCTGATTCTGGCTTTGAAGGAGGAGATTTTACTGGGGCATCCGGCGGCGGATATAGAGAATGAGACGATGGTGGATCTTGGTCTTCAGCGGAAGTTCGGAAAAGCTACGTATGCGGCATTATCCTTTCGTGCGAATGACGGCGGATTGGCGGGGTTTGCTTCCGAACGTTTGTTCGGCAATGGGGGAACAACGTATGAAGCGGCGCTGATCATGCGCCATGATGTGGGATTCCTTCCCGGTTTTTATGCGCAGGGAAGTGCCGCATATTCCTTTTACGGAATCACGGGCTGGTGGTTTGACATGTGTACGGGATCGGATTTCCGGATGACGGAAAACCTTTATATGGGTTTTAAATTCGGCGCCGTGTTGAGTTCTTCCTATTGGCCTTCCAGCAGCAATGGCTGGCAGTCTCTCTATTTCAGGGTGACGGCGAATTACCGTCTGTTCGGGAATGTTTTTATAGAGCCTTTCGTTGGCCTGCACTGGCTCGGCAAGGGTTCCCACGGGGTGAACCGCGTGTATGGAAGAACGCTGGTAAAGGGCAATAGCTGGGTGACGGGAGTCAGCGTGGTTTATACTTTTTGAGCAGCATGATGCGCTCCTTCTTTCCGAAGGGAGAGGTCCGCACGCATGCGGATCATGTCAATACATTGCACGCCATTGTCCCAGACGGGTTCCGGATAGTTGTCCGTGAAGTGGTTGTTGATAACGCCAGAAATCTGGAATCCGCAGCTTTCATAGAGAGCCATTGGCCCCGGAGATGCATCGGACGTTCCCACTTCCGCATACCGGCCCCCTTTGTTTCTGATGATGTCCAGGGCGTGCCGCACTAGGGCTGTTCCGCAATGCTGCCTTCTATATTCAGGAGCTACGGAGCAATTCATGATTTCCCATGTATGTTCCCTCGTCTGACGGATAACAATGACTCCGGCGGCAGTCCCGCAGTTTTTTGCGACGTAAAGTTCGCCGTGGGCCAGATGATCCGCTATCCGGCGTTCGTCCGGATCCGCATCCAGCAGAAGTTCCCTGAGGGGGGCGGGCGGGGGCCACACGGCCATCTCCCGCTCTATAGGAAAGGTGCAGGCCATTATTCCACGCGCATGAAGATGATGGAGTCCGCCAGCAGTTCCCCTTGCAGGCTGTCCCCCTGGATGACGACAGGCTGGCCGGAGGAGATCAGCCCTTTTTCTTTCAGCAGGTCCAGGGCGGTGGAGATCATGCGGGCCGGATCTTTCAGGAAGGGTGATTCAAAGGCGGTTACGTCACGCGCCAGGGCGAGTTGCCTGACAACGACAGGGTCATTGCTGAAGGCGAAAATGGCAGCCCGTTCCGGCCTGAGGACGGCTGCCTGCGTGGCGGCCAGGCCGCGGCGGGTAAAGACGATCAGACAGGCGTTTTCCACGGAGTCCGCCAGGGAGATGGCTGCCTTGGTGGCTTTCTGGCGGTCTCCGTTCAGGATGGCGGATGCCGCGAAGTTGAGATTGCCGGAGCACTCCATGCGGTGGGCGATGGAATCCAGCACTTCCACACAGCGTACGGGGTAATGGCCCACGGAGGTTTCTCCGGAAAGCATGACGGCATCCACTTGTTCAAAGATGGCGTTGGAAACGTCCGTGACTTCCGCACGGGTAGGGGTGGGCTGGGTTATCATGGATTCCAGCATATGCGTTGCCACGATGCAGCGGCGTCCCAGCCTGTGGCAATGGCGGACGATGCGGCGCTGGATGATGGGCAGTTCTTCAATGCTGACTTCAATGCCCAGGTCTCCGCGCGCGACCATGATAACGTCTGCGGCCAGGATGATATCGTCAATGTGGCGGACAGCCTGCTGGTCTTCAATTTTTGCGACGATCTGGGCCTTGCCTCCCAAGTTGTCGATGTGTTCCCGGAGCTGGGCAATATGGGCGGCATCCCGGACGAAGGACATGGCTACGTAGTCCGTCTCGCATTCTACGGCCACGGCCAGGTCCGCCAAGTCTTTTTCCGTCAGGGCCGGGAGCCGCAGCGCTACGCCGGGAAGGTTGATGTGGCGGCGGGAGCCGAATACGCCTTCCGTGAGCACGTCGCAGATGAGCCTGTCCGGGCGCACTTCCGCAATGCGCATGAGGATGCCTCCGTTATCCACCACCATGGTATGGCCCGCCTGAACATCCTGCAGGAGGCCGTCATAGTTTACCGTGGTGGAAAAAGGAAGTTCCGGCTTGGCTGTGCCCAGGCGGATTTCCACGGTGTCTCCCTTTTTCAAATGGTAGGGTTCCATCAGATCTCCCGTGCGAATGGAAGGCCCCTGGAGGTCAAAGAGGATAGCTACGTTCGCTTTCAGTTCCGCTGCTTTCCGGCGGATGCGGAAGACGACTTCCCGGACCCAGTCGTGTTTGGAATGGCTCATGTTGAGCCGGAAGACGTTGGCTCCGGCTTCAATAAGCTGGCCCAGCATGTCGGAAGTGTCTGTTGCTGGTCCAATAGTACAGATGATTTTGGTGGCCCGGGGCCGGGAAGGTGTGTTCATGGTCTTTGTCAGTGCCCCTAATGTATCTTACGGGGCGTTTAAATGAAGTTTTTTATGATACATGGCAGGATTGTTGCATGTCACGGAGCGCTTGAGGGAGCATACTGGCTGCATGAAACAGATCAGGGTTGAATTGATCAACACCGGGACGGAAATTTTGCTGGGGAGTATTGTGAATACAAATGCCGCATGGCTGGGCAACAGATTATTTGAGGCAGGGTTCCGCGTGGGGAGGGTAACCGTAGTGCCTGACGGGTACGCTATTAACGAGGCCATGAGGGAGAGCGCCCGGCGCGCAGATATCGTGATTGTAAGCGGGGGACTGGGGCCGACGAGCGATGATGTGACCCGGGAAGCCCTGTGCGACGTTTGCGGCGTGGACATGCACCGTGACGAGCATGTGGCGGAGTGGCTGAAGAGTTATTTTAAACGGAGGGGGATTCCCATTGCGGAGTGTAATTTCAAGCAGGCCATGGTTCCGGATGGCGCCGCGGTGCTGGAGAATTCCAACGGGACGGCGCCCGGACTGGTGATGCCTGCCAGCGGTTCCCTTCCCATGTTCATCCTGTTGCCGGGGCCGCCGGCGGAGTTGAAGCCGATGGTGGAACATTCCGTGATGCCGCTTCTGGAAGATTTGGCGGATGAGGATATTTCTCATTTGCGCGTGTTCCGCCTGGTAGGGATAGGGGAGAGCGATCTCCAAGAGCTGGTGGATGATTCCCTGCACCAGGTGGAGGGTCTGGAGGTGGCGTATTGCGCGCGCGTCGGGGAAGTGGACGTGCGCCTGGTGGGCAGTGAGGTGGCTTTGAAACAGGGAGAGGCCCGTTTGCGCATTCTGGCCGGGGCGTATGTGCTGGCTCCTGTGGGGGCATCCCTGGAGAAAGCGGTTGTGTGCCATCTGGCGCAGCAGGGTCTGAAGGCGGCGACGGCGGAGAGCTGCACCGGCGGCCTGATTGCCAAGAGGATTACGGATGTGCCGGGGGCCTCCGGGGTTTTTGAATGCGGGTGGGTTACTTATGCCGACCGGGCAAAGACGGAGATGCTGGGCGTGCCGGAGGAGGTCCTGAAGCGTTGCGGGGCTGTGAGCGAGCCCGTGGTTAAAGCGATGGCGGAAGGAGCCCTGGAACGCTCCGGAGCCGATGTCGCTGTCGCCGTCAGCGGCATCGCGGGCCCCGGGGGCGGTACGCCGGAAAAGCCTGTGGGGACCGTATGGCTTGCCTGGGCTTTCCGGGGGGGGAAGACGCGGACGGAGATGATGCTTTATCCGCGGGACCGCGCATCTTTCCGTAAGATGGTTTCCCAACGGGCGCTTGCGGGGCTTCTGGATGCCAGGAGAAAAGAGCCTGTTACGGAATGAGGAACCACACGGGAAGCATTCCGGCTTCATGAAGTCCGCTGATGAATTCAAAGATGCCGATGAACCAGATGAACCACAGCGCATCCACAATGTTGTGCGTGAATGTGGCGGGATTGACGGAGTAGGCGGCAGGCGGCGGTTTAAGCCGTGAGAGGGAGGGAATGAAGGAGGGAACGTTCCTGCAATAGTTCCGGTAGGCGTCTCCGAAAAGGGCGGTGAGTCTTTCCTGTTCCTTTCTGATGACGGACGGGTAGTAGATTCCGAACGCCAGCGCCGTAAGCAGGGGGATGGTGAAGGTCTCCGTAGCGCAGGATACTCCTATGCTGCCAACGAAGCTGAAGAAATAGAGCGGGTTGCGGCACATGGAGTATGGCCCGTCAGTAACCAGGACGTTGTTTTTATAGCCCGCAATGTAGAGGGAACACCAGATGCGCCCGAAGGCGCCTATGCCGGCCATGAAGCAGGCCAGGAGCATGAGGCTTTCTTCAATGAGCGGAGACGTTTCCCAGCGGGACTCCCCGAAGAGCAGGGAACAGCCGATAGCCAGACCGAAAATCAGAGAGATGAGTGTGCGGAAACGTTCGTTGAGTGATTTTGCGTGGGTTTGCATGGCGTCGAACGGGAGATAATGGAAAAATGCTACGGATTCCCGGCAATGGCATGAAGATGTTTTTTGTGACGTTTTCGTCACTCGCCTGAAAATAAAACAGCCTGTATGCGTGGGCATACAGGCTGTTGAGGAAAAAAGACAGGGTGTGGAAGGTCAGGCGCGCCTGCGGCGCAGCATCAGGGAAGCCAGCCCCAGCAGGCTGAGGGTGGCCGTAGCAGGTTCCGGAACGGCTCCCGCCACTACGTACTGCACTTTGACGTTCCCGTCTTCCGTGTAGAGATAGTACTGGCCCTGATAGTCTGCGGCGTTCCCTTCCATGATGCCGGATGCCTTGGTCAGCGCTCCGCCGTCTTCAGCGGTGAAGTCTCCCAGGGAAATGGAACCGCCGTCAAAGCCGGCGGAGGTAATCAGCGTGCGGGTAACAAACTGGAATTCTCCAGCAGCCAGATCCGTGGATGTGGTGGCCAGCGTACCGGAAACGGAGAAGTCCGAAGCTCCCCATATTTTTTGGTTGACGTTCATGATGCCTCCAATGCCGAAGACAAGGCGGGCGCCGTTGCCGCCGGAATCAATCCCGCAGACACCAAGGTTGAAGGTGCCGTCCAGGATGATGTCACTGCTTTTAAAGTCCACTTGTGAGAGGGAAAGAGCGGAACCTGCTCCAATGGTGACATTTCCCGTCCAGCGGGTTCCCCCAACCGTAACATTGCTGTTGCCCGTGACGGTGATGCTGCCGCCATCGGATGTGTCCACCATGGAGCCGCTGAGGGTGATGGTTCCGGTGTTATTGAAGATGACGTCCGGCCCCTGGTTGTTGCCGCGGGCGGGTACACCGTTGCTCCAGTTGTCCGCATTGCCCAGTTCATAGGTGTTGCCTTCCGTAGGGCCGGCATTGCCGGTCCATTCCGTGACCATGCTGGCGGCATTGGCACAGATGCATGATCCGCAGAGGATTGTAGCAATAAATAAGTTTTTTTTCATATTAAAAACAGAAATAACTTGATCAATAGGGTCAGAAGAAATGCTGACGCTGCCGCGATGCTACCGGTTTAACAATCCGGGGTCAAGATTTGATTCTAAGAGAAAATAACTTGTGTAGACGTTTCCTTTCGTATCAGAGGACGTTTTCATGAAATCAAGCCCGACTGGCATCATCGGTCTCCAATGAAAATTCAACAGGCCTTTGCGGTATTTAAATTTGCAATAAAATTTTGAGAATTCCCTTTTCTGGAAATAGTTACATGTAGAAAGAACGTATCATTTCAATGATCGTAGAAACTTGTAACTTTGCCCGAATTAAACAGAATTATCTTCGGTTTCAGCCTGTAACGGATTGTTAATCCGCAGAGAACAGGCACAGACAGCGAGATGTTTTATTCGCTTTCCTGGTCGTGTTCATCCGCCTCACGTGTGGAGAAGCGCATGAGTTCCGCTTCGAAGTGGAGCGGAACGTCCCCCGTGGGGCCGTTGCGGTTTTTAGCCAGATGCAGATTGGCCCGTCCGGCCATCTGCTGGCGTTTTTCCTCATCTTCCGCATAGTAGGCGGAGCGGTAGAGCAGGCCGATCATGTCCGCGTCCTGTTCGATGGAGCCGGATTCGCGAAGGTCGGAGATGCGGGGGACGCCCAGGCTGGCTCCCGTGCGGCTTTCCGGACCGCGGTTGAGCTGGGCCAGAACGATAACAGGCACTTTAAGTTCCTTGGCCAGGGCTTTGAGGCCGGCGGATATTTCCGCCACTTCTCGTTCACGGCTGTTGGCCGCCTGTTTGGAGTGGGAGCGCATGAGCTGGAGATAGTCCACGCCGATGGCTGCCAAACCGCCCTGGTCCCGCATGACCCGGCGCGCTTTGGCCCGGAGTTCGTTGATGGAGATGGCTGCGGTATCGTCAATGACAAGCTGGGAAGCCCCCACTTCCTTGACGGCCTGTTTGAAGTGCTTCATTTCAAGCTGGGTGAGGTTGCCTCTCTTGATGATTTCCCGGCTGCGGACTCCGGAACGGGCGAAAAGAAGGCGTTCCACAATCTGGACTGCGGGCATTTCACAGGAAAAGAGCAGAGTAGGCTTTTTTTCGTTAAGCGCGATGTGCTCAATGATGTTGAGCAGGAAGGAGGTTTTACCCATGGAGGGACGGGCGGCGATGATGAACATGTCCCCCGGTTTAAGCCCGTTGCTTTTTTTGTCCAGTTCCTCAAATCCCGTGGTCAGTCCCTGGATTTGGCCTTTGCTTGCGATAAATTTTTCAAAATTGGTGACGGCCTGTTTAAGGATGCTGGCCAGGCTTTGTTCATCCTTGGCGCTGTTATAGCGTTCCCGTATCTGGAAAATATGGGTTTCCACAGAATCCAGCAGTTCCGCTACGTCGTCCGGATTGTCAAAGGCCTGCGTGGTGGACTGGTTGGCGATGTCAATGATGGAGCGGAGGATGAATTTGTCCTTCAGGACATTGAGGTAATGCTCAAAATAGGCTCCGGTGGTGGTAAAGGTGTATATTTCCGCCAGGCCCGCGCTTCCGCCTACGGCTTCCAGCTGGTGCATGTCTTCCAAAGCCTGGGTGATGGAAACGATGTCAATGGGTTCGTTTTTGTTATATCGGGCCTGGAAAAGGCGCCAGAGCAGCTTGTGCGCGGGGAGGTAGAAGTAGTCCTCCGTCATGCCGATGGTCACGCACTGCCCCACGTAAGTGGCCGGGTCCATGGCCATGAGGGCCAGCACTCCTTTTTCCGGGCCGGGAGCCTGCGGAATGTCCCTGAGGTCCAGGGACGGGGTTTTGCGGGGGGCCCTGGTCAGTTCCAGCGGGGGAACGGCAGTGGTGGTTGTCGTAGTTTCCATGGTGAGGCGGCTGGATGGGTGGCATCCGGCCGGGAAGGATAGCACAACGGAGGGAGCCGGGCAATAGGCAACGTTGCAAATTCGGAAAAGCCCCGTTCCGTCAACGGGGCGTCCATCCGTTCTTTTCCTGTTCTTTCCTCAGCCTCAGCTGCCCGCAGGCGGCGTTGATGTCATGACCTTTTTCATACCGCATGGTAACGGGGATGCGCGCCTTGTGAACTGCATCCCGGAAGGAACGGCAGCGTTCTTCCGAAGGGCGTTTCCACGGAAGCCCCTCCACGGTGTTGTACGGGATGAGATTGACTTTGGCGTGCAGGCGTTTGGCGAGCCGGACGAGATGGGACGCGTCTTTCGGAGAGTCGTTGATGTCCCGGATGAGGATGTATTCCAGCGTGGGCATCTGGTTTCTTCCCCTGCTCCATTCTTCAAGGGCCGGAATGAGCTGGGAGAGCGGCCATTTTTTGTTGACCGGCATGATTTGGTCGCGAACTTCGTCCGTGGCTCCGTGCAGGGAAACGGCCAGACGGATTTGCCTGGGATAGGCCGCCAGTTTTTTCAGGCCGGGCACGAATCCCGACGTGGAGATGGTGATGTGGCGCGCCCCTATTTCCAAACCGCGGTGGGAAGTGATGATTTCCAGGGCATCCACCACGTTGTCAAAATTGGAAAGGGGTTCCCCCATGCCCATGAAGACGATGTTGTTGACCCGTTTTCCCGCGATGGCTTCCGCGGAGAGAATCTGCCCGATGATTTCCCCCGTGGTGAGGTGGCGTTTAAGGCCCAGCAGCCCGGAAGCGCAGAATTTGCAGCCGAAGGCACAGCCTACCTGGGAAGAAACGCAAAGGGTGACGCGCTCCGATTTTTCTCCATTTTCCGCTGCTGCGGCAGGAATGATGACGGATTCTACCAGGCTGCCGTCTTCCATTCTGGTGAGGAATTTCCGTGTGGTGTCCGCAGAGCCGTGGATTTCCACGATTTCCGGCGTGTGGAAACGGAAATTTTCCGCCAGCAGATTTTTGAGCGCGGGGGGGAGGTTGCTCATCGCGTCAAAGGTGGTGACGCGCTTGCGCCACACCCAGTCCAGAACCTGCTGGGTGCGGAATTTGGTGTGCCCATGTTCCGTCAGGAAGGCGAGCAGCTTTTCCTCCGTCTGGGCGGTGATGAGGGGAAGCGGTGGCATGGATTTGAGGCGGTCCCGTTACAGCAGGGAATCCACGTAGCGGTCCCGGTTGAAGGGTTCAAAGTCTTCGGCTTCTTCCCCCGTTCCCAGAAAGGAGGGGGAAATGTGCATTTCATCCATGATGGCTACGGCCACGCCTCCCTTTCCGGAACCGTCCATTTTGGTGATAATGACGGAGTCCAGGGGCGTTGCTTTATGAAATTCCCTGGCTTGTGCCAGGGCGTTAGCGCCTGTAGTGGCATCCACTACCAGCAGGGTGCTGTGGGGGGCGGATGCATCCTGCTTTGCGAGAGTCCGGCGAATTTTGGAGAGTTCCTCCATGAGGTTGTGGCGCGTATGGAGGCGCCCCGCGGTATCGCAAATGAGGTATTGGAAGCCTTCCCTGATGGCCTGCGTATGGGCCTCATAGCAGACGGAGGCCGGATCCTGGCCGGGTGCTCCCTTGCAGATGGGGATATTCAGCTTGTCCGCCCAGCTTTGAAGCTGTTCCACGGCGGCCGCGCGAAAAGTGTCCGCCGCAGCCAGAAGGACGCGGGAGCCCTGTTTTTGCAGCAAATGGGCCAATTTGACCGCAGAAGTAGTTTTCCCGGTGCCGTTGACGCCCACGACCAGAATGACCAGCGGTTTGCCTTCCGGAGGGACGGGCAGGGACGGAGCGGTGGAAGGAAAGGCCCGGCGGAGCACTTCACGGGTGGATTCCACCAGATTTTCCGCATCCAGGCCTTTGCTTTCCTTCAGCTGGTCCGCAATACCCATGGCGCGCCTGATGCCGATGTCCGCGGCTACCAGCTCAGCTTCCAGTTCTTCCCAGTCTATCCGGGAGCTTCGGGAGAATTTGGTGAATAGTTTTTTAAAGAATCCTGCCATGGCGCGAAGCGGAGTTATGCCGGGTGTTCCGTTTTTGAGATTCCGGCCAGGACGCCGTTGACGAAGCGGGGGGATTCCGCTGAGGAGAAGCGTTCCGACAGGCGGATGGCCTCCGAGATGACGATGGGAGCCGGGAGGTCTTTGCGATGAAGGAGTTCATAGGCGCCCAGGCGCAGGATGGCGCGGTCAATGGCGCTGACGCGTTCCGGGGAGTAGTTTTCCAACGTGGAGTCGATGGCGGCGTCCAACCCGTCCCGGCGGCGCAGGATGTCTTCCCCCAGGGTTTTGGCTTCCCGGTAGAGTTCATCCGCATCCCGTCCTGCCTCCACCACTTTTTTTATTTCCGCCAGGGAGGGGCGGTCGTCCGGGTGGATGAGGCAGTTGATGCGGTCATTGATTTCCTGGAGTTTCCTGCAGGAGGAAATGAGGGAGGGCCAGATTGCGTTGTAGGCTGGGAAGTCCTTGAGCGTGTCCAGCAGGCGGCGGCGCATCTGCATCAGCGCGGTATTGAGTTCCTGGGCGGCGTCGCAGGCGGCGGAAAGCGAACCCTTGTCATTGGCGGGGTCTTCGTGCAGGGCTTTTTTCAGCCGGAGCAGGGCGGCGTTGAATTCTCCTTCCTTGGTCAGCAGGTCCTGAAGCTGGTCGCGGACGGGCAGGGTAAGAGGGTCTTGCTGCAGTTTGTCCGCCGTTTCCCGCGCACGGGTGATGAAGAGGCGCAGCTTGTCCGGATAGTCCCTTGTCAGGTGGCCGGAGACGGCCTTGGCCTTGAGTTTGCAGTAGTCTCCCCGGAAAGGTTCCATCAGGATATCCCAGATTCCCTCCTGTTCCGTTTCCGGCGTCTGGGAGGCGGCGTAAAGGTATTGGAGGGCGGCTTGTCTGATTTGGTTGCGTGAGAGCATGGCGATAGAGAAGAGAGAGTAATAGGTATTATTGCCGGAGCAGGGAGTTGAGGAAGAGTTCCGCCATGCGGGCAGCGGTGCGGGCCGCTTCACGGCCGCGGTTGAGCTGAGAGGCGATACAGCGGGCGAAGGCCTGCTTTTCATCATTCAGCAGCAGGACTTCATGAATGACGGGGGTGGTGAATTCCAGGGCGAGCTGCATCAGGGCCTGGGTAATGGTGGAGCCGATCAGGTCCGCGTGGTCTGTGCTGCCGCGCAGGATGACCCCCAGAGCCACCACGGCATCAGGACGTTTTTCCGGAGAGCGGGAGAGAACGGATTTAATGGACACCGGAATTTCAAAGGCTCCCGGTACGCGGATGATTTCCAGGCGGACCGAGGGAAGCACGGTTTTCAGTTCTTCCGAGCAGTTTTCTACCAGGGCCTGGGTGTATTGTTCGTTGTATTCCGAGGCGACGATGCAGATTTTGGCGCGCGTGCCCGTGGCGCGCTGGCGGCGGGGAAGTTCCGTGGACATGAAGGGATGGAGTGGAAAGTTACAGGATGTGGCCCAGCTTGCATTTTTTGGTAGCCAGGTATTTGCTGTTTTGTTCGTTGGGTGGGATGATGAGAGGAACCTGTTCCGTGATTTTTATGCCAAAGCCCTCCAGCCCCACGATTTTCCGCGGGTTGTTGGTAAGCAGACGCAACTGGTTTGCTCCCAGGTCATGCAGGATTTGCGCGCCGATGCCATAGTCGCGCAGGTCGTCCGGATAGCCGAGCTTGAGGTTGGCTTCCACGGTATCCAGACCCTGTTCCTGAAGTTTGTAAGCCTTGAGTTTCGCCGCCAGGCCGATGCCTCGGCCTTCCTGCCGCAGGTAGAGCAGGACGCCTCCTTCCTGGGCGATGCGGCGCATGGCGGTGTGCAACTGGCTGCCGCAGTCGCAGCGGCGGGAGCCGAAGACATCACCCGTCAGGCATTCACTATGCACGCGCACCAGCGTGGGTTTGTCCGGGGAGATTTCCCCGTGAACCAGGGCCAGGTGGAGAGCACCGTCCAGCTGGGATTCATAGAGGCGGCAGGTAAAGTCACCGTAGTCTGTGGGCATGTTGACGGTTTCCACCAGCCGGATTTGCTTTTCCTTGGCCCGGCGGTATTCAATGAGCTGGGCTACGGTGCAGGCTTTCAGACCATGTTTTTTCTGGAATCCTCCCAAGTCCCCGATGCGGGCCATGGTCCCGTCTTCCTTCATGATTTCACAGCAGACGCCGGCGGGCTGGAGGCCTGCCATGCGCACGAGGTCAATGGTGGCTTCCGTATGGCCGGCGCGGCGCAGCACTCCGCCGGGAACGGCGCGGAGAGGGAATGTGTGACCCGGCTGAACAAAGTCGTTGACGGTGGCTTTGGGGTCCGCCAGCGTGCGAATGGTGAGGGAGCGTTCCGCGGCGCTGATGCCCGTAGTGATGTCATGGGCCGCATCCACGGAGACGGTGAACGCTGTGGACATGTTTTCCCGGTTGACGGAGGTCATGAGCGGGAGTTGGAGGGCGTCCGCCCGTTCCGGTGAAAGAGGTGCGCAGACGAGGCCCCTGGCGTGGGTAACCATGAAGTTGATGGCTTCCGGCGTGGCGAATTCGGCGGCAATGATCAAGTCTGCCTCATTTTCACGCCCAGGGTCGTCCGTAACGATGATCATCCGTCCCTGCCGTATTTCTTCCACTGCTTCTTCAACGGTGCAGAATTGAAGTTGATTGTCCATAAAAGGGGATGAAGAGAGGTTATTTTTGTTTTTTTGCCCAGGAGTCCTTGAGAGCCACCGTGCGGTTGAAAACAGGACGACGGCCCGGTACATGGTCCCTGCGGTCCGCCACAAAGTAGCCGAGACGTTCGAACTGGCAGCGGAATTCTGGTTCGGCTCCGGCCAGGGAGGGTTCCAGCTTGGCGTTTGTGATGACGGTCAGCGATGAGGGATTCATGACGGACAGGAACCCTTCTTCAGCAGCGTCCGGGTTTTCTTCCGTAAAAAGGCGGTCATAGATGCGGATTTCTCCGTCCACCGCGTATTTGGTGCTTACCCAGTGAATGGCGGCGCGACACTGGATTCCTTCCGGAGGGTTGGAGCCGATGGTGCCGGGAATGTGTTCGCAGAAGATTTCCGTGATAGTTCCCTCCGCATCCTGCTTGTAGTCCGTGCAGGTGATGCAGTAGCCCCCCCGGAGGCGTACGGTGCGGCCGGGGGCCAGACGGAAGTATTTTTTAGGAGGGTCCAGCATGAAGTCGTCCCGTTCAATCCAGACTTCCCTTGTGATGGGGAGGCGGCGGACGCCCTCTTCCGGTTTTTCCGGATTGTTCAGCACTTCAGCCATTTCTTCCGCGTTTTCCGGCAGGGTGGTGATAGTGACCTTGAGGGGATTGAGCACGGCCATGCGGCGCGGCGCGTTGGCATTCAGGTCTTCCCTTACGCTGTATTCCAGCAGGGCCACATCTGTGAAGCCGTTGAATTTAGTGATGCCTATGGTGTGGCAGAAGTTGCGGATGGCGGCAGGAGTGTAGCCCCGGCGGCGCATGCCGGAGACGGTGGGCATCCGTGGATCGTCCCAGCCGGAGACGTGTCCTTCCTGCACCAGTTGCAGCAGCTTGCGCTTGCTCATGACGGTGTAGGTAAGGTTCAGGCGGGCGAATTCCGTCTGGCGCGGGCGTGCCGGGACGGGGCAGTTTTCAATGACCCAGTCATAGAGGGGGCGGTGGTTTTCAAATTCCAGCGTGCAGAGGGAATGGGTGATGTGTTCGTAGGCATCTTCCAGCGGGTGGGCGAAGTCATACATGGGGTAAATGCACCAGGAACTGCCCGTGTTGTGGTGTTCCGCGAACATGATGCGGTACAACACGGGGTCCCGCATGTTCATGTTGCTGGAGGCCATGTCTATCCTGGCTCGCAGGATGGCTCTGCCTTCCGGGATTTCTCCGTTTTTCATGGCCTGGAAGCGTGCCAGGTTTTCTTCCACGGAGCGGTTGCGGTAGGGTGATTCCTGTCCGGGCACGTTCACGTTGCCCCGCTGGGCGCGTATTTCCTCCACCGTTTGTTCGTCTACGTAGGCCAATCCCTTGCGGATGAGGGAAACGGCGCATTCGTAAAAGAAGTCGAACATGTTGCTGGCAAAGAAAAGGTTATCGCCCCAGTCAAAGCCCAGCCAGCGGATGTCTTCCTGAATGCTGTCCACATATTCCTGGTCTTCCTTGCTGGGGTTGGTGTCGTCAAAACGCAGATGGCAGCGCGCACCCGGAAATTCCTGGGCGATGCCGAAGTTGAGGCAGATTGATTTGGCATGTCCGATATGAAGATACCCATTGGGTTCCGGGGGAAAGCGTGTTACCGGGGCCTGATGCTTGCCGGAGGCAAGGTCATCAGAAATCATATCGCGGATGAAATCTCGGCGTTCGGCAGGCTGCAATGACATGGCGAAAATTCTACTACCAAATTTCCTCTTCTGCAAGCGTGTTCACTCGGAATGACGTGAGGCGGGAAGAGGAGCATGAAGAGCGTTTTTATCTTTTTCCAATGGCCCGTGTTGTAAAATTCAAATAATTTATATCAAGGTGCGTTTGGAAATTGAGCCCCTGATAAGGGAGACTGAAAAATTTCCAGCTTTTCGCCAGGGGAAGATGGGAATTTTCCCTTTACCTTGTTTTCCGAAGTTTGCGGAATGGTTTTCGATTAAATGTTATTTTCAATGAGAGCGGTTTGAGCGAGTTTTTACATTCAGAAAAAAATCAGAGAGTCGAAATGAAAAGGAGAAATGATGGAAATAGGAGCCGATGGAAGTTTCTTGCATATTTTCGCGGGGTACATGGTAAGAGGAAAGTTGGGAAGACAGGTATTGCAAAAGAATGAAAAACGTGCATATTGGAGTCCGGTGAATCTGAATTGTCCACAGTGCAAACGACATATCAATGTGCCTTCTTCCGCGGAGGGTTCTATGGTGAATTGCAGCAAATGCGGGCATGAATTTCTTTGCGACAGGGAAAAACTGATTCCTAAGAAACCTTTTGCCAAAGCGAAGAAAGCCGTTTCCGTCCATTCCCCCAAAGACAGGAGGGAAGCCATTCAGAGCGCCCTGGTGGAAACGGGGCTGATTCAATTGGTGTGCCTTTGCGCGTCTCTGGCTGTTGCCGCCGGCTGCGTCTGGATTTTTTACAATGCTTCTTCCGAGATGGATGGGACCTTTTTCCTTTCCATGCTGCAGCAGCCCCAGCAGAAGGCGTTTGCCCTGTTTTTTGCCTGTCTTGCCGGAGGCTTGATGGCCTGTGCTGGACGCAGGCACAAGATTGTTTTCATTTTGCTGGGGTTGCTGGTTGCAGGGGGGATTGCTTCCCTGCCTTTCGTGTATCCGGTCAAGGTGAATCCTTCCCTGCTCGGAGGTCATGAAGAGGGGAGCGCCGGGGAAGAAGATGTCTCCGGCTTTACCAGCATGGGGCTGGAGCAGCTGCCCTCCAAGAACGCTTCTGTCCAGAATTATGGGGACGGTGATTTGAAACCTCTGTTTTCCGCTATTGACCGCAAGGAATCCCAGGGGGTTCTGGGCGTATGGGTGGTTGGGGTGAATGCAGCCAACCGGGATATGGTAAAGGCGTATTTGAAGAGGATGACCCAGTCCGAGGACGAACCTATTTTTTATGACCGCAAGGGAACGGGCGGCGGACTGTTCGTTATTACTCCCACTCCCATTACGTTTAAGGAATTTGTAGAGGTTGCGGGCAAGATGGGGAAGGTGTCCCTGCAGGATAAGGAGCGTTTTTTTGTGGAAGTGATTCTGAACCGGGACAGGTTTGAAGCGCGGCCCGCTTCCGCCGCGTTGCAGGATGAGCGCCACCAGTATTTCGTGCTGGCCAATTTGAAGGAGCTGTCCTGTCTGGACATCCGTCGCGTTATTGCCGCTGCAAAACGTTTGTCGGCTGTGAATCCGGATAAGATGCGAGGTGAGGTTTCTTCCAGGCTGGTGGAGCTTCTCCGGGAACCGTGGGGGCGTGATGCGGAATATGTGACCGCGTTGGCTTCGGCCCTTGTGGTATGGGCGGAACCGGATCATGAGGAGGCTCAGCGCGTGGTTGATTACGTGGCTACGGAGCTGAAGAAGGCGGATTGCGAAATTCCGGCGTCTCTGATCAGGTTTTTACTGCATGGTTCGGAAAAGAGAAGTTTGGCGTTGCTTCTGGAGGAATGGAAAAAGGATCCCCAGAAGTGGGAGGACGAATGCAAGGCAGCCGGCCCAACGGGAGAAGCTGATATCATCCGTTCGCTGAATGAGTCGGACGATTTTGTTTTGAAACGTTCCGCCGCCCGCATTCTTGGGGAAATCGGTTCGGAAGCTTCCCTGTCCGCGCTTAAGGCTTTCACTCATGACGCCGATAACGAATTGCGCCTGTGCGCGGAGTTGTCTGTGAACCTGATTGAAAAGCGGCTTGGGATAGATTCTTCCGCCAGATGAGGCCGGTAAGGGCGGCTTCCGTTTCCGTGATGGCGCATCGCGCTGTTTTTCTGGCTCCAATACGGAAGGGGAGTTTTTTCCGGACGGTTTACGGGGATTGAAGTGCGGCTCCGGAATTTTCCCATGGCTGTTTTTCGGAGCCGGGGGATGCATGAGGGCTTTTTTGCAGAGGTGTCCAAATGATTTCCTGTTTTCGGACAGTTTGTTACTTGTTTCTTTTGCGATATTTTCACCATTTGAACGCATTTCCGGGTAGGAAATTTGTTTTTGCCCGGGAAGTGTCTTTTTTGGTTGCGGAGAAGAGCCAATTTACTAGAATGCAACGACCATGACAGACCAAGAAAACATGAAAGCCGCCGTTCCGGATGCGGCCAGGCGATATATGCGCTATCTCCTCATCATGGCCGGTTTGGGCGGCCTGCTCTACGGTGTGGACGTTGGCGTGATTGCTGCCGCGCTTCCCTACATTGAGCAGACGGCCGGTTTTAATCCCTCCCAGCTTTCCCAGGTGGTGGCCGCCGTGCTGTTCGGCAGCGTTCTTTCTTCCCTGTTTGCGGGCTATCTGGCCGACAAGATGGGACGCAAGGCGTTGATTACCGTGGCCGCAGCCTTATTTACGGCGAGCATCCCCGTGATCTGCCTGTCCCAGGAGGTATTCGGCATTATGTTGCTGGGCCGTATTCTTCAGGGCGCCAGCGCCGGTATTGTGGGCGTGGTCGTTCCGCTGTATCTGGCCGAGTGCCTGAGCGCCGAATCCCGCGGCAAGGGAACGGGGATGTTCCAGTTCCTGCTGACGGTGGGCCTGGTGTTTGCCGCCGTCGTCGGTTTGCTTGCCGCCAGTTATGTGGGCGGCGTCGAGAATTCCGGCGCGAGCGAAGAATCGCTGACTTCCGCCAAGGTTCTGGCCTGGCAGGCTATTTTCTGGGTTTGCGCCATTCCCGGCCTGTTCCTGTTTTTCGGTTCCTTCCGTTTGAGCGAATCTCCCCGCTACCTGTTCCGCCGCGGCCGCAAGGATGAAGCCATGGCTGTGCTGGTGCGCAGTTACGGGGATGCCCGCGCCAAGGAAGTGTTTGATGAAATGGTCCACATTGAAGAGGAAGAGAAGCAGAAGGCGGAGGAACTCAAAAAGCAGAGCTCTTCCGGCGAGTCCCTTCTTCAACGCAAGTATATCTATCCCTTTGTTCTGGCGGTGCTCGTTCTGGCGTTTACGCAGGCTACGGGCATTAATTCCGTGCTGAATTATTCCGTGAAGGTATTCCAGCAGGCAGGCCTGGAAGGCACCACCGCCAACTGGGCAGACTTTACCATCAAGGTCGTGAACTGCTTGATGACTATTGTCGCCATGGTGCTGGTGGACCGCAAGGGCCGCAAGTTCCTGCTTAAAATCGGAACGGCCGGCATCGTGGTCGGCCTTCTTGGCACCGGGTTCCTGTTCAATAATGTGGAAAAAGCCCGCAAGGATGTGACTGCGGATGTGGCTGCCCTGCTGGCCGCCCAGAGCCCTTCCGTCCAGAAGGAGTTTGAACAGGGCAAGGATGTGGGTTCCATCCGCACGCTTCAATTGGAACGTACTCCGGATTCCCCCTTCATCAGGAATCTTCTTGCCAAGAACGGCATGGCCGACAAGGACATCAACAGGATGCAGCTCATCATCACCTATGACCAGCCGGAAGCCAATCCCGCCTGGTACCAGTTCCTGATGGGGTCTTCCACCCAGCTTTCCGTCGTAGAGTTTTCCGAACTGACCAAGGATACCAAGGATATCAAGAAGGAAGAGGACAAGGCTTCTCTGGCCGTGATCAAGGCCGTTCCGGATTCCACCAATAAAATGGTGGTGAACGGCAAGGACGGTTATGCCATGAAGCCCGTTTCCATTCTGAAGGCGGAATTGGGCGAAAAGCCGGATACCTCCATGGGCTGGGGCGTGACTGCGTTCTTCATTATCTTTATTGCTTTTTATGCCACCGGCCCCGGCGTATGCGTCTGGCTGGCACTGTCCGAGCTGATGCCCGCCCGCATCCGCTCCAACGGTATGGCGATTGCTCTGTTGATCAACCAGCTGGTTTCCACGGTTATCGCCGGTTCTTTCCTCCCGTGGGTGGGCAGCTGCGGTTATTCCGGCGTGTTCTTTACGCTGGGCGGCATTACGGTGCTGTATTTCATTACGGTGACCTTCTTCCTGCCTGAAACCAAGGGGCGTTCCCTGGAGGAAATTGAAGGTTACTTCACAACAGGCAAAATGCCGGAAGATCCCAAGATGATTGGCGAAGGCATTGAAGCGGAGGAATAATTCTTTCTTCCTGTGGTTTCAAGGCCGCTTCCCCTGAATTGGGGAAGCGGCTTTTTTATAACAGGAAACAGGGTGGGCTGCCTGCATGGCTTCGGAAGCACGGCTGTTCCGGGGAGAGGGTTCCGGCCACCTGTTCCCGGGCCGTGACGGTATCCGCTTTTCTTTCCCGCACCAGTAGGAGAAGGAGGGGGGCAAAGCCGGCGATGGCGCCCGCTATTTAGCGGGCTTCCCCTTTTTTCTGCTTGGACTGCCAGTGTTTGATGGCTTCCGCAATGGGGGGATACCCGTTTTTCATATGGAAGTCATAGGCTGTCTGGCCGTCATCGTTGCGGAGAGAGGGATTGGCGCCGTGATTCATGAGGCAAACGGCTATTTCCGGAGAGTTGCAAGCCATCAGCGGAGTCAGGCCATCCACGTCCGGCTGGTTGGGATCCGCTCCCGCGTTGATGAGAAGTTCAATGAGAGGAATGAGGCGTTCCGCCGGTTTTTCCTTGGTGCAGACCAGGTGGAGGGGTGATTGCTTGCTTTCAAAAAAGCGTTCGTTAACATCACAGCCGGCTTTGATGAGCCGTTCGTAAATGGCGGGGGACAGGCTGAGGAAGCCGACTCCGCGCGCCTGTGCGTTCATTCTGCGCTTGAGGTCCGGGGAGCCTGCGTCCAGGAGCGCCAGCGCTATTTTTTCCTGGCCCGGATCGGAGTCATTGAGGGCGGCGGAATACATGAACGGGGTGACGCCCCAAGGCCCCGGCTGATCCGGGTCGGCGCCGTGTTTGAGCAGGGCGTGCACCAACGGCAGCCTTTCTTCCGCGGTGGAATTCATATAGAGGCCTGAGAGGCACGCCCAGGTAAGAGGGGTGTCTCCCGGCTCTTTTGTGCCGTCATGCATGAAAATGGATTGAGCATTGACGGGAGCGCCCGCCTCTACCATCCGGACGGCCAGTCGGTTTAATCCCAGGGCAATGCAGAGGTGCAGAGGCGTGGTACGGTCCGGCGTCTGGAGCAGGAGGTTGCCGGTTTGGCGGAATTGTTCCAGCATCTGATGGCATTGAAGAATGGAGTGGAATTCCTCCTGCACTTCTCCGGGAAACATGATTTCCAGCGGCCAGGAGTCATGCAGGAAACGGAGGGTAAGGCCCAGCAGTTTTTCGTTTGCCGTCTTGATTTCCTGTTGTTCCGCTTCCGTGAGCCGGATTGTCTTTTCCTCCGCATGCGCCCAGGGAGCTGCCATAACGACTGCTGAGGACAGAAGCAGCATGGTTCCTGTCATTTGTCTCATGAAGTCCTTATAGGGGAAGGGTCGTGAGCTGTCACTTCAAATCAGGGGCATGTTAACCCAGCCTGGAGAGACTGATGCGGACGGCTTCCACCGTGCGGTCAATGTCTTCTTCCGTATGGGCTGCAGAGATAAAGCCCGTTTCGTACGGGGAGGGCGCGAAGTAGACGCCTTGTTCCAGCATGTTCCAGAAGAAGGATTTGAAGAGTTTTTTGGAAGCTTTTTGCGCGGATTCCAGATTATAGACTTCCTCTTCCGTGAAGAAGAGGCAGAACATGGAGCCCGCACGGTGGAAGGTGTAATTTCTGCCGTGTTTTTTGAGGGCTTCGCGGATGCCTTCTTCCATGCGCGCTCCGAGCTGTTCCAGGCGTTCATAGGCGTTCCCTTTCAGGAGTTCCCGGAGCTGGGCCAATCCCGCCGCCATGGCGACCGGATTGCCGGACAGGGTTCCCGCCTGATACACGGGGCCAAGCGGAGAGAGGCAGTCCATGATTTCCGAGCGGCCGCCAAAAGCTCCCACGGGGAGGCCTCCGCCGATGACTTTGCCCATGCAGGTAAGGTCTGGAGTGATGCCGTAAAGCTGCTGCACGCCTCCGGGAGCGACCCGGAAGCCCGTCATGACTTCGTCAAAGATGAGAAGGGCGTCGTGGCGGAGCGTTATTTCCCGCAGGAAGTGAAGGAAGTCGTTTTGCGGAAAGTAGAGTCCGGCATTGGCAGGAAAGGGTTCCAGGATGACGGCGGCAATGTCGCTTCCATGGAGTTCAAAGGCTTTTTTTACTGCTTCCCGGTCATTGTAGGGCACGGTGAGGGTGAGCTGCGTCATTTCCCTGGGTACGCCCGCGCTGTCCGGTTCTCCGAAGGTGAGCGCTCCGGAACCCGCCGCTACCAGAAGGGAGTCCACATGGCCGTGGTAGCAGCCGATGAATTTGATGATTTTGCGGCGTCCGGTATAGCCGCGCGCCAGCCTGATGGCAGACATGGTTGCTTCCGTTCCGGAGTTGACCATGCGCACTTTTTCCACGGAGGGAACCATGTCCGTGATCATTTCCGCCATATCCACTTCCGCCGGCGCAGGAATTCCATAGCCCAGCCCCCTGTCCACGGCGGCATGTACTGCGTCCAGAACGGGTTGCGGAGCGTGGCCCAGAATGGCCGGGCCCCATGTGCCTATGTAGTCAATAAGCTGGCGCCCGTCCGCATCCGTGATGTAGGCTCCTTTGGCGGATTGAACAAAGAAGGGGTCCCCGTCCACATTGCGGAAGGCCCTGACGGGGGAGTTGACTCCGCCGGGGATAACGGAGCGTGCGCGGGAGAAGAGCTGGGCTGACTGATTCATGTGCAGAGGGAAGCAAAAAGGGCAATCCTTGAGAAAGGGTTGCCCTCATGGAAATTGGGTTCTTATTCCCGAACTAATACTGTTTTAAGCTTCAGGAGCGGAAGCGGGTGTTTCAGCAGTTTCGGAAGCGGTTTCTTCGCTCTTGTTGCTGTAACGCCATTTTACCTTGTTGCGCTTGCTGGCGGAACGGGCCTTGCGGCGGCGTTCGTCCATCGGGGTTTCAAAGGCGCGGCGGCGGCGCATTTCATCCAGAATGCCTTCAACATCCAGTTTTGTTTTGAGGCGCTTGAGAGCGCGGTCGATAGGTTCACCTTTTCTTACGGTAACTTCACGCATGATTTGTTTTCCTTTTTCTATTCGTCCGGGAACGGGAGACAATAGGTAGTGCTTTCCTGCTTACAGGTCAAGATTTTTATCATGACTGACCTATTTTTTGCCACTGAATGAGAGTTCTGCCGTCCGGAACGGCGGGAAGCGGCCGCGTTGCCCCGTTTTCCGGTTCCGGAGCGCGGTTCAACTGTCCTTGCCTTATAACAGGGGGCGTGGTAGAAAGAGGCGTCTCCCATGAACCGGCTGCATACATTGATTGACGGATTTTCCCGGGTGCGGATTCTCTGCATCGGGGACGTGATGCTGGATAAGTTCCTGTATGGGAGCGTCAGCCGTATTTCGCCGGAGGCTCCGGTTCCCATCATGAAGATGGACCGGGAGACGCGCATGCTGGGAGGCGCGGGCAATGTCGTGTCCAATCTGTGCGCGCTGGGATGCCGCACCACTTTTATCAGCGTGGTCGGGGATGATGGCCATGGGCGGCAGGTAAGGCGTTTTCTGGAAGAGACGCACTGCGTTCCGGAGCTGGTGGAGTGCGAAGGGTACGAGACGACCGTGAAGATCCGTTTTGTGGCGGGCAAGCACCATTTGCTGAGAGCGGACCAGGAACAGCCGCTGAGGATGGAGCCGGAGCTGGCTTCCCGTTTTTTTGAACGAGTGGATGCCTGTTTGCCGGAGGCGGATCTTGTCCTTTTGTCCGATTACGGGAAAGGCCTGTTTGACGGACGAACCGCCCCGGATGTGATTGCCCGGTGCCGTGCGGCGCGCAAGCCCGTCATTGTGGACCCGAAGGGAGCGGATTATTCCCGCTACAGGCGGGCCACGCTGGTGAAACCCAATATGAAGGAGTTCCAGGAGGCTACCGGCGTGGCGCTCAATCCTGCCATGGACGGGTGGGAACAGGATGCCGTGGCGGGGGCGCAGAGGCTGTTTTCCGAATTCGGCATTGAGAATCTGATTGTCACTTTGAGCGAACACGGTATGATTTTCATTCCTTCCTCCAGCCCTTCCGATTTTGTCTGCATTCCTACGGAGGCCCGGGATGTTTTTGACGTGTCCGGTGCGGGTGATACCTCCCTCGCCAGTCTGGGCGCGGCGCTGGCCGCCGGAGCCGCGGTGCCGGATGCTCTGGTCGTGTCCAATGTGGCCGCCGGCATCGTAGTGGGCAAGTTCGGAACGGCCAGCGTGACCGGAACGGAATTGAAGGAGGCGTTGAAGGAGAAGGATATCCAGACGCCCTCCTGGCGTCACCGCGACAATATCCTGACGCCGGAGGCCGCGGCGGAGCTGGCGGAACGTTTCCGCCGTGAGAAGAAGGTGGTTGGATTTACAAACGGTTGTTTTGATTTGCTCCACCTGGGGCATCTGCATTCCTTTATGAAGGCGCGTGAAGCGTGCGACGTGCTTTTCGTAGGGTTGAATACGGACGCCTCCATCAAGCGGCTGAAGGGCGAGGACAGGCCGATTAATAATGAGGAGATGCGTTCCCTGTTGCTGGCATCCCTGGATTTTGTCGATTATGTAGTGCCGTTTGATGAAGATACGGCTCTGCCTCTGATTGAGAAGCTGCGTCCGGACGTGATTGCCAAAGAAGGGTATCCCTTGGAATGCTGGCCGGAAGGACAGTTCGTGAAATCTTATGGAGGGCAGGCTCTTGAACTGCCCCGCCTGGAGGGTTTTTCCTCCACCAATATCATCAACCGCATGAAAAGCAGCCCGGAATGAGCGAATACATCAGGAACCAGATTTTAGGGATAGCGGACAATTTCAAAGCCCTGGCTTCCATGGCCGGGGATATTGAACAGGTTGCCCGCATTTGTACGGATACCCTTAAGGCCGGGAATAAGATCATGTTCTGCGGCAACGGAGGCTCCGCTGCGGATTCCCAGCACCTGGCCGCCGAATTGGTGGGGCGTTACAAGCTGAACCGCCCCGCCATGAATGCGCTGGCCCTGACGGTGGATACTTCCATCCTGACCGCCGTGGGCAATGATTACGGTTATGAGACGGTGTTTTCCAGGCAGCTGGAGGGAGTGGGCCGTCCCGGAGATCTGCTGGTGGGGCTTTCCACGAGCGGCAACAGCCGGAACATCGTTTTGGCGATGGAGCTGGCGCGCCGGATGGGCGTCCGGACGGTGGCCTTGACAGGCCGCGGAGGCGGAGAGATGAAAGAAGTTGCGGAGTTTTGCATTGCCGTTCCTTCCGATGCCACGAACAACATTCAGGAGATGCACATTGCAGTGGGGCATCTGGTTTGCGAACTGGTTGAACGGGAGATATATGGCGGGTAAGGCTTTGTTTCTGGACAGGGACGGCGTGGTTAATGTGGATGGCGGGTATGTGCACCGCATAGAGGACTTCCGGCTGGTTCCCGGAATTCTGAATCTTTGCTGCCAGGCTAAAGAGAAGGGGTATCTGGTGCTGGTGGCGACCAACCAGTCCGGCATAGGACGCGGCATGTTTTCTGAAGATGACTTTGAGCGGTTGACGGAATATATGAGAGGGGTGTTCCGTTCGTCCGGTGCGGAGATTGCAGGTGTGTTTCACTGTCCCAGCGCGGATGACGGACATCCCGACCGGAAACCGAATCCCGGCCTGTTTTTGAAGGCTGCCGCCGCGCATGGGCTGGATATGAAAGCCTGCGTGTCCGTAGGTGACCGGGAGCGGGACATCCGGGCGGCTCTTGCCGCCGGAGTAGGCCGCAATTTCCTGTTTTCTGCGGAAGATGTTCCCACCCTCGCCACGGCCCGTGTGGAGACGTTGGAGGAAGTGGCGGCAAGGCTGTAGGCCGGGAATAGTTGCTTGGGGAAAATCACTGCGGTTTGTCCCTGGAGTTATCCCCTGCAGCGGGGCGGGCGACATGGTACCGGTGCGGGGCAAAGTATTTTGACATACGGAGAGGAGCCTGTTAGAAGTGGAACAATCCGGCCGTAGTCTCGTGAACCTGGCCTGTACAGGCTTTTTATTTTTGCACGTATGAATCTGATACTTTTCCAATCCATGATGGCTGCCGCCGCGCTGGGGGCCGGCCTTGCCCTTCCTGTTTCTGCCCAGTCTTCTTCTCCGGCTTTTTCCGCCTCTCCTGAAGGCTCCCGTGCCGGAAAAACGGCCAAGATGCCGGTGTATCCCATTCCGCAGAAGATGACCAGGAGCGGTGGTTCCGTGACGGTTCCGGCCCTGAAGCTGTTGGGCGCGCGGGATGAACCTACCGTGAATGCCCTGAAAAGCATGTTTTCCCTCGCTCCAAACGGGCTGCCTGTGCAGATGACTATCATCAAAGGAAGCAAAAAGCCTGCCGGTAATGTTCCCCGGAAGGCCGGGGCCTATTCCCTGAGCGTTACGCCCCAGGGAATACGGATGACGGGGTATGACGACGAAGGCCTGTTTTACGCGGCCCAGACGCTGTTGCAGTTGGCGGAGAAGACTTCTTCCGGCGTGACAGTGCCGGAAGTGGAGGTCTTGGATTGGCCGGATGTTCCTTTCCGCGGTACCATTGAAGGGTTTTACGGTCTGCCCTGGGGGCAGGAAGGTCGCATCAGCCAGTTCAAATTTTACGGGAAGTATAAGATGAATACTTACATCTACGGCCCGAAGGATGACGTGTTCCACGGTTTTTCCAAGCGCTGGCGCGAGCCTTATCCCGCAGATATGGCGAAGGACCTGAAAGAGCTAGTGAAGGTCGCGAAGCAGAATAAGGTGAATTTTGTCTGGGCCGTGCATCCCGGAGCGGATATTCACTGGGGCGAGGCGGACCGGAAGGCGGCCGTGAAGAAGTTTGAGATGATGTATGACCTGGGATTCCGTTCCTTTGCCGTATTTTTTGACGACATCGGCGGGGAGGGGGCCAAACCGGAGGGTCAGGTGGAGTTTTTGAATTACCTGAATAAGGAGTTTATCCACAAAAAACCGGACGTGACGCCGTTGATCGTATGCCCCACAGCGTATTCCGGCGGAGGTGGCCGCTACCATGAGGTAATGGGGGAACATCTGGACAAGGATATAGGCATCATGTGGACCGGTTCCAGCATTGTGAGCGATATACGGACTCCTGCGTTGAAGGGGATTAATAAGTATTTGAAGCGTCCGGCGTTTATCTGGTGGAATTTCCCGGTGACGGATTACGTGCGCCATGCCCTGTTTTTGGGGCGCACCTATGGCGTGGATGCGGACGCGATGCCATTTATGCAAGGGTTTGCTTCCAATCCGATGGATAAGCCGGAGGCTTCCAAGATTTCCCTGTTCAGCGTGGCGAATATGACCTGGAACGCCAAGGCCTATGATTCCGACAGGACATGGAAGGACAGCATCCGTATTTTGTTCCCCGGCTGCTCCTCCGCCATGCAGACGTTTGCCGATCATAATAGCGACGGGGGCCCCAGCGGGCACAATTACCGCAAAGAGGAGTCCGTAGAGATTGCCCCCGTGGTGGAGCAGGTGCTGGAACTGTGCCGCCGCGGGGCCAGGGTGTCTGGAAGCAAGGCGTTTGACCGCCTGAAGGCTGAGTTCGCGAAGATGGCCCAAGCTCCGGCCGCGATTCGGGCCAAGTCTAATAATCCCGCTTTCGTTGCAGAGGTGGAGCCGTGGCTCATCCAGTTCGAGTCCCTGGGGAAAGCCGGGGTGAACAGTATGCGCATGATTGAGGCCACAGAGGCGGGGAATGCCGCCGGAGCTCTGAATCATGCCATGGAGGCCGCCTGCCTGCTTGCCGAGATGCAGCGTTACAGCAGGGAAATCAGCAAGGCCATCAATAAGCACGTTACGGAAGTGACCAAGAAGAATTCCCCGTGGCAAACCGCCGTGAAGCCGTCCGAACTGGTGATGGCTCCCGCTGTGCGGGAACTGCTGGACATGGGTTCCACCCCCGTGCTTTCCCGCGTGAGCGGGCAGGCCGTTGGCCGTGTGAAGCCTTATGTTTCCACAAAGTCCAAGATTGGCATCGAGAAGATGCTGGATGACGATCCCGAGTCGTTCTATTACTGCAAAGAGGTTCAGAAGAAGGGTGACTTTTTCGGCGTGGATCTGGGAGTTCCACGGGAGATACGCACCGTTTCCATTGTGATGGGCCGCAATGATTCCGATACGGACGCTGTGAACAGGGGACAGTTGGAGGTTTCCCTGGACGGGCAGTCCTGGTCTTCCCTGATGCCGGAGTCCAGCGGGCTTCGCGTGGAGTACCGGGGAAATGGCAAAAAAAGCCGGTTTGTGCGTTACCGCGCTACGGCGCAGGGGGTTCCGGGAGGCAAGCCGGACGTGTGGACGGCTATCCGGGATTTCAAGGTGAATGCTCCCGCCGCGCCTTCCGTACTGACGGATGCTCCCGCGTTCAGGAATGCCGTGGTTGAAGCAGGAGACAGGGATATTTCCTTGAAGCGCATCATGGAGGTGCATCCCCTGCCGCCGAAAAAGTTCTTGGGCCTTCAAATTCCGGCGGGAGCGTCCGTGGAGTTCGCCTCCGTCAATTTGAAGACGCCGGATATGAAGTGGGCCAAGTTGTTCATTTCCATGGACGGAAAGTCCTGGACGGAGGTTTTGTTGAAGGAGGACGGTTCCGCGGATATTGGCGGAGTGATCAAGGGCATCAGGCTGTTGAACGCCTCCTCCTCCCCGCAGGAGGTGACTCTGGAAGAGTTCCGGCTGAATCTTGCCAACAAGGGTGGGAAGTCCGCCGACAGCGGAGCTGCCGGGGATTTCAACCTGGCAACGTTCCTCCAGGTGGAGCTGTCTCCGGAGAGGGCGGAGATTCCCTGTGATTTTCCCCGTGCGGGTTCCGTCATTGTCCTGTCCGACGGGAAGGAGGCTTCCGTGCTGGCCTGTGGGGCTGACGGACGGTGGGTTCCCGTGGGCAATCTGGCCAAGGGCAGGAAAGTTAATACGTTCAGCCTGAAATCCGTCAAAAAACCGGTGAAGGCCCTCGGCCTGACCGGGAAAAAGGGAAGTTCCGTAAATATTTTTGAAGTAATCTGGAAATAACGGATGGCATCGGGAAGTTTTCCGCCGGGTGGTGTCCGCCGGCCCTGGGGCGGCTGTTTCTTCCGTGGAATGGCCGTCCTGGATTGTTAGCCCTTGGTTTGCCGGGAGGCTCTTTTTTCCGCCAGGTGCATGCAGCCGAGGACGAGGGCGATGATGACCAGAGGCCCCAGGATGTCCGCATACCCCACCATGCCCGTGTTCACGGGGGCCACGCAAAGCAGGAACCACCAGGCCAGGGCCAGCAGGCGAAGCAGGGGCGGGGTTCCGCTGCCGGAGAGGAAGACATAGATGACGAGAGCCCAGAATTGGGGAAAACGGGGCAGCGTGACCAGCCATTCCCGGTGGTCCCCTCCGGGCCAGACAAGCGTACCGTGGGGGCCGGCTGCGGGAAGGTCTCCCCACATGGCGCCTGAGGGAAGCGCCATGTTCATCAGCAGGTTCAGGAACAGGCCCGCATATACGGTTATCATCAAGGCCCTCCATTGGGCGCCTGTTCGCACCGCCAGGAACAGGAAGGCCGGCACCAGCAGGAAGGGAGTCAGTTCCAGGGCTCCCATCCAGAGAGGGAGATTTGTTCCTATTTCTGCAAGGCGGTCCGCGCCTTGTGGAATGGCGGAAAGAACGGCCCAGTACAGGAGCATCAGAAAGATGCAACGGTACCTGGCGCCCCGGCTTACCGGGCGTTCTTCATCCGGAGGAAGGCCCAGCCATGCTCCGGATGAGGGCTGGTCGGGGGAGGATTGCATGGCGGGTTGGGAATGGTGCTTTTGTAACGGGAACGTGCAGGTTTGTCAATAAAGCCCGGTTCAGATCCGGAACCGGGATTATTTTTCAACAAAACGGGCATTTTTACTGTCCACATTGTGACAAAGTTGTTGCCTTCGGCTTCTTGCCTCCGGCGGCTTCTTCTGCTAGTCGGTGCCTGAAAGGCCGCGGAAAAACGGCTGTGCCTCAGTATCCCATTCTTTTTGCTTATGACCCGTTCCAGATTCCTGATGATTTTACCGGCCCTGTTTTTATGTCTGCTGGCTGTTTCCTGCGGAAAGAAGGAGAAGGAAGATCCCAATGTCGTAGAGTTGAATTTCGGTCATTTTCCCAACGTGACACATGTGCAGGGCCTGGTGGCGCATCATTTTTCCCGGCAGGGGAAGGGGTGGTTTGAAGAACGGCTGAAGGAGGCTACCGGAAAGGATGTCAGGATCAACTGGTACGTGTACAATGCGGGCCCCAGCGCCATGGAAGCCGTGTTCGCCCGGTCCATTGAACTGGCTTATGTGGGGCCCAGCCCGGCCATCAATGCGTTTGTGCGTTCCCGCGGGGAGGATATCAGGATGATTGCCGGAGCTGTGGAAGGAGGCGCCGCCCTGGTGGTTCCGAAGGATTCCTCGCTGAAGGAGCCTGCGGATTTCCGCGGCAAGGTGATTGCTACTCCCCAACTGGGGAATACGCAGGATGTTTCCGCCCGCGCCTGGTTTTCCCGCGGCGGCCTGCATGTGACGCAGCGCGGCGGGGACGTGACTATTCTGCCGACTCCCAACCCCGAACAGCTCAGCCTGTTCCGGCAGGGCAAGCTGGACGGCGTGTGGACGGTGGAACCCTGGGTGAGCCGCCTGGTGCTGACGGCGGGAGGCAGGGTGCTGGTGGACGAGAAAGAGTCCATCGCGACCGTGCTGGTATGTGGAGCGGAGTTTCTCAGGGAAAAGCCGGAGGTGGCGAAAGCCCTGGTGCAGGCGCATGAGGAGCTGAACGAATGGATAAGGCTGCATCCGGATGAGGTCCAGTCAATCGTGGTCAGGGAGCTGGAGGATCTGACGCATTCCAGAATAGACCCGGCATTGATTGCGGAGGCCTGGAAAAGCATCGTCATCAAGGACAGGATTTCCATTCCCAAGCTCCGGCAGTTTGTGCAGGACGCCCATCAGGCCGGATTTATGAAAGAAGTTCCGGATGTAGGCGGACTGGTGGTGCCGGAGGCGGCGGAGGAGCAGTTGACCATGGCGAAGGAGGCGGGCGGAAGATGATTGCGGGTGCAGAACATTGCGGCCCCGGAGGCTGCAAGCTCCGTATTGCCGGCGTGAGCAAGGTGTTTGACGGGAGGCGCGGAAAGGTGGTGGCTCTGGAGGGCATTAATTTGAATATCAGAGGAGGCGAGTTCGTGTGCCTGGTGGGGGCCAGCGGCTGCGGGAAGACTTCCCTGCTGAATATCATTGCAGGGCTGGAGTTTCCTTCTTCCGGGGTGGTGGAGCTGGACGGGGAGCCTGTGACGGGACCCGGACGGGACCGCACTGTGATGTTTCAGGAGTCCGCCCTGTTTCCGTGGCTGGATGTGCTGGGGAACGTGATGTTCGGCTTGAAGCTGGTGCCCGGACTGACTCGGGGAGACCGGCTTGCCATGGCGGAGAAGAATCTGGAACTGGTGGGGCTGAAAGAGTGTGCCCATGCTCATATTCATGAACTTTCCGGCGGAATGAAGCAGCGCGTGGCGCTTGCCCGCGCCCTGGCTGCCAGCCCCCGCATTTTGCTGATGGACGAGCCTTTTGCCGCCCTGGACGCCATGACCCGCGAACAGCTTTATCAGGATATTCAGGAGATTCATTTACGCTGCGGCATGACGATTGTTTTCGTTACGCATAATATGCGCGAGGCCGTGTGCCTGGGGGATCGTGTGGTGTTGCTCACTCCACATCCGGGGCGCGTCTGTGAGGAATATTTCGTGGATTTTCCTCATCCTAGGGATATTAACAGCAGTGATTTGGCGGAATTGTCCGCCCGCATTACCCGTGATTTGAAAGGAGCCACGGCATGAACAGGAACAAATGGTCCAAGTGGGGGGCGCACGCCTGTTCGCTTGTGTTTTTTATTCTCGTGGTCTGGGCATGGCAGCATTTGAGCGACCTGAGGGTCTGGAAGCCTTATTTGTTTCCCTCTCCGCTGGAAGTATGGGAGTATCTGCGCTCTTCATTTCAGGACGGGTCTCTGGAGGAGGCTTCATGGATTACCATGAAAAGGCTGGTGATGGGGTATGGAATCGGCCTGGTGACGGGGATTCCCCTGGGCATGCTGTGCTCCCGTTTCCAGCTTATGCAGAATACTCTGGGACTGGTTTCCCTGGGGTTCCAGGCTCTGCCCAGCGTGTGCTGGGTTCCGTTGGCAACCCTGTGGTTCGGCCAGACGGAAGGGGCTATGCTGTTCGTGGTGATTATGGGGACGCTGTGGTCCGTAATCCTGGCTACGGCCAACGGCATGCGGAACGTGCCGCCCATTTATGCCCGTGCGGCGCGCACCATGGGAGCAGGACCCATTTATTGCCTGATTCATGTGACGCTTCCCGCTTCCGCTCCGTTTGTGGTGAGCGGAATGAAGCAGGGATGGGCTTTTGCCTGGCGCTCCCTGATGGCTGCGGAAATTTTTGTTCCCATCCTGACCGGGTTCGGATTGGGCCAGCTGCTGCATTTCGGCCGCGAACTGAACGCGATGAACCAGGTCGTAGGCATCATGTTCGTGATTGTGGTGATTGGGCTGCTGTCCGACAAGATTCTGTTTTCTCCTCTGGAACGGTTTCTGCACCGCCGCTGGGGGACAGGACAGGCCTGAAGCGGCGGGAACAGAAACACGGAGAGGGGCTGCAGAGCGTTCCGGCGATATGGTGCCCGTTATTTGCCGGAAGAATCCAGCTCCTTTTTGAGCGCGCGGACTTCCTTAATCAGTGCCGGAAGTTTTTTGAGGGCGGCATATTGGCGGGTAGCGTCCTTGTAGGGGAAAGCCGGCATGCCCCAGTAAGTAGAGTTTTCCGGAATGTCCGAGATGACTCCCGTTTTAGCGCCCAGCGTGGATTTGGAACCGATGTTGAGGTGTCCTGAGATGCCGACCTGGGCGGCGATGGTGGCATAATCCCCCACTTTGGTGCTGCCGGCTATGCCGGATTGGGCGACGATGATGCAATGCCTGCCGACAACGACGTTATGGCCGAGCTGGATCAGGTTGTCTATTTTGGTGCCTTCCCCCACAATGGTGCGCCCGAATCTGGCGCGGTCAATAGTTGTGTTGGCCCCTACGTCCACGTCATCCCCCAGTTCCACAATTCCTACCTGGTCAATGCCCACGTAGCGTCCATTGTCTCCCATCAGGAAGCCGAATCCGTCGGAACCGATGACGGCTCCGGGCTGGATGGTCACCCTGTTGCCGAGTTTGCAGCGTTCCCTGATGGTAACATGGGCATGCAGGCGGCAGTTTTCCCCCATGGTGACGCCGTCTCCGATATCGCAGCCGTTGCCAATGTCCGTTCCGTCTCCGATTACGCAGTGAGCCCCGATGCAGGTATAGGCTCCTACATGGATTTTGTCCGGGTTGAAGCTGGCCGTGGGGTCGATGATGGCTGTGGGATGAATGCCGGGGGTGAACCGGTAGGCGGAAGCCATGAAATATTTCACCAGGGCGTTGAATGCCATGGAGGGGTTGTTCACTTCCACGAAGGCGGCGTGTTCCGGATACGCAGGCAGGCCCGGCGGCACCAGCACGATTCCGGCAGAGGTATGCAGGAAGTCCTGGAAGTATTTTTCATTGCCAAGGAAGGAGGCTTCTTCACGGGATGCGTCAAGAAGGGAAGCGACCCCGAATACAGTCAGTTCGGGGGCGCCGGAAAGTATTTTTCCCCCGGTGAGGGCGGCCACGGCTTCAAGTGTAAGCTTCATGGGTATATGATTCCGCCTTCCCGGGGGTAATGTCAAGGGTTAGTTGGCCGGGGCCGCGGGAGCGGCAGGGACGGCCGGAGCCTTTTTCTTGGAGGGGTCAAACCCTTCGGGGGCGTCCTTGTTGAGTTCTTTCATCACTGTGGGGGTAATGTCCATGCCGGGCTTCGTGTAGACGAATACCTGGTTGGAGCGAAGGGCCTGGGCGCTTTTGTCCAGAACGAGGTCATAGTTGCCCTTGGTGGCGATGCCTTCCGTGATTTTTGTGATTTCTCCCATGATTTTGGCGGAACGCACTTTCATTTGTTCCTGAAGGGATTTAAGCTGGCGTTCCACAAATCCGCGGCGTTCCTGTTCCAGCGCAATGACTTCCTGACGCTTGATCTGGGCTTTTTGCTCCAGCTCCTTTTTGTCCTTTTCATTCAGCATGGGATCCTGAAGCCTTTTGACCATGTCGTTGAAGTCCGCTTCCATCTTTTTGATGGTTTCCGCGCGGGTGTTGTTGGTTTCCTGTACCGTCTGGGCAGCCTTGTCTACTTCCGCCTGGGCTTCATGGGTCTTGTAGTAGTCGGCAAAGAGTTTCTGCACATCCACCGTCGCTACCTTAAGTTCAGCGTTGGCCGTGGCGCTTAATGCCATTGCTGCTGATACACCTAATGCTGTTTTGAAGAATCTCATAATTTTTAGCGTCTTCTGACTTTATCAGTTTACATGTGGAATGGCATGCGTCAACCTTCTAGCAATATTTCAGGATTGAACTTTTGTCATCAAGGGGCCACTTTAGGCGCATGCAAACATTTTCCACCAAGGCCCAGTTGAGGGCTGCCCTCCTCAAGCACCACCGCAAACATGACCATGTGGTTCTCGTCCCCACAATGGGGGCCCTCCACGCCGGACACCGCGCTTTGCTGGAACAGGCGCGCAAGTTGGCCGGGGAGGATGGCGTGGTGGTTGCCAGTATTTTCGTCAATCCTATCCAGTTTAACAATTCCTCCGACCTTCAGACTTATCCCCGGACTCCTGAAAAGGATTTGGAGGTGTGCGAAGGTGCAGGCGTGGATTATGTGTTTTCCCCTGCTCCTGAAGAAATGTATTCCGGAGAACGCAGCATTGCCGTGGAAGAAAGCTTTTTGTCCACAACATTGTGCGGTGCGTCCCGCCCGGGGCATTTTTCCGGTGTCTGCACGGTGCTTGCCAAACTGTTCAACCTGGTACAGCCCACGGACGCTATTTTCGGCAAGAAGGATTACCAGCAGCTTGCCATTATCCGCCGCATGGTGCGCGACCTGGATTTTCCGGTGCGCATTCACGGGGCGGAGATTGTAAGGCATGGCAACGGTCTGGCCTATTCCTCCCGGAACGCCCGCCTGACGCCGGAGCAGAAGGAGCAGGCCGTGGTAATACGGCAGGCTATGCTTCAGGCCCGGGACGAGTTCCAGGCCGGGGCGGACGCCTCCAAGGTGAAGGAGCATGCCGCCGCCATGATTGAGGGTGTACCCGGCACGCGCATCGATTATCTGGAGATTGTGGATGCGGAGACCATGCAGCCGCTGGCAGAGAACCGGAAGCCGGCCCTGATGGCCGCCGCCGTCTATTTCGGCGACGTGCGTCTTATTGACAACATAGAACTTTAATACGGCGAGGATTTTCTTATACTGCGCCCGTGATTACCGCCTCCAACCTCCACCGCAGCTATTCCATCGGCAAGAAGTCCATTGAGATCCTGCATGGGGTGGATTTGCACATTGCCGCCGGAGAGAAGGTGTTCCTGTGCGGCCCCAGCGGGGCCGGAAAGACCACGCTGATGTACACGCTGGCCGGATTGGAAACACCGCAAGAGGGAAAGGTAACGATTGACGGCACGGATATTTACGCCTTGTCCGCCACGGCCCGGGCCGTGTTCCGGAACCGGAACATGGGGTTTATTTTCCAGAATTATCTGCTGATGCCGGAATTGACAGCGCTGGAAAACGCCTGTCTGGCTTCCTCCATTGGCAGGAGGCCGCGCGTGGAATATGTGAGGGAACTGATGGAGCGCGTGGGTCTGTCCCACCGCCTGAACCACCTGCCCAGCGAGCTGAGCGGCGGGGAACAGCAGCGCGTGGCAATCGCCCGTGCCCTGGCGAACGACGCCCCCATTATTTTTGCGGATGAACCTACCGGGAACCTGGACCGGAAGAACGGCGCAGAGGTGCTGGACCTTTTGTTCGGCCTGGCGGACGAGTCCCGCAAAACGCTGGTGATTGTGACGCATGACGAGCATCTGGCACGGAGAGGGGACCGCATTATTACGATTATGGACGGGCAGGCCGTCTGAGGCTGCCGGGTGTAGGGGCCGCCTGCGTTTTATTTGATGCCCGCCGTCAGATGCAGGACGGCCTGGTGTCGCTCTGGGGCATCTGCCCCATGCGGCGGTAATCCAGCGTTTCCGGAAGGTTTCCTGTTGATGGCAGTTCGGTTTCCGGAAAAGGAAGGTGTCCGTTATCATGACGGCGGCTAGGTTTTTGGCCCGGAAATTGAGGTGATGAGAAAAGTTGATGTACCAACTTTTGATGTCCGCAGGATTGAGACAGATGGAAGGCAGGAAGGGCCGCCTATGTTTCTGAATTGCCCGAGCCCGCCTGCGGCTGTCCCTTTTGCCGACGATGGGGGTGAAGTTCCCTGTGCCCGGATACAGGGAACCCATGCCGTGCGGGAGGCTCACCGGTGAGTCGGTTGCGGACGGTGCTCATGCATTATTCCTTATAGTCTTCATCGGAATCACCCTTGCATAGAAATGCGAACTCCGGGGAACTTCCCGCTGTGTCCAGCAGTGAGCTCCATGTGAGATTGGGATAATCAATGAGATCATGTGCATAAGCCAGCATATTGTCCGGCGCCTGGCCATATCCACGTCCTACTTCACAGACGCATAAGATGAGAATGAGGTGTATGACTGGCGAGACAGGAGCGTCTTCCGGTATTCCCTCATTGAAATATTGGATCAATGCATTTGCGGATTCCTGACTGTCACTATCCAATTCTTGAAAGAGTTTTTTATAGGATTGGGGCCTTCCTTTTTTTATTACCGGGTCATATTTTTGCCAGCCTCTTCCTAATTTTACATCCAGTTCTCCTTTAAGTTTTTCAAATATTTGCGTGACTTCGGCAGGATCATGATCCTGAAGCCTTACCCAGGCGAGCCAGATTTTCCCTACTTCTTTTAATTGTTCGATTGCTATCATCTGGTGATTATTTTTTGTTTGGTTTTTCAGTGTATCCGCCGCAAGTTCATGCCGTAAATCCAGAGAGAATTTCAGTTTTCTGAAGCCTTGCTTTATGCGGATTAACATTGTTTATTTAATCCAATTTTTATTTATTGTTATTATTTATTTTCCAAAGAACCGCTCTTCTTTTTAAGAACTTCTATCTGTCTCCGGAACGTACAGAGATGTCTTCAAATTCGGGAACTGAGATGAACGGTAAATTCCCGGAGCCTGCCGGCAACGCGAGAGGATCGGTATTGCATTCGGCCGGGTTGTTGTGTAGCCTGTTGGGCATGTGGGACTGGATTGTGATCAAGGATGCGCTCCGGGCGGTTGTTGAAATTTTCATCCTGTGGGTGTTCCTGTACCAGATTTACCGTGCTTTCCACGCAACGCGCGGCGCGCGCATCATGGTGGGGCTGTTCGCCTGCTTTCTGGCCCTGGTGGTGCTGGCCTTTTTCTTTCAGCTGAATGTTATTTCGTGGATACTGACGCGCATTTTCGCCCCCGGCCTGGCGCTGGCTCTGGTGGTGATTTTCCAGCCGGAGCTGCGCGTGGGGCTGGCAAAGCTGGGAAGCCACCCGTTTTTTTCTTCCTTCGCCAAGCTTCAGCGGGTGGATTTCCTGGATAATTTCTGCAAGGCGGTAAGCAAGCTTTCCAACCAGCGGTTCGGCGCCCTGTTCGCTTTTGAGAGGAGCATCAGCATGAAGCCTATTGAGGATTCCGGCGTGAAGCTGGACGCCATTTTTTCTCCGGAACTGGCCCTGACGATTTTCCATACCAAGACGGCTCTCCACGATGGGGGCGTGGTGATTTCCGGCGACCGCATTTCTGCGGCTGCCTGCGTGTTCCCTGTTTCCCAGAAGGAAATGAGCGACCGTACCTTGGGGCTGCGCCACCGCGCGGGCGTGGGCATGTCCGAGGAGAGCGACTGCGTGGTGGTGGTGGTGTCCGAGGAGACGGGGGCTATCGCGTTGGCCGTAGGCGGGAAGCTGGAACGCAACCTGACTCCGGAACAGTTGAAGGGACGCCTTGAAGAGCTGCTGAATATTTCTTCTTCCAATGAAAAAACTGCTATTGCTTAATTGGCCTGCCAAGTTGTTCTGTCTGGTGCTGGCCGTGATTATCTGGTCTTTCATCAATCACTGGGTGACCACGAATGACGGCGTGCCTTCCCGCGGGCAGCTTGAGGAGATTAGAAGATCCCATCCCTGAATATTTACCGTTATGAGGAATTTCATTGTTACCGGTACCGATACGGAAGTCGGTAAAACTTATGTGAGCTGCCTGATCGTCAAATCTCTAAGAGAAGCGGGCATCAATGCCGCCGGGTTCAAACCCGTGGCCTGCGGAGACAGGCAGGATGCCCGCCTTTTGCGCGAAGCCGGGACGAAGGATCTGACGCTGGATGAACTGAATCCCGTTTTTTTGAGGAATGCCACGTGTCCTTATGTGGCCGCACGGCTGGAGAATACGAAAGTGGATGAAAAGGTTATCCTGCGGGCTTATGACGCTTTGTCCGCCGCACATGAGTGCGTGGTGGTGGAAGGGGTGGGAGGATGGGAAGTCCCGATTGGCCCCGGAAGGAATTTCAGCGATATGGCTGCGGATTTCAAGCTGCCTGTTCTTCTGGTGATCGGCAACAAGCTGGGAGCCATCAACCATGCCCTGTTAACGCTGAATGCAATCAAGGAACGCGGCCTGGAATGCCTGGGCATCGTGTTCAATAATGTGAAAGATGAATGGGATACTGCCTGCGTGACGAACAGGAGCATGGTGGAGGAGTTTTCCGATGCGCCCATTCTCGGCGAATTGATTCACGGGCAGGATTACATGGACATGGACGTCCTGCTGGAACGTTTGCACTGACTGGAGGAGTCTGTCTGGCGAATGAACGGGACGATAGCGAAGACGCCCGTTCGTTATTGCCGGATTTGCGGAGGGAAACAGCGATATGGAGGAATAAGCATGTCGGTGTTGGAGAGGATGGGAAAAGCATTTGGTTTCCCAGTTGAGAAAGCCCTGTTTTGACAGGAGCGGAGATGGAATGCCGTAGTTAAGGAATGCTTTTGTTCAGAGTGTTCAGCATTCCCGTACGGTTTTTTATTGCCTTGCTGATTTATTTTTCATGGGGGCCGCTGGCCGGAGGGGTGGTTACCGCGCCTGTGCCGGAGTTTTCTTCCCCCGCGCTTATTCCATATCCTTCCAAAGTCGTCAGGGGCGCGGGCGAGGCAGGTTTCAGGAGCGTTCATGTGAAGGTTGGTTCGGATGTTCCTGGCAGGGATGATTTGATGAAGGAGATCAAGGACATATTCAGGACTTCCGGCATTCAGGGTTCCCTGAATAGTGGGGGGGCTGCTGAAGGTGCCATGACATGGGAATTGTTTCCGGACGCCAGGATGAAAGGAGAGGGGTATGACCTGTCCGTCGGATTGGGAAAAGCAACCGTCAGGGAGGAAGTTTTGGCGGTTTTTTTAACGCTCTTCAAACGCTGCGGCAACTGGTTTTCAATAGAGAAGGGGAATTTGCCATGCCTGTTGTGCGTATTAGTGACAAACCCGCTTTCGTCCTGCGGGGAATTATGCTGGATGTGGGGCGTTATTATATGTCTCCTGCCTTGATCAAGGATGTGATGCGCCGTCTTTCCCGCTATAAGATTAATACGCTGCATCTTCATTTGACGGATGATCCCGCATGGAGGCTGGAAGTGAAGAAGTATCCGGCCCTGACGGATGGGGCTTTTCATTGGAAGTCCCGGCTCCCGGGGCGGTTTTATACACAGGCTCAATTGAAGGATCTGACGGATTATTGCGCCCGGCTGAATATCCAGGTGATTCCGGAGATTGACATGCCGGGACACAGCCAGCCTTTTGCCAGGGCCATGAAGACCGGCATGCAGACGGAGAAAGGTGTTTCCATATTGAAGGATGTCGTGGACGAGGCCGTTTCCCTGTTTCCCGGGAGGTTTTTCCACATGGGGTCCGACGAGGCGCACATTTCCATGAAGGATTTTATCCCACGCATGGCGGAGCATATCCGCGGGAAGGGCAAGGAGGTGGTCGTGTGGTCTCCGGGCGGCCCGCACGATAAGGATTCCGTATTGATGTGCTGGGGAGAGAACGAGGCCGACACCAGGATGGATAAGAATATGAAGCGCATCGACAGCAATGGTTTTTACATTGACTGGGCGGATTCCCAGTCCGGCGTGTACCAGGTGTTTTTCCAGCAGCCCTGCGAGGTGCCTCAAGGGGATGATAAGGCGTTGGGGGCCATCATGCCCGTGTGGTGCGACGGAAACCTGAGCAGTGAGAGGCGGGTGCTGGAACAGTATCCGTTTTATCCTTGTGCATTGACGTTTGCAGAGCGTGTCTGGCGCGGAAGCGCTACCAAGAGGAGGGATTATATGGCCCAGCTTCCCCCCAGGGGAACGGACGGCTGGAAGGAATTCCGGGAGTTTGAACAGCGTTTGGCTTTCCATCGTGATCATTTTTTCCAAGGCGTTCCTTTTGCCTATGTGAAACAGGCGGACGTTGCCTGGAGCCTGGTGGGGCCATTCGACCACCGGGGGAAGAATGATACCTCTTTTGAACCGGAAAGAAGAATAACCCCTTCCTACAGGGACGGGGACAGGATACTGGCCTGGAAGAAGACTCCTGTTTACGGCGCCGCCGTACATGTCAGGCATCTTTTTGCGATGTTCAACATGCACCGGAACCAGTACCGGACGGACCACTGGCCCACGCTGATGTCAAGGGAGGTTGGAAAGGAGGATGGAACCTGCTATGCTCTGACTTTCATCCGCAGCCCCAGGGAGCAGGAGGTGTGGCTGATGTTTGGCCTGAACGGCATGTGGGGGCATTCAGGCGGGTACCGTAGCGCACGCGCCCCTGAACAGGGAAGCTGGGATTTTTCCGGCGGGGACGTATGGTTGAACGGAAGGCGCGTGAACCCTCCCAGGTGGCCTTTCAAGAGCCTGCCCTGGACGGGGTGGGGAAAGGGGCGCATTGAAGAATCTCCTCTGACCTGGGAAGGGTATTTTTTCCGCCCTCCTGTAAAGATCAAGCTCCGCAAGGGGTTGAACCGTGTATTGATCCGCAGCGTGTTCGGGCACTGGAAGGGAGACGACGGCCAGAGAAGCTGGTTTTTCTGCTGCATTCCCGTCCTGTGGGACGGCATTCATTACCGGGAGGTTCCCGGCCTGGAATATGACCCCCGTCCGGATGCCCGCTGAGGGGAACCGCTATTATTCTTTTTCAAAGACGGAGAGGATGGCTTGATGGACATCCTCAGCGGCATGGATTTCCGGCAGGAAGGCCGGGCCGATGAATACGGGCTGCTGGTTTGCAGGCACCCGGTCTCTGCCATGGGAACCTTTCACCTGGTCGCCATTGAGGGGGATAACTTTCATCAGGGCGCGGAACCCCAGCTTTTTTTTCAGCAGAAAGGCGGCGGCATGGAACATGGGGAGGGTAAGGCTCGGATCAAAGAACATTTCCGCAGGGTCATAGCCGGGTTTACGGTGGATGTCCACGCAGCGGGCGAAGTCCGGCGCCTTGGTGTCATCCAGCCAGTAATAGTAGGTGAACCATGCATCCGGGGCTGCGACGGCGGTGAATTCCGGCAGGCGTTCCAGAGCCGCGGAAAAAAGGCCGGAGAAGTCCGTTTCCCTGATTTCTTCCACTCCGGGTGTGGCGGAGAGCAGTGCTTTCACTTCTTCTTTTACGGAAGGATCATTGATGTAGATATGGGCAGTCTGGTGGTCCGCCACGGCAAAGGCGCGGGAGGCGCCGCAGTCCAGCATTTCCGTACCCATTTCCGGTTTGACGGTGATCCAGCCCTGTTCCCGGAAGAGGCGGTTGAGGGCAATGCTGCGGGATACGTCGGAAATACCGTATTCACTGAGGACGACGGGGGTGACGCCTTCCCGTTCCAGAAAGTCGATCAAGTCGCAGAGAAGACCGTCCATAGCCTTTGCCGCGTGGGCAGCCTGGGTCGAGGACGGTCCGAATTTCTGAAGGTCATAGTCCAGATAGGGCAGATAGATGAGGCTGAGGTCAGGGCGATGTTTCCGTTCCACCCACCGGGCGGAGTCTGCTATCCATTGGGAGGACTGAATCCCTGCCATGGGGCCCCAGAAGGTGGGGAAGGGGAATTCTCCCAGATCCTTTTTAATGGTTTCCCGGAGTTCCATGGGTTGGGTGTAAATGTCGAAGATCTTGCGGCCGTCCGCCGGGTACATGGGGCGCGGCGTGATGGTCCAGTCCGCCGTGGAATACATGTTGTACCACCAGAAAAGTTTGGCGCAGGTGAAGCCGGAACCGTACCGTTCCCTCAGTTTCTCCCAGAGGCGCGGGCCCTGCACCAGCTTGTTGGACTGCTTCCAGAATTGGATTTCACACATGTTCCGGTTGTACCATCCGTTGCCGGGAATGGCGTGCTCCCGCGGGGAAAGCCCTGTCACGTAGGTGCTCTGGGCAGAGCAGGTAAGGGCCGGAAAGGCCGGAGGGAAGGAGGAAACGTTCCGCCCCTCCGCCCAGGCGGAGAGCCGCGGCATGTGTTCCATCATCTGGCGGGAAAGGGCCACCACGTCAATGACGGCCACACGGGTACGAGGGTGTTTCATGGGAGGGATATTAGCGGTTTGGAACGGGAATTCCATCTTTCCATTTGAAAAAGATGACGGTATCCGTCATGATTCCCCGCATGGAACGTCAGGATAAACGACTTGTGGACCAGTTGCGTCCGATCAGCTTTGAAACGGGTATCGCCCCGAATGCCACGGCTTCCGTGCTGGTGACTTTCGGACGCACCAAGGTGATTTGCGCCGTTACGATTGAGGAGGATGTACCCCGCTGGATGAAGGTTCAGCGTGTGGAGGGAGGATGGCTGACGGCGGAGTATTCCATGCTTCCCTATTCCACGCTTGACCGTAAACGCCGGGATATTACGGCGGGGAAACTGGACGGACGTTCCAGCGAGATCCAGCGTCTGATCGGCCGTTCCCTGAGGGCGGCCGTGGATCTGGGCAAGATCGGCCAGCGCACGATTTGGGTGGATTGCGACGTTTTACAGGCTGATGGCGGTACCCGCACCGCTTCCATTACCGGGGCTTCCGTAGCTCTGGCCATTGCCGTGAACAAGCTTGTCGCGGAAGGAAAGCTGGCGGAGTCTCCCATGAAAAGGCTGGTTTCCGCCGTATCCGTGGGAATACTGGAGGGAGAGGCTCTGCTGGATCTCTGCTATGTGGAGGATAAGGATGCGGAAGTGGATATGAATCTGGTGATGACCGACCAGGGAGAGTTTGTGGAGGTGCAGGGGTCCGGTGAAGAGGCCGTGTTCACGGAGGATCAGATGAACCGGATGCTGGAATTAGGCCGCAAGGGGCTGGAAGAGATCGCGGAACTCCAGCGGCAGGTGATTGCCGAGGAGGACAGGCCGTCCGTCGGAGCTTTGGAAGGGTTGAGTTCCTTTTTCGGCAGCGGCAGGTAGGATTTTTCCCCATGGCCCGGTATTTTCCGGGCCTTTTGCAGGGGGGCTGCGGCAGAGTTTTCACTCCTTGCAGGACCAAGATTTTTATGAGAATATGCTTGTCCTGACTGGGAAATCGCGTTAATAGTAGAAACGAACATAGATAACCACGTACGGTTTTCTTAAACTGTAAACATTCCATCATATCCAACAATGAAAGTATCTTTTGCAACACACCAGTTACGCAGGGGGTTTACCCTGATTGAACTCTTGGTTGTCATTGCCATTATCGCCCTGCTGGCTTCCGTGGCCTATGGTCCTATCCTGAACCAGATCAACAAAGGCGACCAGATGCAGGCCCTGACCAACATGAAGAACGTGGGCGTGGCGATGAACGAGTTCAAATCCAACAGCAAACTGGGCAATTTCCCCGATGACATCACTGCCGACCGCGTTGTTGCCCAGCATAATTATATGAGCGGCCTGGGCGCACTTCAGGGCGATACTTCCAATGACTATTTCCGTCAGCTTCTGGGCAATGAGTCTGTTTCCGAAAGCAACTTCTACGCCAAGGTTCAGACTCCTTCCGGCGGTTCCACCGTTACTCCCAACGGTGAAATTTACGACGGTCAGGCCCTGACCCCCGGTGAAGTGGGTATTTCCTACGTCATGCGCAAGGGTGACAATAACAAGAAAGTGGGTATTGGAAGTTCCGTGGGGGAATATCCCCTGATGGTCACTTCCGTGCTTCCTGGTGAAGACGGCAGCACCGTTGTGGCTGGCAATGCCGTGCGTTTTGACCCGGAAAGCTTCCGCGGCAAGGTTCTGATTTTCACGACTGCCCAGAGTGCCAAGACCCTGGAACTGGACGACAACGACAACCTTCAGGATACCTTCATTCCCAAGAGAAGGGGCAAGGACATCAGCGACCAGTTCCTGATCCTCACGCCTGATTTCAGCGGCCAGGAGTAAATTCGCCGCCGGCATGATTTGCACAGGGCGCATCCAAAAGGATGCGCCCTTTTTCATACCTGATTTTTGAAAAGGAAAGCTTCTGTTTTGCGGAAATCCCTCGCTGAGTTGACCGGGTCTTCCCGTTGTTTGCTTAAAATAGATTTTACGATGTAAGGAAAAGCGCCAGGTTTTCCGACGGCAGGGAGAAGATTGTTCGTACAAACAGGAAATGGAACAGAAGCCTTCCGGAGATGATATCGTGGCTGATTTCAGTCGGTAGGCGTTTTTCCCGGGGTTCTGCCGTTGGCATGGGGTTGCAGGGCTTTTTCCGATTTCAATATGTTCCGCATACCGGCGGTGGCTGAAAAAGGCAGCTATGCAGGAGCCGTCCCTTTGGACTTTTGGCCGTTGCGGCGATATACGGGACATTCCCAGCCTATTGAAGCGCTGCAGGGGGAGTTGGACGGAATTCTGGCCTGTCCTTTCCCGTTTTCCTTGATGCCGGTTTGTCTGCCGGAGCCTGTTTTGCAAATGGGTTCGTGCCGCAAAAAAGGCATTCCGGCCGTAAAAAACCGGAATGCCCTGGTGAGAAAAGTCAGGGAAGTTTTTATTTGCCTGCGGGAGTGCCGAAAACGTTTATTTCCGCAGCGGAAGCGCTGTTGCCGTCCAGAGAACTGGTGCCGATGAAGCGGAAGTAACGCACGGGTTCGTTCATGTTTTTGAGATTAACGGATTGCTCAATGGGGTTAGCGCGCAGGTTGGAGAATTCCCCTTCCGCCACTTTCGTCCAGTTTTTCCCATCCGCGCTTACTTCAAATTGGTATTTATCCGTCATGCCGGAGGTTTTTCCATCCTGTCTGGGCAGGTAGGAGAAGCTGGAAACCTGGTACGGTTTTCCCATATCCACCACAAAGGATTGAGGCGCTTCCGCCTTGGCAAGCCATGAGGTTTCCGGATTGTCGTCTATGGCCGCCGCCGCATTCCCGGATGTGGCGGTTTTCACTTTCCATCCGGTTTTGCTGATGCCGAATTTGGCCTGGCTGACAGGGCCCAATTTACCATTGGAGAATTGGCAGCGAGCCTTGACAATGCCGCTTTCCGTAAATTTAGCACCCTGGCTGTAAACGGGAGATCCTGCTTTGGGTTCGCTGCCGTCCGTCGTGTACAGGATTTTATTTTTGCCGTCCGCAATGATGACGAGGTTGTCTCCGCGGCGGAAGATGGAGGGCCGCACGGCGCCCGCAGGCTGGCGGAAGAGGGAGAATTCCGAGATGCAGGGAGTGGCCTGGCTGCCCGTGATGCGCAGGCGCAGTTTCTGGGTAGTGATGGGGCGGTTCAGGCGGCGCATGACCTGGTTGCCGATGGTTTTCCCTTCATTGTCGATACAAACCCATTTGCCATTGACGAAAGCATCAATATTGAAGGAGTCCACGCGTTGTCCCAGACGTGTTTGTTCGCGCAGCCGGATGACGTCGAAAGTGGCGGGTTTGGGCAGCGTAATAACGGCGGTGGGGGTCAGGTTGTCATCTTCCACGGCCCAGTAAGTTTCAATGTTGCCGTCCGTCATGTTGGAGGGCGAGAATTTTTTGTCGTTGCCGCGCGTCTGGCTGGCTGTGACGGTTGCTCCCAACGCGTAGTCCCTGGCATATAGCTTGTCGCGCAGTTCTTTGAATTCCAGCAGGGATTTGACATCCGCAGGATCCAGTCTGCCCGTTTTGTCCGCCGCCACGTTCAGAATGAGGTTGGCCCCGCGGCCTACGGAATCAAACCATACCTGCATAAGTTCTTCAGGGGATTTGACGCGGGATGCCTGTCCCTGGTGCCAGAACCAGCCGGCATGGTTGATGGTGGTGTCTCCTTCCGCAGGCACCCAGCGTTCTCCGCCGCGTTTTCCGGTGCCTCCGCCCCCGCCGTTCAGCCCTACAGTGCTCCAATGGGGATAATTGACGTGGCCTTTTTCGGAGCCTCCCCAGCGGGCGTCTCCGTAGTGGCCCGCTCCCCAGATGATGCAGCTGGGCTGGATTTTGCGGATCATTTCCACGATTTTTTCAAAGTTGTAGTATTTTTCCGCGTCACCGATATTGCGCTTTTCCCTGGCTCCTCCGTAATAGCCGTCTCCTCCGTTGGCTCCGTCAAACCAGATTTCAAAGACAGGCCCGTAATTGGTCAGCAGTTCCCGGATTTGTTTATAGTAAACGTCCAGGTAGCCATCCTTGCCGTAATCCGCGTTGTTGCGGTCCCAGGGGCTGAGGTAGGTGCCGAATTTGATGCCGTGCTTTTTGCAGGCAAGGGCGAATTCCCGGACTACATCTCCTTTTCCGTTTTTCCAAGGGCTCTTGGTGATGTTGTGGTCCGTGGATTTGGTGGGCCAGGCGCAGAAGCCGTCATGATGTTTGGCCGTGTAAATCATTCCTTTCATTCCGCCTTTTTTAAAGGTGGAGACGATATCGGAGGCATTGAAATCCGTGGGGTTGAAAATTTTCGGGTCTTCATCGCCGTAACCCCACTCCCGTCCCGTGAACGTATTCAGGCCAAAGTGGATGAAGCCGTAGAATTCCATGCGCTGCCAGTTGATTTGGGCGGGTGTTGGAATCGCGCCGTATGGTTTGGGTGGTGCTGCGGTCCAGCCGGGCAGCATGGAGGAAGAGAGAACCGTTCCGAGGAAGAGTGTGGTTAGTTTGTTCATGCGGAAAAAAGTGTGTTGAAAAATACGAAAATCGCTCCTCCCTTCTTTCATACGGAGGCTTTGCTGTCAAGTTGAAAGGAAGTGGGAAACATGGGGGAGCGTGTTAGTGAATTCTAACTCCGACATGCGGGGAATTCCGCTTGATACGGAGTAGGGAGCCGTTTAGCATACAAAGGACTTTCGTTCCCATGTCCTATTTCCGTTTTTTACTGCTGGCGCTGGTTTTTCTGACCGGTTCCGCGTTGATCAGCGAGAGCGCTCCCGTTTACATGGCCCGGCGGGACAGCAAGTTTGCGCTTGTTCCTCTTTGTGACGGTTTTGATTTTCCGGTAGGAAAGCCTGACGGCAACGGCTATTACCGGTCCCGCGGTCTGCGTCTGAAAAGCCCCCGTCACATGGGTGAGGATTGGAACGGCAATAAAGGAGGCAATTCCGATTTGGGCGATCCCGTTTATTCCGTAGGCCACGGGGTGGTAACTTATGCGGCGGACGCCCGGGGCGCGTGGGGAAAGGTGGTGATTGTGCGCCATGCTTTCCGCGAACCCAAGTCCGGAAAGGTTCTTTGCTGCCAGACGCTTTATTCCCATTTGAACGATATTAACGTTGTTTTGGGGCAGTTGGTGCTGCGCGGCACCCAGGTGGGCACTATCGGCACGAACCGCGGCATGTATCCGGCCCATCTTCATGTGGAGCTGCATTACAATCCGGATGTGAATTGCGGCCATCAGGGGATTCCCAAGACGGAGCGCAATTACGGCCGCCTGACGGATTTTATTACCCGCTTCCGCCGCCTGCCTCTGGAGAAAAGGATGGTGCGCGTTCCCATCGGCGGGTTTCTGCCTTACAAGGGAACGGAAGGACTCTGACTTCTGGTGGATGACGGTGAAGCTGTGTATTTTCGGCGGTTCGTTTGATCCCGTGCATGAGGGGCACGTTTGCATGGCCGAGCATGCTCGGAAATATTGCGGAATGGACCGCGTGCTGTTTATGCCGTGTTCCCTGTCTCCGCTGAAGGAGCAGGCCCCCTCCGTGACGGATGACCAGCGCTGCCGGATGATTGAGTTGGCTGTTCAAGGGCTGGATTGGGCCATGCTTGACCGGACGGATTTGGAACTTCCGCCTCCTTCGTGGTCGTGGAGGGTGGCTGAGAGGACGGCGGAGCGTTATCCCGGTGCAGAATTGTTCTGGCTGATGGGCAAGGATCAGTGGGATTCTCTGGAACAGTGGGGACGCTGGGAATATTTGTCCAGCCTGGTGACGTTCATTGTTTACCGCCGCGGCGGGGTTCCATCACCCAGGAAAGGGGTGCGCGCCCTTTTCATAGAAGGGGATGAACCCGCTTCTTCCACCCGCATACGGCATGATTTGCGTTCGGGCGTATGTCCGGTTCCCCATCTGAACCGGAAAGTGGAGGCGCTGATCAGGAGGGAAGGGCTGTACGGTACGGCACGCGTCTAGAAGGACGGCTGTTTTCAGTTTATTTTCTTTTTGTCTCCGAACGTTTCTTCCGGGTAATGGACCCTCATCAGCGTGAGTCCGTCCGGCGGGGCGCAAAACGGGCTTTTGTCATCCGGGAGCGGAGCGTTGATGAGGCGAGCCAGTTCTTCCAGCGTTATTTTTCCACGTGCGGCTTCATGGGCGGCTCCCGTCATGAGGCGCACCATTTTGTAGAGGAAGCCCGTTCCGGTAAAGGTGATGAAGACATGTTCCCCTGTCTGTGCCACTTGTGTCTGCGTGATGGTTCGGCGGAAGTAACCCTCCGGAATAGGGCGCGGTTCATTGCCGCGCAGGGCGGCAAAAGCAGTGAAGTCATGCGTTCCCCGGAATAGGTGTACCGCCTGTTCCAGAATATCCACGCTCCATGCCAGCGGGCGGTGCCAGGCCAGCCCGGCGTCAAAAGGGTTGAGGATGGGTGCGCGTGAAATGCAGTAACGGTAGGTTTTTCCCGTGGCGCTGAACCGGGCATGGAAACCGGGAGGAACGTATTCCGCATGGGTAATCCGGATGGTTCGGGGAAGGCGCGTGTTGAGCGCGGCAGGCCATTTGTCCGCAGGAATGCGGTGGGTATCCGGAGCGTCTGCATGAAAAACCTGGCCCAGAGCATGAACGCCGGCGTCTGTCCTGCCGGAACCGTGGATACGGCAGGGGGTTCCAAAGAGTCCGGAAAAGGCTCGTTCCAGCACGTCCTGGACGGTACGGCCTCCCGGCTGGCTTTGCCAGCCCAGATAAGGGCGTCCGTCATATGCGGCGGTGAAACGAATGCGGGTCATAGGGGTGATTGTGTTGGAACGGCCCGGTTTTGGCAAGCGGCAAGTGCCGGACGGTGACGGTTTGGAATGGATGCCGTGCGTTCCATCCGCTCTTTAGCTTGGAAGCCGTTAAAGATGGCTATACGAATACAGGATTTTGGAATGTTGCATGTGGCTCCGGATTTGTCCGGCGTGATTCCGTTGAATGCTTTTGAAGCACAGGCCGCCAGTGTGCGGGATCTGGCGGCGGGCGTGATGGATGTGTCCGGAGTGGCGGGAACCGCGCTGAAGGAAATGCAGGAGGTGAGGGATGCCGGCCAATGGGCGCAGGCCCGTGACGGGATGTATCGTTTTGAACAGGACGTGATGCGGGAGCTGGAAGCCGGAGGGGATTCGGAACACCTTCAGGAGAGATGGAAGAAGGCGCTGTCAGAACGGCTTCCTTCCTATCTGCCTGCCCGTATGTCCGGCCCGGTTAGGGAGCGCGTGGCCATGGCGAGAGAGAATCTGGAGACTGCCGGGAGCATTTATTTGCAGAAGATGTCCCATCTGGGGCAGTTGGAGGAGGCGCGCCGGTATTGGGCCGGGGGGGTGGAGTCTGCCGTGGAGCAGGGAGAGGCCGCTCTGGCCGAACGCAGGATTAAGGAGGGCAGCGGAATATTTGTAACGGGAGAGGAGGCTTCCCGCATGGCGGAGGAAGCGCATTCCCGCGCAGCGCTGAACCGGGCGGTGGAGGAGGTCCGCCGTGATCCGGCGGCCGCTGTAAGCATCGTTTCCCGGCAGGAGAAGATGCCGGAAACTCCGGAGGAAAAGAAGGTGGCGGAAGAGGCTGCGGCAGCGTATGGGGAGTTGAAGCGGCGTTATGCGGATGCTCTGGCGGCCACCGTGTCCGGCGGCGGGTTGCTGCGGGATGACGGATTGGCGAATGCTGAAAAGCATGGCTTGATCAGTTCCGAGCAGCTAAGGCGTTATACGGCTTCCCGTGACCGGAGGCAGACGGCGGAATTTTCCGGTATCAGCATTCCGGAGGACGATATGCTGTTGTGCCGCATGACCTCGCTGATTGATGAGGATTGCGGAGGGGAGGAAGATGCTGACGCCCTGATAGAAGTGGCCACTTCAGGTTTGCCTGCCGTTCAGGTGGAAAGGCTTCTCCGGCGACGCGAGGTGATGTTGGGCATACCCCGCGAATTGCGCCGCGCTGCTTCCCGTCGCCTGTCCGCCATGTTTCGGAATGGCGCATGGGGGCCGCCTGAGGATGCCCGTGCGGCAGAGGAATGGAAGCGTGTCCAGACGGAATTGGCAGAGGCGGTGAAGAGGGCCCCGGAGCAGCCGGCTGCGGAGATGGAAAAGGTTTTTGAGAAAGAGAAACGCCTCCAGGATGCCGGCTGGGTGGGGTTTTCAGATATGAATAACGGAAAAGAAGGAAAGTGATGATGGAAGATAATGGAACCAGGGAACAGACAGGGGCGCTCCCGCTGGAAGGGAGTTTTCCGGAAGCGGTTCCCGGAACTGTGGGGGAAAGCCATATTCGGAAAGGGAACGCAGTGTTTTCCGTACCTTCCGGCACGGAAAAATTCCCGGAACGGGAGTCGGAAAGGGAAGAATATTGGAATAGCGTATTGACGGGGGATGTGATGACCATTCCGCGGGAAGTGAGGCTGAAAGCGGAGGCGATGTATCCGGAAGGGACGGCGGACCGGGAAAGAATTGCCGCGTGCGTCATGCAGTCCTGGGTGGCGGATTCTGGCGCGATTCCCCGTGAACGCATCCGGAGGGACTGGAAGAGTATCCGGGAACAGGTGGCGCGGCAGTATGGAGCGTCCGGCAAGTCTGATGACGAATTGTTCGTGGCAGTTTCCATGCACAATCAGGTACACCTTTCCCGGAGGGATGCTTTGTTTGAATTATACCAGGAAGAGTATGAACGTGCTCTGTCCGGTGGCGGAACGGTTCCTGACGAACGGGGAAGGGAAGCCATTTCCGCATGGCCGGAAGATTTGCAGGCTGTGGCGCGACAATTGAAAGGCAGGGCCGTATCCGATGCTCTGGATGACAGGAACCGTCTGGCGGATGCCGCCGGGATCATCCGCAAGGGATTGGAGGGGCTGGTAGCCAGTGAGGAGCCGGTGAAGGAAGGTTTTCCCGCCATACAGCTGAACCGGAAAGCCGTTGCCGGAGTTCCGGACGTCATACGCGCCGTGGATTGCCTGGCTTCCCTGGGGGATGGAGACCGTCAGAAGGTGTTCCGCATGATGGCTCCCTATTTGCGTTCCCGTCCCGCCTTTCGGGATGCCCTGGGGGGGGCGCTTAAACGCGGTGCGGCAGAGGTTGCGGAGAATGCGGCCCAGCTGGCCGTAAACGGCGCAGCATGGCTCCTGCCGGAGGGACGGGAAAAGGAGGCGCTGGACAATTATTCCCGGAGTTTTGAAGAACTGAGGAATTTTGCCAGGATGGAGTTTGCCCCGCTGCGTGGGGGAAAGGATTCCCCCTGGTTCCGGGAGATGCTGGTGGACATGGCCCAGCAGGGAGCGTCCACGGCTTTGGCGTTTTGCGGCCCTGCCGGGCTTGGCATGTTGATGGCGGGGGAGACGGGGCGCCATATGGCGGAGGCCCGGAGCATGAACCCGGACGGCGTGTTTGATGCCCAGATGGGGGGAGCTGTCGTCTCCGGCGGGGTGAATACCTTGCTTTCCTTCGGAATGACGAAACTGGGCCAGAAGATGTTGGGGCAGGGAATGCGGGCGTTCCGGGCCATGAGGCCCGCATCAGGGAATCCTGGTGCGTTTTTTCCCGGAATGGGAGCCGTTGCGGCGGATGCCGTGAAGATGGAGGCGGAAAATAAATTGATGGAGTTGACGCCCATGGTCGTTCAGGAAGGCGTGGGAGCTCTTACGAATAAGGCGTCCGGTGTGGACTGGGAGGGATGGAAAGCCAGACAGGCTTCCGCGGATGACCAGTTGAGGGAGGCCGTCATGATGATGCCTTTCCTGCTGATAGGCGCGGGAAAGGTCGCTCTGAACCATTTCCGCCATGCCGGAATGCTGCTTGGAGACGGTTCCCCTCTGAAAGTATTCGGAATTCCGGATGAAACGGTTTCCAGGATTTTGCAGGATAAGGATGTAAACCGTGCCGGGGAATTGTTGCAGAAGTCCCTGCGTAATTCTCCGCTGTGGGGGTCTTTGTACATTTCTAGGAAGGCTTTGGAGTGGTCTCGCGCCCTGGATGAAGCCGGAGAGCCTTTTTTGAAGACGGAACAGGATGTGAGAGATTTTTTGGATTTGCCTTCTCCTGTACGTACAAAGCCTTGGAAGATGCGGGATTTCCCCGAATCGGAAGCGGTGTTGAAAAAGCTTTTTCCTCATCCGGATTATGTTACGGCCAGAACCAAGTGGCTGTTGCGTGCCGGTCTGCCCCGCGTGGGTGAAGCCGCCGCAGCGGACGGGCAGCTTGTTTATGCGGCGGAACCGGCTCCCGGTGTGGAGATGAAGCGAACGCAGGGCCGGCCTTCCGTAGAGGAGGCTCTTTCTTCCTGGTATGAGACTCTGGGCCGTATGGAAGAGGAAGATTTGGGTCTGGTCCGGAACAGGAACGGACGGGAAATCCCATGGCGTTTAAGGAATGCGGAGGAATATGATATTCATGCGGATGCTTTGCGCCGAGCGTTTGTGGCGGACAGGCTGAAGAAGCGCTCCTATCGGCCGTACAGGATGTTGCTGCTGGCTTATCCGGAAGAGGCGGGACGCCGTGCGGGTTTTTCCGGCAGGGACTGGGACGCCGTTACGGAGGATATGGATCTGCGGACACGAGCCAATGTTTATGAAGGAGTGATGGAACGGGTACACGGCGTGCCGCATGAAGAGGCGTCCGGGCATGTGGCTTTTCGTTTATGGAAGTCGTTTTGCCGGGATGAAGGCGCCTGCGGCAGGGCGCGCCGGTGGCTGGAGGAAGGGAGTGCGTTGCTGAATGCTCCGGATTTGTTGTCTGAATCTTTTAATCCGGACGGCCTTCCCTCCGCCCTGGCCAGGATGAGCGGCATGATGGCTTCTCTTGGCGGAGAGGAACGCCATGGGGTAAGCCCTGAGCTGCGGGAGATGAACCGCATGGTATGGGGAATCCAGGCGGATGTGAACAGCCTGTACCACGTACTTCCCAACATGAAGGAATTTGACGTGCATGTGGGGCGCGGCTATACGCCCGTGGAGAGTTACGGGCGGTTGCTGGCCCGGTTTCTGGAGGTGGCGCCGGAGAACGTGGCCCGTTATGCCTCTGTGCTGGATGCTCCGCGGCTGCATGCCGGTCCGGAACAGGTTTCGCCGCGTATTTATCCGGGGACGCGGAAAGCGGTGGAGAGTCTTCTCCTGCTGACCCCGCGCCTGTTCCAGTCCTCACCCGGAGGGGAAGGGGCGGAAAGGCTGTGGAGAGTAAAGTATCCCAATGGAAGGTGGTCGGACTGGCATCCTTCTCGGGAGGCGGCGGAAGCGGACCTGATGGTCAATGTTTCCATGATGTTTTCTGCCGCCTGCTCGGCTAAGAGGGATTTGATCCGTAGCTGGGAATGGCATGCCCATAACGGGCGGCCGGAATGGGATACCAATTATCTGAGGCTGACCACCGGGTTGGAAAACGTGCAGGGGGGGCGGCTCCCCTGCCTGTATGACAGCCTGACGGCCATGGCGGTGGCGGATATGCTGAAAGCTGGTTACGGCGTGCGCGGAGCGGTGGGGTCCGGGGATCGTCTGGAGGTGACGGGCCGGGGGCGCCTTGCCGCTGAAACGCTGATGAGCCGTGATGCCCTGTTGGAGCGCATGAATATTCACGAAAAGTATGTGGGTTCCGTACAGAGGCTGGGCGTGGATGCGGATAATTTGCCCGTTTCCTCAGCCAAGGGGTTGGTAATGCACCGGCTGAGGCTTCATAATACGGCCAATCCCCTGGCTTTGATCGAAGACAAGGCGGAAGTCGTATGGGACCGGCTGATGCGCACGGATCAGCTTTCCCCGGAAGGCGCTTGGGAGATGTTGAAACATTTGGAACGTGTGCCGCGCCGCAGGAAGCTCCCAGGGGAAACGGAACTGATTGAAGAGTTGTCCCAGCTGTCCAAGGAGTATTTTTTTGCCCATCTGGATCATGACACCGTACCGGAAACGGTGGCTTCCTGGGCGCGTTACGGGGCCGCAATGCCTGACAGGGTTCCGGAACCTCTTGAGGAATTGGTGCGCCGGGCCGGATTGCTGAAGAAAACGCTGAGGGAGGATGCGGACACTGCCGAGTTTATGGGAATGCTCCGAGAGACGGTTGGTATGAATGAACGCATACGGGCGGAGCGTGCCTGGGATCCGGCCGGAGGGGAGGTCCGCCTCCCCATGGTGGAGCGGTACTCTCACAGCCTGATGTCCGGACGGCTGTTGTTTACCGTTCCGGATCACGTGAAAGAGGGACTGGTGCGTTCCCTGTCCGCGCTGGACGGATACGCGGGCGGTTCCGTACGCAGGATGGAGCGGCTGGCGGAAAGCCGCATGAGGGAACTGTCCCGGGCGCTTCAGGAGTTCCCCCAGCTGAATTCCTGGCGTCCGGATCCGGAACATCCCGGCCTGTACCTGCATTTGGTGAAAAAGCCGTTCCGGACCGGATTGGGACCTCTGCGCGCGAAGGATGTTTCCCTGGAGGCTTTGGGAGAACATCTTCCGGAACCCATTCTGGAAGCGCCCCTGTATGTGGAAGAAGATTTTTCCGTCAGGCGTGGCGTTCCCGCCCCTGCCGCCTGGCGTAGCCGTCCGGATGTGGTCCGGGCTGTGGAGACGCTGGATGCGGTGAGGCGGGATTTTGCAGGCCGACCGGAAGCTACGGAATCCGGGGTTAGTTGGAAAGGGAAGATTTACCGGATTGATTCCGGAGCGGCTCCCGGGGGGGTGACGTCTGTCTGGAACCGGGAACTCCCGTTGGATGAGGCCATTTCCCTGATTGGTGTTCTGGACCGCAGGCAGGAGGAACTGAGAGGCGGCATGCTTCCCTTTCTTCCTGAGCCGGAGGAAGCGCGCGCGATGTATGCCAACTGCGTGATTTACCGTGACCCGGACGACCCGGGGCATACCGTGCGCCTGATGCCGGGCATTCCGGAAAGTCCCGTACGGCAGGCACGCGCGCCCTACGTGGTACATGCATGGAACGGCGTTTATCTGGACAGCCGGGGAGCGCCTGCGGTGTCCGAACGGGATTCCTATATTCCGCTGGAGTGTTTTACGGGAGCCGGAGAGGAACCTTCCCCGGAAGATTCACGGGCGAGCCGTACCCGGTTCCTGGGTCGGATTTTGGAAACGCTGGGGGATGCGGATGCTCAGGAACGATGGTGGTGGAACAGAAGACAGGCTGTGGGATGCTTCATGGAGGATGTAATCAGGATGTATGAAGAACTGGGCGTACGTGAGAGTTATTTGAAAGGAAAACTTGATCTGCTTGATCCCGTGATGGTGCAGGCACTCCGGTTCGTTTCCCACGTGCTGAACGATCCACTGGCATACCGCCTTCCCCTGGACAAGGGGACGGAGGCCCAGAAGGGGATGACCAGGGAAGGAGCCCTGTTGAAAGAATTAATAGAGGAGTATGGAAAATTCTAATCATTTGACGGAATCATGGAGCCTGTCGTGGCAGTCCGTCCTGTCCAGCCAGCTTTGGAGGCTGGAACACCTGTACTGGATAGAAAATAAAGCCGGTCAGCTCCAGCGTTTTTCCCTGAACAGGGCGCAGAGGCGGCTGCATGAGCGGCTGTGGTACAGGAATGACATCCTGAAGGCGCGCCAGTTGGGCATTTCTACGTATGTGGCCATGTTGATGCTGGATATGAGCCTGTTCCGGTCCAATTTTCATTGCGGAATCATTGATAAAAGCCTGCCGGACGCCCAGCAGAAACTGGCCAAGCTGCATTTTGCCTGGGACCATCTGGATTACGTGCCGCCCAACCCCTCTGCGATGGATGTGGCCCTGGCCCGGCTGGGAGAGAGAATCAAGAGCCTGTCCGGCGTGGAAAAAAAGGGGGAATGGCAACCCCGTACGTTGGCGCGCAGCCGCCTGGCTTTCTCCAATGGGAGCGATGTGCGGGTGGGGACTAATCTGCGAGGGGGAACCATGCAGTTTCTCCATGTTTCCGAGCTGGCGTATGTTTCCGTGCATGCTCCGTGGAGAGCCAGGGAAATCCGTACGGGGGCAATCAATACAGTTCCCCCCGGAGGTTTTATTCTGAAGGAAAGCACTCATGAGGGCGGACGGTACGGAGTGAATTATGAACTGACGCGCCAGGCCATGGAAAACATGGGCAAAAGCGAGCTTTCCCCCTTGGATTTCAGATTCTTTTTTTTCAGCTGGTTTGACCAGGATGAGTACACTTTGCCGGGGCGCGGCAGATGGAGCAGGGAACTGGATGAGTATTTCCTTTCTCTGGAACGGGAGACCGGAGTGGTTCTGGATGCGGGGCAGAAGAGATGGTATGCCCGGATGGCCCGGGTGATGGGCGCCTCCATGAAGCAGGAGTATCCGGGAACGCCGCAGGAGGCTTTTGCTACAGGGGAAGAAGGCAGTATTTACGGCAGCCGTATCATGGCCCTGCGGGAGCGGGGGCGGGTAGGGGTGGAGTTTGAGGCTGATCCGGACGCTCCCACTTTCACGGCATGGGATCTGGGGCTGAGTGACCATACGGCCATTTGGCTTGTGCAGATCATGGGAGACAGTTTCCACTGGCTGGACCATTATGCCGCCAGCCAGCAGCCCCTGGCCCATTACGTTGAAAAAATGAAGGACTGGGAGAAAAATCATGGTGTGGCGGTAACATTCCATCTTTTGCCTCATGATGCTGCACGGAGGGATGCGCACGGCATTTCTTATGTGGAGAATATGGGGAGGCTGGGATTGGTGAATGTGCGCGTCGTCCCCAGAACCACGGATGTCTGGCGTGGCATTAATACGCTGAGGGAATTGCTGGAGCGCAGTTTTTTCCATGCCCGCACCCAGGAAAAGGCGCGAGGCTTCTGTGGGGAAGAGGAGCCGGGAGGCGTGGAGCATCTGGAGTTGTACAGGTCCAGGCCTCCCGGCGTAGGCGGAGCCATTGCGGAAAGCCCCGTGCATGACGGGCATTCCCATACGGCGGATGCCGCACGAACCTTTGCGGAGGCTTGGTCCCATGGCCTGCTCCACGGAACCGGGAACGGCCGGGAGCGCGGCAGGCGCGCCCGGATGTGGTAACAGAGGGCAGGAGTAAAGGAAAAGAGATTTTTTTGATTGATAGTTGACAGTTTTGTCAAAAAGCGGTTCTTTTTTCCGGCCTCCAGCTGTCTAACGCAGTGATGCGACTTATTGAGATGAAATTATCCCTTTTCCATCCGTTGGTTTCCTGCCTGTGTGTTCCGTTTTTGTTTTCGTCCTGCGGTACCACGGGAAGGGAGCTTTCCCCTGTCCCCTCTTCCCATATTCCGGTAGAAGAAATGACGGGGTATTTTGAAGAAACGGGAACTATTCCGGGGCACCTGCTCAAGTGGGAAGATGATCCGTCGCTGCCCGGAAAGCTGCTGGTCGTAGTGGATAAGAAAAAGCAGATGATGTATATCTACCGGGGGACGCACCGCATTGCGTATGCCCCCATCAGTTCCGGAAGAAGTTCCGGCATGACGCCCTCCGGCTACTTCCTCATTGCTTCCAAGGAGGAAGACCATCATTCCTATTACGGTGCGTTTATTAACGCTGACGGAGAATTGCGGGATGGGGATATACGAAGGGATTCCCCCCGTCCCGGCGAGAGGTTTGAACCTGCCAAGATGCCCTATTTCATGAGAGTGAACGGGGCTGTAGGAATTCATGAAGGGTACTTGCCCGGTCATCCATCCTCCCATGGATGTATCCGTGTTCCCCACTTGATTGCGAAAAATCTCTTTGAAATAGCTCCCGTAGGAACCCGTGTGGTTGTCAGGGATGGAAACTGGAATATTCACGAGCTTCAACAAAAGCCGTCCGGAATGTTCCGGACGGTGCACAAGCCTGCTGCCCCGGTGGCTGGCGCAAATTCAGCTTCCTCTGGAAAGAAGGAACTTGTAAAATCGGAAACGTCCGTAAAAAAAGATGCCGCCGCCATGCCGTCTGTTGGAGAACAGAAAAACGGGCAGCTGCCTTTTTCTGAGGCGGACGCTGTGACCCCCTCTTCATCCAATGGCCTCGAAGGACTGGAATAACATGCTGTCCGGGCGTTTATATCATGCCCAGGATTCTGAATTGGCTGCCGCCCGGCTCAGGGCGCGCCGGCTTGTTTTCCGTTATAACCAGTCCGCTCCGGAAAATGAAAGCCTGCGCCGGGAATTGGCCCGGGAGCTTTTCGGCCAAATGGGAGAGGGGTGTTATCTGGAACCTCCGCTGCGTTGTGATTACGGCTCCAATATACGGCTGGGGGACCGCGTGTATGTCAATTTCAACCTCGTGGTGCTGGACTGCGCTGCCGTTACCATCGGCAATGACGTGCTGATAGGTCCCAACGTGGGCATTTATACTGCCGGGCATCCCGTAGACCCGGGGCTGAGACGGCAGGGGCTGGAATTTGCTCTGCCCATTACCATTGAGGATGGAGTATGGATAGGCGGTCATGCGGTGATTGCCCCGGGCGTGCGTATTGGGAGAAATTCCGTGATAGGCGCGGGCAGCGTGGTGACGAAGGACATCCCCGCCAATGTAGTGGCCGTGGGTAATCCCTGCCGTGTGGTTCGCCCCGTGACGGAAAAGGACCGCGAAGTCTGGGACACCGGGGAAAATGGAGAGGGGCCGCTTTCCCAGGGACCGAAGGCAAATTCCCCGGGATGACGAAATTTGAATTGCTTTTGGGGCTGGATGATGCATAGTTGGCGCCCTCACAGTGTCGATTAGCCGCTGCCACGAGCTAAATACATTCAAGGAAAACACTTATGAGTAACGAAATCAATTTGCAGGAATTCAAGATGCATGAAAAGGATTCCGGTAGTTCCAGCTACCAGATTGCCCGCCTGACCCAGCGCATCGCCCACCTGACCGAACACCTGAGCACGAATAAACATGATGTTTCTTCCCGCCGCGGGTTGTTGAAGATGGTGGCTTTGCGCCGCAAGCTTCTTGATTACGTCAAGCGTGAAGATCTGGCCCAGTACCAGAGTCTGATCCAGCGTCTTGGCCTTCGCCGCTAAAAGGCGGAGCATATTCCCGTTTGATTCGGCCGTTGCGGTTTTCCGCAGCGGCCGTTGTTTTTATGGGGGGGCTGGCATGGTAGCGTTGTCATGGAAGGGGGGCATGGCGGGTGACTGTGGATTTGTGTTTTGGTCAGGAGAGTTTGAAAGGCCTGTCTTTTTGTGAAAGAAGATATTCTGGAGTGTGGAGATTGTTTTTGTTGGCATGACTGCCCCTTTATTCCTGCGTAAATGTTTGCTGGGGACGGAAAGTCCGGTATTGCGGGTATGATGCAGCCGCGCAAAGAATAGGAAAATATGGATGAAAAAGCAGTGGGCGGCTGTTATGGGAGTCAGGCAGGAATACTCAGTCCGTCCTTAAATTCTGCATTTCCGCTCCTGTGAAGAAGGGAAGGCGGACGTTTCCGGATATTTTGCTTGGAGTAATGCATTTCAATCAGGAATGCGAAGAATATTGAATGGATGAAGGTGAGATGGGAAAAATACCTTTTCTCCCCATGCGGGTGGATATTTAAAGCCCTGGAAGGAAATGGACTGCTATGGTTATCAAACTATTTGCTTGCATTATCCTTGACAGGGATTATGCTCTCATTCGACGTTCGGGGATTCGTTTCCCGAAACGTTTCTGTCGGGCATGCCTTGAGAAATTTTCGGATTTTCACAGGCTGTCAAGCCGGTAAGACTGGGCCGGAGCGTTTGATCCATCTGGGATGCGCGTCCTGCCGCGTGGACAGTATTCTCCCTCTGTTTCTGGGAAAGGACTGTTGCGGATAACATCTTCCTGAGGCACTGCCCGTACCTGACGCCATTCAGGCTTCCCGCCCGGAGCCGGCCTGGATGGGCTGATGAGGCTGCGGGTGATTGAAAGACAAAAAATATAATGAGCATACATTCAGTTGAATGCAACGTTGGTACGAATCCTATCACGATTGAAACCGGCAAGATGGCCCGTTTGGCGGACGGTGCTGTTGTTGTCCGCAGCGGCGATACCGTCGTTCTTGTGACCGTGGTAAGCGCCACCAAAGTCAAGGAAGGGCAAACCTTCTTCCCCCTGTCCGTGGAGTACAAGGAAAAGGCCGCTGCGGCGGGTATGTTCCCCGGCGGCTATTTCAAACGCGAAGGGCGTCCCACGGAAAAGGAAATCCTGACGTGCCGCATGACGGACCGTCCCCTGCGCCCGATGTTCCCCAAGGGCTACTTCTACGATACGCAGGTAATTACGCTTCTGCTCTCCGCCGATGGTGAAAACGAACCGGACATCCTGAGCATTAACGGCGCTTCCGCCGCCTGTGTCGTTTCCGATCTTCCCTTTGCCGAACCCGTAGGGGCTGTGCGTGTGGGCCGTATTGACGGACAGTTTGTTATCAATCCGACCAACTCCCAGCGTGAACATAGTCAGCTGGATCTGGTATTTGCCGGCACGAAGGATCAGGTCATCATGATTGAAGGTTCCGCTAATGAACTGCCGGAAGAAGATTTTATCGCCGCTTTGCGTGTCGCCCAGGAGAACGTGAAGGTCATTTGCGAAAAGCAGGAAGAGCTCCGCGCCGTTTGCGGTAAGGAGAAGCGCGCTTATGAACTTTGCCTTGCCAAGCCGGAATTGCTGGAAATCGGCTATGAAATTGCCGGCGATCGTATTGAGGAAGCCATTTACGCCCCTTCCAAGGTGGAGCGTCAGAAAAAAGTGGGGGCCCTGCGTGACGAAGTGGAGGCCGCCATCAAGGAACGCCATCCGGAAGCTACTGACTTTGATGTGGAACAGGTTTTTGAATATATTCAGAAAAAGGCTTTCCGCATCTCCATCATGGAAAAGGACAAGCGGGCCGATGGCCGGGCTCTCAAGCAGCTGCGCCCTCTGACTGCGGAAGTCAATGTGCTGCCTCCTGTGGTGCACGGTTCCGCGATGTTCGCCCGCGGTGAAACGATGTCCCTTTGCCTGGCGACGCTCGCTCCGATGGAAGAACGCCAGTACATGGACAATTACACGGGCAGCGTGAATGAAAAGCGTTTCATCCTGCACTACAATTTCCCGCCTTTCTCCGTGGGAGACACCGGCCGTTTCGGCGGTCAGAACCGCCGGGAAATCGGCCACGGCGCTTTGGCGGAACGTTCCATCGCTCCGGTCGTGCCTGGCGAACAGGAATTCCCGTACGCCATTCGCGTCTCTTCTGAAATCATGGAATCCAACGGTTCCACCTCCATGGCTTCCGTCTGTGCGGGCACGATGTCTTTGCTGGCGGCCGGCGTGCCCCTCAAGCGCCCTGTAGCTGGTATTTCCGTGGGCCTGGTGACGGAACAGAATGACCAGCATGAAATCACCTCTTACAAAACTCTGCTGGATATCATCGGTTCCGAAGACTTTTACGGTGATATGGACTTCAAGCTCTGCGGCACGTCGGAAGGCGTGACAGGCTACCAGCTGGACCTCAAGCTGCCCGGCATTCCCCTCTCCATATTGGAGGAAGCCATTCACGTGGCGAAAGCCGGCCGCACGGATGTTCTGAAGGTCATGAATGAAGCCATTGCAGCTCCGGCCCAGATGAGCCCGAATGCTCCCCGTATTGAGACCACCAAAATTCCCGCCGACCGCATTGGCGAACTGATCGGCCCCGGCGGCAAGAATATTAAGGCTATTCAGGCCGAATCCGGCGCCGATATCAATATCGAGGAAGATGGCACCGTGCATATTTACGCCGCCAAGCAGGAAGGCCTGGACCGTGCTTTGGAATTGGTCACCCGCATGTTCAAGACCATTGAAATCGGGGAACTGTACACCGGTAAGATTGTTTCCACGACCACCTTTGGAGCGTTTATGGAAGTGCTGCCCGGCAAGGATGGCCTGATTCATATCTCCGAACTGGCCGAAGGCCGCACCGCCAAGACGGAGGACGTCGTGAGCGTCGGAGACGTGGTGACCGCCAAGTGCATTGGTATTGACGACAAGGGACGCGTGAAAATGTCCATACGTGCCGCTTTGCGAGATGCCAAGGCTGCCGAAGCAGAAGCCGCCGGCATTACGGAATAACGTTTTTCGTTGAGCCTTTAAACTCTCAGCCCCGTTTCCGGTTATTCCGGGAACGGGGCTTTCCGGTTGCTGGAAAGATGTTTTGCAGTTGCTTCAACTGCTTGCGTGATCGCCGGAATTTTTTTACCTGTGCCGGAAGGAGAAAGTTTGGAATGCTGGAAAGGGACGGGAGGAATGGAGCTCTTTCCGCATGGCAGATTTTTTTGTTTCCCGTTCTTGACAGGATTTTTTCGGTTCCTATGATGCGGATGCCCGTTGCGTTTTACGGACACCCCTGCCATACATGATTCTTTTTGTCACTTTCGTTATTCTTTTTCTGATTCTGGTCAACGCCTTTTATGTTGCAGCAGAATTCGCCGCAGTGAGCGTACGCCGCAACATGATCCGGGAAATGGCGGAGAACGGCAGCAGGGTGGCTGTTCATCTGCTTAAGATTTTGGAAAATACAAAAGAGCTGGACCGCTACATTGCGGCTTGCCAGTTCGGCATTACCATTTCCAGTCTGGTTCTGGGCGCATACGGACAGGTTGAACTGGCCGCCTATCTGTTCCCTCTGTTTGAGCGGTTTGGTGGGATGGACTCCGTAATGGCCAATTCTGCAGCCGCTCTTGTTGTACTGATAGGCTTGACGGTTTTTCAGGTAATTCTTGGAGAATTGATGCCCAAATCCCTGGCTCTTCAGTTTCCCAAGCAGGCGGCCTTGTATACTTATTATCCCATGCGATGGACACTGGCTTTCTTCGCATGGTTCATTGACTTTCTTAATGGAAGCGGTTTGTTGCTTCTTAAACTGTTCCGGCTCCCACCTGGCGGCCATCAGCACATCCACTCCCAGCAGGAGATTAATATGTTGCTGGATGAAAGTCACCAGGGCGGGATGTTGGAGGAAGATGAGCATGAACGGCTGCACAGCGCTTTGTCCCTGGCGGAACGAACGGTGGAACAAATTATGATTCCCCGTTTTCAGCTTGTTTGCCTGGATGTGGATGCCACACAGGAAGATATTTTGAATATGATCGCAGATAGGCCTCATACCCATATTCCCGTGTATGAAGGGAACCGTGAATCTGTCATTGGCATGCTGCATATTAAAGATATGGTATCCGCTTATGCGGAAAAGGGAATTCTGCCTCCTCTCCGTTCCATGCTGAGGCAGGTGCCATGCGTGATGGAAATGCAGACGGTAGAGATGCTGATGGCCCGTTTGCGGGAAGACAGGGCCAAGGAAGCCTTTGTTCTGGATGAATACGGTAAGTTTGTGGGGCTGGTGACGCTGGAACGTCTGCTGGGAGAAATGGTGGGAGATATAGATGAGGAATTCATCCGCTCCGGGGAAAAGGTGGAAACCCTTCCGGATGGTTCCGTGCGCATCCCCGGCATGATGCGTGCCCATAAGGCGGAATGCCTGGTACCCTTTTTGATGAATGGCGCCACTACTGTGGGCGGCTGCGTGATCAAGCACATGTCCTGCATTCCGAAGGATGGGGACCGCCTGATTATCGCCGGACGCGTGCTTGTGGTGGAAAAGATGGACCATAACCGTGTTTCCTCTATCCTGCTGCTGCCTCCGGAGAGAAAGGAAAATGAATTTGCCATGGAAAGCGGGGTGGATGCATGATGACGGTTTTCATTATTCTGTTGCTGATTGTGCTGAACGGCCTGTTTGTGGCTGCAGAATTTGCGTTGCTCGGCGCTCCGCGTGCGGCATTGGAGCAGATGGGTGTGTCCGGCAACATGGTGGCGCGCCGCGTTTCCCAGATATTGAAAACGCCCCGGTTACAGGACCGCTACATTGCTACGGCGCAGCTTGGCGTCACGTTCGCCAGTCTGGGGTTGGGTATGTACGGAGAGCATGCGGTAGCTGGATGGCTCCATGAATGGTTGGCGCAGTACGGCTGGGCTTCCTGGCTGGTGGCTCATGGCGCAGCCAGCATCCTGTCCGTGGCGGTGCTGACGTACCTGCATATTGTTCTTGGGGAAATGGTGCCCAAGGCGCTTTCCCTACAGTACGCCGCAAAGCTTTGCCTCATCATTGCGATGCCCATGTACGTGATCCAGCTATGTCTGTATCCGCTGGTAGTGGGTATGAATGCCCTGGGCAATTTCTTTCTGGGGTTGCTGGGTGTGGACCGTAATGAATCCAAGTCCCACTACCATTCTGCGGAAGAACTCCAGTATATTATTGAAGAGAGCCATGAGAACGGGGCGTTGCCGCAGGAATCCGGCCGCATCATGGACGGCTTGTTTGACCTGGATGATCTGTATGTACACCAGGTCATGACCCCGCGCGTCAGGATAGACGCCATTCCAGAAGGGGCGGAACATGAGCAGATACGGGAAATTGTGCGTCGCACTCGCCGTACGCGTTACCCTGTCTACCGCGGTGATCTGGACCATGTGGTGGGCATGGTGCATGCCCGCGATCTGTTCCGTATCATGTTCCGCAGAAAGGCTCTGACTCCTGAATACATTCATGCCATACCCAAGGTTCCCAAAACGGTGAAGTTTGACAATGTGGTGGAAATCATGAGGAAGGACAATGTGCGCCTTGCCATTATTCTGGATGAGCACGGGGGGACTTCCGGACTTTTGACCCTGACGGATGTTTTTTCCGAAGTAATGGGCTGGGACCGAGGCCGCATTAAAGTGCTGACGGAGTTGCCTAGGGATGCGGTGGGCTTCTCCTGTGACGTATCCGGTCTGGCACGCATTGAGGAATTGGGGGAGGCCATGGACATGGATTTGGAGGACGGGGAAATAGACACCGTAGGGGGCCTGATTCTTAATTTGCTGGAAGCTCCTGCGGAGAAAGGAGATACTGTCGGCTATAGAGGGCTGGAATTCAAGGTGACCCGGACGGAGAATGGCGGTGTGGAGCGCTGTACCGTGACCCGGATTACTACCCTGATGCGGGAAGAGGTCCTGGAAGAGGAGGAATAATCTGCCGTTTACGGACTGGGCATGTCAAGGACTGTGCTGCCTGATGTAAAAGTTCCTTGGTGGAGCGCGTATGATATGGCAGAATATTTCCGCCATGTCCGCCCCTGAATCTGCTGATGCCCCTGTGAACCGCCCTTCCATGAAGAAATGGGTGGTTCTCCTCGTTGTTCTTGGGGCTTTGATCGGACTGGGCACAATGGTGAAGGCCTGGATGGACAAACGTTCTGGAGCGGCAGCGCAGCCGGTTGTTTTTTCAGGAGGCAGTGAGCACTGGGACCAGAATGAGGTGCCTATTTCCATGCAGTGCGGAGCATGTCATGAAAAGGAATTCCGTCAGTGGGCCGGTTCAGACCATGCCTGGGCATTCCGCAAACTGGGAGATCAATGGGAATCTGAAGCGTTCCATAACATGAAGCTGGACGCTCATGGCAGCATTCTCCAATTCTCTACGAATGGTCACGGGCGCATGGTCCATGACGGTCAGTCTTCAACCTCCTGGCGCGCGGAATGGGCCACAGGGAGAATTCCCCTGGTGCAGTATCTGGTTCCTGCCAAGGACGGCGGTTTTCATACCTTGAGCGCTGCATGGGACGTGAACCGCAAAGAATGGTTTGATATTTTCGGCAAGGAGTCCCGCCAGCCGGGAGACTGGGGGCACTGGACAGGACGAGGCATGAATTGGAACACGCAGTGCGCGTGGTGCCACATGTCTTTGTTCCATAAGAATTATGATCCTGTTAAAGATCGGTATGCTTCTACCTGGACGGAACCCGGAGTGACTTGCATTCAATGCCACGGCCCCCTGCTGGACAAGCCGGAGGCGGGGACGGGTTGCATGATTTCCACCAGGAACAAGCTAACGCCACAGCAGATTCATGATAACTGCGCTTCCTGCCATGCCCGGAGGGATGAATTTGATCATGATTTTGCCGTAGGTGACCGCTTTGACAATCATTTCCAACTGGTGCTTCCCGTGCAGCCCGGCGTTTTCTGGCCCAATGGCATGCAAAGGGATGAGGATTATTGCGAGACTGGTCTGAGGTTAAGCCGTATGGGCAAGGCGGGAGTGACCTGTTTGGACTGTCATGATCCGCATACGGGAACACTGAAGCTTCCTCAAGAAGATAATACGCTCTGCTTGAGGTGTCACGGTACTGGAGAAGCGGTAAACGGCGTAAAAGCTCCCGTTATTGACATGGCTACGCATACGCCATGTCCTCAGTCCAGCATGGGTGCCCGGTGTGTGGAATGCCATATGCCGGAAAGCCTGTATATGGCTCGGGACCCCCGCAGGGATCATTCTTTCAATTCTCCTGATCCTTTGCTGAGCGTAGAGTTGGGGATTCCGAATGCCTGTACCATGTGCCACGAGGAAAAAAGCAATGAATGGGCTGCGGAGGCGGTAAAGAAATATTACGGAGCTAAACCCAAAATGGCGCAGTACAGGGAACGGACCAGGGCCGTTCAGCATGCCTACGAAGGAAAGGAAGATGTTTTGCCTCTGCTTATGGAATGTTTTAAGAGGGAGGAAGTGGGTGCATGGCGCGCTACGTTATTGGATTTGATGGATGCATGGGCTCATGAACCCGCCGTCCAGGAAGTGGCCGCGGCGGCGGTTAAGGACCCGGATCCTCTGACGCGAGCCGCCGCCGCCAAAGTGATGGGGCGAGTGGGTAATCCTGCTGCGGGCAAACTTCTTAATGATCCGTTCAGGGTCGTGCGCTTGCAGGCGGAATGGGCTCTCCGGGATTCCCTGCCTCCGGACAGTCCGGGAATGAAGGAGCTTACTGCTGCCGCTTTGCACCAGGCGGACCAGCCTTCCGGAGCTATGAAGCTGGCCCAGATAGCCATTAGCCGTAAGGATGTGAAAACTGCGGAATTGTGGTTTTCCAAAGCTTTGAAATGGGATGCCACTTCATCCGTGGTGCACCGTGATTATGCCGTTTTCCTGGCTTCTCAAGGCCGCAGCCGGGAGGCGGTGGATCAGATGCAAGAGGCTGTACGCCTGGCTCCCAGGGATGCCAATCTGTGGTATCTCCTGGGACTGGGCCAGATTGAAAATAATGATGAGTCGGGAGCTTTGGAATCCTTTAACGAAGCTTTAAAAATAGAGCCTTCCTTTATTCGTGCTTTGTTTAACCGTGCTCTGTTGAATGAAAAAGTGGGCCGGCTGGAGCAGGCTTTGCAGGATTTGGAAAACTGTTCTTCCCTGGAAAAGGGAAATGCGGATATTCCTTTCACTCTTGCGGTGATGCTTTACCGCAATGGGCGGTACCGTGAGGCCGCTGCCGCTGCCGCGGAAGCCCTGCGCCGCGACCCGGGACATGCCCGGGCCAGGCAAATTTTGGAATCAGCTTCTCGACATGGAAGATAAGAAATAGTATATTAGCATTATGTGTATGAAATTTTCATCTTGGTGTATCTTATTGGCATCCACATTCATGATGGGGTCCTCTCTCTGTTGGGCGGATTCTTCCGGAGTAGCGGATGATCCTTCCCTCCGCACCTGGACTAATAAAAATACGGGCAGTACGGTGGAAGCCCGTCCAGTAGCCCTGAATATGAAGACCGTCAAATTGGTGACGACGGCTAAAAAGCCCATTACGATGCCGCTGGAAAAGCTTTCCGATGAAGATCGCGCATGGCTGGAGGAACACAAGGAAGTTATCGGCAAGCCTATTGCAGAATGGTCGTCCATGCCGTCCGGCCCTGTGGCGGAGGAGATGAAGGGAAAGACTTACATGCTTGAAAACGGCAAACTTAAAAAGAGGGACGGGAAATTGAATCCCAAGCATTTCATTTTGTATTTCAGTGCAAGCTGGTGCGGTCCTTGCTGCCGGAATGCGCCTCACAGCGTGGAGGCCTATAACAGGGTGGTAAAGGATAATCCGGATGTGGAAGTAATCATGTGCAATCTGGACCAGAACCTGGATGCCGCCCAAAAATGGGCTGCTGCCAATAACATGCCATGGCCTATCCTGTTGAAAGAGGATTTGACGGAGCTTGCCAAGAAGGTAGCTCCACGCGGTATCCCTACCATGATTCTGGTGGACAAGGACGGCAAGCCTATTCAGTCCTCCCAAAACATGGAACAGTTGGTAAAAGCCATCGGCTCAAGCCGTTCTTCCCGCTAGGCGGCGCATTGTCTGATTGTTTAGGAGATGTCTTCTACCCGCAAATCCCAGTCCGACCGTTCTGCGGAAACCAGCGGCAAAATCCTCCGTGCTGCACAGAAGCTTTTTGCCCTCAGGGGATTTAATGGCGTGACCATGAGGGCGGTCGCTTCTGAAGCAGGAGTTAATCTGGCTTCTATCGTTTACTATTTTGAGAATAAGGAGGGACTGTATCTGGCTGTTTACAGACAATATGCGGAACCTCTGATGAAAGCGCGCATGAAGATGCTGAAAGAGGCGGATCTTCATCCGTCCCTGAGGGCGTATGCCCGTGCATTTATAGAACCTGCTTTTCGGCTATTTCTGGATGAGAGCCTGGGAGGGCCGGATCATGTCCGTTTATTGTGGCGTTTGCCGCAGGAGCCGGAATATCTTGGAAGAAAAATCTATGATGAATTTTATGCTCCATCTATCCAGGAGATGATAGCAAGAATTCGGAGATTCTGTCCGTGGGATGATGAGCTTTCCTTATCTTGGCATGCGCATATCATGAGTTCCATCTTCCATGCTACGTTGGGGAAATATGTCGCGTGCATGGATCTTCAAGAAAAGGAACCGTGGATGAAGGATCAGGAGCACATTTTGCAGATGATTGTGAATACCGCCGTTTTTCTGATCTCCCGTCCGGCTCTGTCTCCGGAGGAAGAGGAAAGGCAGGGATAACATGGATGGGGGTGCGCGTTTTTCGTTACGCTTCTCCCAGTTCTTTTCTGAGAGTTCTGACTGTTCCCGTGATGTCGGGGTGTGTAAGCAGCCAGGAAACGATGACTACCCTATTTGCCCCCGTCTCCAGTACGGAGAGCAGTGTGTTCCCATTGATGCCGCCGATACAGAAGACAGGGAAATTTTCCGGTAGCTGTTGCTGTACGCTTGCGATGTCTTCCAGGCCAATGGCCTGTCTTCCCGGTTTGGTACCCGTGGGGAACAAGGGCCCAAACCCGATATAGTCCGCCTGCTCTCCACATGCACCCAGGGCCTGTTCAGGACTATGCGTGGACCGTCCTATAACGGCATCCTTTCCCAGCAGCCCCCTTACGGATGCCAAGTCTCCGTCATCCTGTCCCAGATGGACGCCGTCTGCGCCGATGTTCAGGGCAATTTCAGGATAATCGTTGATGATGAAAAGACAGCCGTATTTACGGCACAGGGGGGCAAGCTGGCGCCCCATATTTTCAATGTGTTCCGGGTTATGGTTTTTTGCCCTTAGCTGGAGAATGCGCAGGCCGCCTGCCAATAGTTTTTCTGTTACAGGGAGTAGTTGATGTTCAGCTGTATATCCCATATCTACAATACCGTACAGACGGCAGGATGAGAGGCATTCCTTCCTGTTCATGGCAAGGGATTGTACCGGATAAAATCATCCCGGCAAGACGCTTCCCATTCTTGACCCTAAAAGAGGGTGTGATACACTCCCCGCATTGTGTCACCCGCCTTATATTCCGCCGCTAAAAGTGTATTATTCCAAATGAATCCGGAAACTGCCCACAAGGTGACCTTGTGGGGGTTGCGCCTGGCAGAAAAAATGCGTGTACTGCCTCTAGTAATGGGGGAAGTTCCTTCGGATCCTGTGGAAATCCTGGGGATGAAATTCCTCAACCGGGTGGGACTTGCCGCCGGAATGGACAAGGAAGCGGATACGGTAAGCGCTTTTGGCCAGGCCGGATTCGGTTTTGTGGAAGTGGGTACGCTGACGCCCCGGCCGCAACCGGGCAATGAAAAGCCCCGCCTGTTCCGGCTGATTCCCCAGAAAGCTATTATCAACCGGATGGGGTTTAACAATGAAGGTATTGCCGCCGGAGTGGAAAACATTCGTTCCGCCACTCGTTTTCACGGTGTTCTGGGTGTCAATATTGGGAAAAATAAAATAACTCCCAATGAGGATGCCGCCCAGGATTACCTTACTTGTCTGCGTGCGGCTTGGCCTGTGGCGGATTATATAGCCATTAATTTCTCTTCTCCCAATACGCCAGGCCTGCGCGACCTTCAGGCGGCGGAACCCGCTGCCCGTCTGCTGGCTTCCCTGAAATCGGAGCAATCCAACCTGGCTGCGGAAACGGGTCGCCATGTGCCCATTTTTATGAAAGTGGCTCCTGATGTGACAGATGAGCATATTGCGGAGCTCAGCCGCGTTTTTCTGGATGAGGGACTGGATGGTCTTATTGCTACGAATACGACTCTTTCCCGCGTCGGGGTAGAGGCCAATCCTCGGCATGAAGAAGCAGGCGGCCTGTCCGGCGCTCCTCTGACGGAACGGTCCACGGAAGTTATTGGAGCTTTTGCTTCCGAATTGAAAGGACGTATTCCGATCATTGGCGTTGGAGGCATTATGAACGGGGCGGATGCCGTCGCCAAAATCAAGGCTGGAGCCAGCCTGGTGCAGCTTTATACCGGCTTCGTTTATCGCGGCCCGGACCTTATCCGGGAATGCGTGGAAGCCATGAAGGCCGAATGCCCTGTTCACCGCTGATTTCCTTTATTAACCGCTTACAGGATCCATCCATGCCCGGTTCCTTCGTACACCTTCACAATCACACGGAATATTCGTTGCTGGACGGCGCCGTCCATATCAAGGACCTCATTGCTGAGTGTTCCCGCATGGGGATGCCCGCCGTTGCTGTTACGGATCACGGCAATTTGTTCGGAGCCATTGAACTGGTCATGGAGACAAACAGCCTCAATAAATCCGTGGCCGCCTGGAACAAGGAGCATCCGGAAGGACCGCAGAAGCAGGAGGTAAAGCCTATCTTTGGTTGCGAGGTTTACCTTTCCCCGACGCCCATCAGCGTGAAAAAACAGCTTCCCGGCCGCCGCAAATACACACATCTCCTTTTGCTGGCGGAAAATGAAACCGGGTGGCAGAATCTGGTTAAACTGGTGTCCCGTTCCCACTTGGAAGGCTTTTATTATAAACCCCGCGTGGATATGGAAACCCTGAGGGAATTTCATGAGGGCCTCATCTGTTGTACAGCATGCATTGCCGGACCGCTTAATGAGTGGCTGCTCAATGACCAGCCTGAAAAAGCAGAGGAAGCCCTTCTGGCGCTAAAGGATATTTTTGGGGACGACAATATTTTTGTAGAGCTTCAGGACCATGGCATGGAGGAACAGAAAAAATGCCTGCCGGAGCTGGTGCGTATCGCCCGCAAGACCAATACCCCCATTGTTGCCACCAATGACGTGCACTTCCTCAGGAAGGAAGATCACGACATGCACGATGTTCTGATTTGCATCGGAACCAACGAAAAACTGGCTTCCCCAAAACGCATGCGCTATTCCACGGAAGTGTATTTGAAATCTCCAGAGGAAATGCGGGAGGTGTTCAAGGATTATCCGGAGGCCGTGGAAAATACGTTGAAAATTGCGGAACGGTGCAATGTTACCATCAAGCTGGATTCCACCAGTACGGAGAAATACCCCGAATTCGGCACGCCGGACGGGTCGTCGCGCGAAGAATACCTGCGTAAAGTATGCTATAAGGGGCTGGAAGAACGGTACGGAAAGGAACGTGTAGCTGCAGATAAGGAATTGCGCGATCGTCTGGATTATGAACTTGGAATTATCAACCAGTTGAAATTTCCCTCCTATTTCCTGATTACGGCGGATTTCATCAACTGGGCCAAGGATCATGACATTCCCGTAGGTCCCGGTCGCGGTTCTGCAGCCGGTTCCTTGGTGGCTTATGCCATGAAAATCACGAACATAGATCCTCTGAGATTCGGATTAATCTTTGAACGTTTCCTAAATCCGGAACGCGTCAGCCCTCCGGATATTGATATTGACTTTTGCCAGACACGCCGGCCGGAAGTAATTGATTATGTTCGGCAGAAATACGGAGAGCGCGCTGTTTCCCACATTATTACGTACGGCACCATGGGGGCCAAGTCCGTACTCAGGGACGTAGCCCGTGTGATGGATATGTCCTATGCGGACGGGGACCGTATTTCCAAACTTATCGAAACCGGCCCCAAGGTGACTCTTCAGTCCAGCTACAAGAGTAACGAGGAGCTGAGGGAGTTGATTGCCTCTGATGAGGGGTATGCGGAATTGTGGGGGTACGCGACCCGCCTGGAAGGCTTGATCCGCAACGTGGGGGTACATGCGGCAGGTGTTGTGATCGGTGACCGTCCCCTGGACGAGCATGTGGCCCTCACCCGTGACGATCTGTCCGATCCTCATGCCGCTGTCGTCGCCCAGTGCGACATGAGCGCGATTTATGAAGTGGGGCTTTTGAAGATGGACTTCCTGGGTTTGAAAACCCTGACCGTCATGCATGATGCGGAGCAATACGCCCGCTGGCGCGTGCCGGAGTTCAAACTGGATTCCGTCCCTCTGGATGACCGGGAAACCCTGGACTTGCTGAACAGGGGAGATACGATGGGGGTTTTCCAATTGGAATCCGGCGGCATGGTGGACACTTGCCGACGTTACGGGATTCAGAAAATTGAAGACATCATTGACTTGCTGGCTCTTTACCGACCGGGAGCCATGCAGTTTATGGATGAAATGATTGAAGTGAAGAAGGGACTGCGCCAGGTGGAGTATGAGCATCCTTTGCTGGAACAGGTCAGTGGGGAAACCTACGGCGTGATGATCTACCAGGAACAGGTGCAGGCGGCGGCCAAGCTGCTGGCCGGCTATACGCTTGGCGGGGCCGACCTTCTGCGGCGCGCCATGGGCAAGAAAGACCCGGCGAAGATGGCCAAGGAAAAGGCCCACTTTGTGGAAGGATGCTGGAAAACAAACCAGATTGATGAAAAAACGGCTACAGCTATCTTTGACAAGATTGAAAAATTCGCCGGGTATGGTTTTAATAAATCCCACTCCGCCTGCTACGGGCATATTTCCTACTGGACGGCCTATCTCAAGGCCCACTTCCCTGTGGAATTCCTCTGCGGGCTGATGTCTAATGAGGCGAACAATGACAAAATCGGAGTGTTCATTCAGGAAGCCAACCGCATGGGTATTGAGATCCTGCCTCCCGATGTGAATAAATCCATGCTCAAGTTCACTCCTGAGAAAATGCCCTCCGGCAAGCTGGCCGTGCGTTATGGGCTGGCGGCCATTAAGAACGTGGGAGAGGGGGCTATGCAGATTCTTCTGGAAGAAAGAGAGAAGAATGGGGAATTTTCCAGTATGGAGGACATTTGTAACAGGCTGGATTCCAAATCTGTCAACAAAAAGATTCTGGAATCCCTGATTCGTGCGGGAGCGCTGGACTGGACGCTGGAGCCGCGTTGTGTTCTGTTCGAACGTGTGGACCTGGCCCTCAGCGGAGCTTCCCAGGTACATAAGGATAAGGCTCTGGGGCAGGGGTCTCTGTTTGACATGACCTTTGAAGCGCCCAGGGTGAAGGATGAACCTGCCGTTCCAGAGTGGTCCAAGGAGCAGCGTATGGGAGATGAAAAGGATCTGTTGGGCGCTTATTTTTGCGGCCATCCCCTGGACTCCATGCGCGGTGTCATTGATGCGGAAAAATATACCCGCATAGGACTCATTGACACGCTGGAACCACACGAACTCAAGCAGAAGCACCAGATTGCCGGCATGGTTCGTTCCGTCACCCCCAAAATCAGCAAGGCCGGTAGAAAATTCGCCATTCTGACGTTGGAAGATTTTACCGGCAGCATAGAAGTGTTGTTGTGGTCGGATGTTTATGAAAAGGCTCAGGAAATGGAGGGAGGCCTGGAGCCGGGCGTTTTCGTCTCCATGCGAGCCAACATCCGGGAGGATGACCGTACATCCTCCAAAAGCGTGGCTGCCCAGAGCATTGACCCACTTGGAGGCAAAAAGCGCAAATCCAAATCCGGGGATCAGGGGCCTCTGAATATCATTGTCAGTCCCCTCCGCCACACGAGAAAAAATCTGGAACAGATACGGGATATTCTAAAAAGGTATCCCGGTCGTTCCAAAGTCAATCTCACCATCAAGGACAGCCTGGGCCATAGCCAAATTCTGGAACTGGATGAACGGTTTCGCGTGAATCGCTGCCCGGAGCTGGAAACAGAGCTTTCCATGTACAACTAAGGCCATGCCGGGAGGAAAACTGTCATTGCCGGAATCTGAACGCCTGGTGTTACGGGAGTGGCGGGAAAAAGACTGGCCTTTTTTTGCGGCTATGAACGACAATCCCCAGGTGATGCGTTTTTTTCCCGGTGTCATGACGGACAAGGATTCTCTTTCCATGTGGAACCGTATGCGGGAAGAACTGGATGAAAGAGGGTATGGATTGTACGCAGTGGAATTGAAACATTCCGGTTCCTTGATCGGCCTTCTCGGCTTTCATTGGGCTGATTTTGAAGCGGACTTTACACCGTGTGTGGAAATAGGCTGGAGGCTTGTGCCGGAAGCCTGGGGGTACGGATACGCTACGGAAGGCGCCCGTGCATGCCTGAAACATGGTTTTGCACGATTCGGCTTTGACAGGGTATATTCTTTTACTGCTTGCGTGAATTTTCCTTCACAAGCTGTGATGCAACGTGTTGGAATGCGAAAAATAGCGGAATTCAATCATCCCAAAGTAGCTCCGGATTCCATTCTTTATCCGCATGTACTTTATGTGAAGGATACCTTCCGGAAAATTGAACGGGAGTAATCTTGAAGGAATGCCACCTGTTGACCGGGTAAAAAGTGCAGGGAGGGGGAGAAGGCACCTCTGCTGCCAGCCGTGGCTTAAAAGGGTGTAACTTGCCACGGCATTAACCCGGTATAGGTTGAGTATTTCTTCCCCCTGTCTGCACCAGAAGTTGCTCATCAGGAAAAGCGGGGAAGATTCCACGATGTTGGTTTTATTATTGTGCAGCAGTTTTTTTGATGGAAATTCGGGTTAATCCGTATTTTTCCCTTTCTGAAAGTGCGCATGCACGCCTCGGCATCAGGAACCGTAAAAGTCCGTGACACAGTTTTTTCCAATGGATGTTGTATTGTTAAGATAGGGGGGTAACACATTATCCCGTCTGGGAATTGCATCCGAAAACGTCCGTTTCTCTTAACTGTCATAATATGGAGATGTCATACATAAAGTTATCTGGAGATATTGGCGAGTTTTTATAAAGATATTTGCAATTAAATAATTTTTAGTCATCAATGAATGATGAAATAAATCTCGACTCTGTGTTTTTCCGGGAAAATTATACCTAGGATAATGACAATGGAAATATGAACGCTTTTATTCGCGGGTGCTTCTATCCTTCATGCGGGTTGCCTTTCACGGTTGGCCCGGAAACGATGAAACAATAGATACCGTCATGTTTGATCCAAATCAAAAACCCGATACAGCCCGGGCGGAAAATTCCATTTTCGGTTCTCCGGAGGCAGATAACCTTCTCCCCAAGGATGAGTTCCCGGATTATGCGATGCGCGCGGAGGACGCTTTCCAATTGGTGTCCGATGAATTGATGCTGGACGGCAATGCCCGCCAGAACCTTGCAACCTTCTGCCAGACCTGGGATGAAAAGCAGGTCAGGATGCTGATGAATCTCAGCATTAACAAGAACATGATTGACAAGGATGAATATCCCCAGACAGCCGCTATTGAGATGCGCTGCGCTGCCATTATTGCCAATCTTTGGAATGCCAGCCAGAATGAAAAGCCTATTGGTTGTTCCACTATCGGTTCCAGTGAAGCATGCATGCTTGGAGGCATGGCCGCCCTGTGGCGCTGGAGAGCCCGCCGGAAAGCCGCCGGCAAACCCATTGACAAGCCCAACCTGGTATGCGGCCCTGTCCAAATCTGCTGGCACAAGTTCTGCCGCTATTGGGATATTGAAATGCGTGAAATCCCGATGGCGCCCGGAAAATGGAAGATGGATGTTGACAGGATGCTGGAACAGATTGATGAGAACACCATCGTTGTGGTTCCCACGTTCGGAGTGACCTATACGGGTGCTTATGAATTGCCGGCGGAAATTGCCAAGGCCCTGGATGATTATGAAAACAAGACCGGCATCAGCGTTGACATCCATGTAGATGGAGCCAGCGGCGGTTTCCTTGCTCCGTTCTGCGCCCCGGATCTTGTCTTTGACTTCCGCATTCCCCGCGTCAAGTCCATCAGTGCTTCCGGCCATAAATACGGATTGGCTCCGCTCGGAGTGGGCTGGGTCGTTTGGAGAGATATTTCCGAACTGCCTGAAGGGTTGATTTTCAATGTCAACTATCTTGGCGGGGAAATTCCCAATTTTGCCATTAACTTCTCACGACCGGCCGGACAGATTATCTGCCAGTATTATGATTTCATCCGACTGGGCAAGGAAGGCTATACGAACATCCATACACAGGCCTACGAAGTAGCGAAGTACATTTCAGATGAGCTTTCCAAACTGGGGCCGTATGAATTCATTTGTACGGGCGATCCGGAAAAAGGTATTCCCGCCGTCTGCTTCTTCATCAAGGATGGAGCCCGTGCGAACTACACGCTCTTTGACCTTTCGGACAAGCTGAGAACCCGCGGTTGGCAGGTGCCCGCCTTCACGCTCCCTGCCAACTGTCAGGATACGGTGGTGATGCGCGTCATGGTTCGCCAGGGCTTCTCCAAAGATTTGGCAGACCTGTTCCTGGAAGACTACAAGCGCATGCTCTCTTTCTTCGAGAAACACCCGGTCTCTTCTCCGATGACGGCGGAAGAAGGAACGGCTTTCCACCATTCCTGATGGAAGAAGCTCTGCTGAGCGATTTTTGTTGGATGAATAAGTGTGTGTAAGCGCAGCTCCGCAGTTGTCAAGGTTTGTGCGTGGACCTGACGGCTGCGGAGCTTTAATAAGTGTTTATTTGATACGTTTCGATATTTCAGCAGGGTATTCAACAGCCCCAGGGAGGTAATCCGGGGCGGAAAGGCTGTTCTGCTATGGGCCGGATGCAGAATGATATGTTCCTTTTCTTTGTTGTGGAACGGAAAACCTCCCTCTCCAGAAATAATCCGGAGGGGTTGGATAGGTCAGGGAGGTTCGTTTTTTCCGTTTATCTAGAAGTAATAATTGGCACCTGGGTATGAGGAAAGAACGTACGGGACGGCATAATTCTATCTGTCGTGAATTTGGCCGTATCTTTTAGGGAGGCGATGTTTCATACCCCCGGCTTGGGGCTCAACAGAAACCTGCAGACCGCTATTATAATCGCCCGGATAGGCCATCTAGGGAGAAAACCGGGGGCTTTATTCCATCTTTTTTGTCTTCGCTTTCTTCTTTTCCGCCTGTCGGACTGGTTCCTCCCTCCTTTCCTTTGGTGGCTTTAATATACAGTTGACCGTCAGTCCCGCTTTATGAAGCAATACCTCATTCATGGTCGGAAGGGTGCTGCGTGACTATGCCGGAACTGGTTGCTGGAATCAGGTCCGGAAGAATTGTTCGTGTTGGTGAGGACAACACTTTCTTTTTCTTTGGCCATCATCGGGAAGCCCTCCTCCGGGAACGTCCATATTGCCTCCTATTGCCGCTTCGGAAGAGTAGATGGCTTCTCCTTCGGATCTTGAGCTGTGTTTATTCTCCTGCCTCAAAAAAGGCCGGTAAATATAACTTTATATGGGGAAACGCATGGTAGGTTTGAAATTTGAATCAGAGAATAACCGGGGAAAACATGTTGAAAAAACGGAATGCCGGACGTTGCTATCAGGCCTGTTCCCTGTATTTTCCCATCCAAGCATAAAAAAGTATTAGTGAGGATTTTCTTGGAATTGATGTTTTTAATATAACTAACATATATTAAATTGTTTATGTGCATAATTCTAAACGAATTATGCCGTATTTTGTTTGGATAAACTTAACAATAAATTGAAAATGGCGTTGACAATGATAAAAACCGATAATATTATCCTGCAATAATCAGGAGATAGTTGGTTATGTTGATTAAATTCAAACACTTCGTAGGGACATTTGTGTTGATTTTCCTTTTGTTGGGGGCGTGGGCGGCAGGAAAGGTCGTAACCGTCCAGATACCGGAGCAACTTCCGGAATGTCCGGTCCGTTTTATTCGCGGCACGCTGGTAGCTGGCGACGGCTCCATTTGGGCCGTAGGAGAAAAAGAAAGCATTTACCGCCTTCAGATTGGGGACCGGACATATGAAAAATCGTGGCTTAATATGGATTATTATTCCGGTTTCCCCAAAGGAAAGAATTTCACCTGTATCGCGGAGGACAGGCAGGGGCGCATCTGGGCGGGCACGGATGACAGCGGCGTAGCCGTTTTTAACGGAAGGGAATGGAAGATGTATGACCGCAGCAATGCCCTAAATGGAGAGCATGTTTATGCTTTGGCCATTTCTCCCGTTTCCGGGGAGGTGGCCGTCGCCACATCCGGAGGCGTATCCATTTACGATCCTGCAGGCGATTCATGGAAGACGCTGGACAGGTCCACCGGCCTGGTGGAAGACCAGGCGGCTTCCGCAGGTTTTGATACCAGGGGGAATTTGTGGCTGGCCTATGCTTGCGGCGGGGTATCCTGCTCTTCGCGCCAGTCAAAGTATATGCAGTGGAAAAATGTTCAGGCTCCCTGGTACTGGGATAACAGGCAATTCGCCCGTCAGCCGTACCAGCCGTATGGTGATGGTTTGCCTTCCAATATCTGCAATGTTTTGACTTGTACGGATAAGGGCCAGGTGTTGGTAGGTACCTGCTCAGGCTTGGCGTACAGTAACGGCATTAGTTCTTGGCGTTATATGAGAGGGCGTGATTATGCCCAGAAAAACAACCATCTGTATGGTTCTGCCGCACGGAAGACTGCGGTGCCGGGGGAGTCGAATTCCAGAATGTTGTCTGAAGATTTTATTTCTTCCATTATCCAGCAGGGAAAGGAAATTTTCATCGGCTACCGGATGCAGGGAGTGGATGTTCTGGATGCTGAAAAAATGACGGTGAATCAGAGAATAAGGAAGGGGCTGGAAAACGTGGATGTTCCTTCCTTGCTGGCGCTTCAGGACGGGAGTGTTTGGGCGGCGACATACGGACGGGGCTTTGTTCGTCTGAAAAAGGGGACTCTGGCTTATAAACTGGACAGGGAACAGCTGGACAATGAAGTCCCGTTCCCTCGTCCGGCGCAGATGGAGGAGCCTTCTGTAGTGCTCAGAAGGTTGGAAAGGCTGGGATCCGATGCGCATGCGGGGAAGAATATTGTGTTCCGGGGGGAGGACTGGACTACAAAAGGGGACTGGTGCGGGAAGTACGGGCACACGCGTGCCACGCTGTGCGCCACGAATGCCCCCATGAGCAATTCCGAATTCAAAGCCAAGCCTATCAAGTTCCGTACCCTTTCTTCCGTTCCCGGACATCCCGGATACAAGGGGGCCTTGTCACCCTACTGGATTCAGGGGCTGATGGGGCTCAACCGCAAGAAAGGGGACGCTTTGCGCTGGTGGGTGCATAGCATCAAGGAAAATGATAACCGCAACGTTCTTTTCGACCCTACGGATTCCGTGCGGACAGAGGCGGAGTGGGATGACCACGGAGAAGTGTATCCGGGCTTTGTGGATGGACCCGATATATGGGTAGCCGTAGAGGTGCCGGAAGGTGTCCATGAAATAGCCCTGTATTTTTACAATCCCAACGGTTATCTCACCAATGAATTCAGGCGGGATTACGTGGTGGAAGCCAGAAGGCACCCTTCCACCGCTCCCCTTGTGTTCCAGTTCAATATTGAGGGGGATCTTGCGATAGGAGAACAGAATAATTGGGGGAAGGAACTTGCTGCATCCATGGAGCAGTGGTATTCCTACCCGGTGGAGGCGCGCACACGCGTTTCCAGATTTGCGGGGTCCGGGGTTTATAAAAGGTTCATGAGCAGGAAAGGGGGGATTTACCTGTTCCGTATTTGCCGGAACGGTTCCTTTAATACCATTTTAAACGGCGTGTTTGTGAATGAAAAAATACCGTGGGAAATTCGAATGCCTGAGGAATTGCCTTATTACGTATCCGGTGCTCTGGCCGGTATTGTCCCCACTCCGGAAAGGGTGAGTGGAGCTACTCTGGGACAGAGGGAAAAGGCTGTGTGCAAGCCTCTGTATGAGTTGCAGTATACGCGCAAGTACCTGACTCCAGCTGCGTGCAGTCTTCAGAACAGGTATATTCTTTCCCTGTGGCGGCAGGCCCGGGAGAGTCGGGCCGAGGGTGGTTGCCTGGCGGACTGCCTCCAGTGGGAAGCCAGAGTAAGCGACGACCGTGTGAGAGCTTCCTTCGATGAGACCATGAAGCGTTCTTGGGATCAGAGCCAGATTTATTATATTGGCAACAGGTCCCGGGATTTCATGCCGAATGCCCCGGGTACTGTTCCTTTTTCTCTCAGCGAATTGCGCCTGATGGCCAAGCTGCGCATCGACTGGAGGCAGTATCGGGACGATGCGAAGACCCCTCCTGAAAAAACTGTTCAGGAAATGAAAGAATTCCTCAATAAGGAATTGCTGAAACAACAACAAAGTAGAAAATAACAATGAATAAAATTGCCTGTGCAATAATGGTTTCTCTCTCAGGAATCTGTCTCTTGAAAGGGGAAACAGTGCCGCAGAAAACGGAATGGAAAGGGGGACGTCTCATTTATGATGGAGTCATCATCAAAAATCAGTTCAATCTGCCTCAAAAAGGAATCAAATACCATGATGAGGATAGGTTGTCCTATGATGTCATGGACACCACCATTGAAATGAGCACCACCCTTTCCAAAAATCCTCAATGCGGCAGGGAATGGTGTTACAAGGGAATCAGCCATATTGTTGTTAAATATTCCGGCCCGATTTCCGATCCGATAGACGGGGGAACCATCTATTTTGAACCATACTATAACCACCATATCTGGTTTGATAAGAAAAAGCATGGGGAATGGGGGATTTTGTACTCCAAAGTCTATATTATTACCCGAATCAAGAATGCGAATATTGAGGATGTCAGAGACTATGGAATCAGCGGGGAGGACGGAAGCATCTTTTTCCAGTATGTGGAAAAAGTGGTAGATGATAACATGTAAATTCCGTCTGGCTTTCCCGGATGAAAATCATCTTCCGCCGATTCACGGTTGTTCAGGCTCCGGAGGTTCGTAAGCAACGACCTCCGGAGCCTTGTTAAGGCAAGGTTGATTTCAGGGTAAGCCTTTCTGGTTTAAAGTATCAATTTCGTGCCGCTTGATGGAAGGGGTGTCTTCCTCTATGAAAAGACATGCCGGCGCCCTTGGGAGGCCGATGATACTGAAAGGCTTGTGTCCGTAACCATGAGTCTGCGGATGCAGTGCTCCGTTTGTCGGAGTAAAGGGGGCTCTGTGTGAAGCCCCTGCTGTTTCTGGTATAGGACGGGGACGGTGTTTTTATGGCGTTTCAAAATACACTGTCCCGTGGGAATCCCGGCCTCCGTCCCCTTTGAATTTTGCTTTGACAGTATAGGTTGCTCCTTGCCTGGGTTCCGGGGCATTCAGAATGTACTGGATATTTTCCTTATGGGCGCCGCTTCTGCCCGCATGGGCGTCCCGGGAGATTTCCCGGGAATTTTCATACAGGGCTACGGATTCGATTTCGATGGCGTGGGCACCTTTGTCGTACAGCAGGGTGACAGTGTGTTTGCCGGACGCTTTGACCAGTTTGGTAACGTCAAACGAATGTTCCTCCCGGGTCAGGGTGGCAGGCGTCCATGTGCCAATCCTGGGCGTATTGAAAAAGTCAGATTTGTCTATTTGGCTGATGACGTTCCGGGCAAACTTGATCCCCATCAGATCCATACGCTCGCTATACGCTTTCAAGCGTTTTTTGAAATCCGGAAAATCCTTTTTACCGGCGGGAGTCCAGCCGACTTCCGCAAAGGCGCAGGCACGGGGGAATGCCTGGTAATGCAGGCGTTCCGGTGTGGAAATCCATTCCGTCCATACTTGGGCGCCCAGTCCCTTGACTCTGGAATGGTACTGTTCCTCCAACCCGGGGAAAACGGGTTCGAACCCATATGCCTTTTGCAGGGGAATGCTGCCGTAGCTGTAATCCAAATAGGTGGAGGTGTGGAGAGAATTGATAACGTCGTGTCCGTCCCGGATAGCGTTTTTAGCCAGGCCGGTGTTGCCCTTCCAGAACTGGATGACGGCGTTTGTATCCAGTTTGGCGCCGGCTTTTCCTCCTCCGTCCCCATTGACGTCATGTCCGTAAATTTCATTCCATCCCATCATGCGGCGCCCTTTTTGGGCAATAATGCCGGACATGCGGTTGGTGAAATGCATCTGGACGTCCGCATAACTTCTCATGCCGTTTTTTTTCATGAATTCCTCAATTTCCGGAACACCCTTCCATTGCTTGTCATAGCGCACCTCATCTCCGCCAATGTGGATGATTCTGCCGGGGAAGAGCGCCGTGATTTCATCCAAAACATCGGACAGGAAGGCATAAGTTTTTTCCGAGGTGGGATCGAAGGCCGTATTGACGATGAATGTGGTGGGCACTTCCCCGGGAGTTTTCAGGCTCAGGAAGGGGTATGCTACGGCGGCGGCACTGGCATGGCCCGGCATTTCAATTTCCGGAACGATGGTGATGTTTCGGCGGGCTGCGTATTGTACGATATCTCTGATCTGTGCCTGGGTATAAAAGCCTTCATGCGGCGTTCCGTCTGATTTACCGCTGTTCCATGTGCCGATTTCTGATTCTCTGCGTTTGGAGCCAATGGAGGTCAGGCGCGGATACTTCTTGATTTCAATGCGCCATCCTGTGTCGTCCGTCAGGTGCCAGTGCAGGATGTTCATTTTCAGCAGAGCCATTTGGTCGATGATCTGTTTAATGGTTTTCTCGCCAAAGAAGTGGCGTGCTTCATCAATCATCAGCGCCCGCCAAGAGAACCGCGGGTAGTCCGTTATGCGGAACGGAGTTTCAGAAATATTCCACCGGACGGCGGATTTATCTGCCGTCCGGTCGTGGAAGACGAAGGGCATCATCTGGACCAGGCTTTGCCCCGCGTAAAAGATGCCCCTGGCATCGGCTGCGGAAAGGATGATTCCGTTTGGGGATGATTGGATGGAGTAGGCTTCTTCTCCTCTGGCGGCAAGGGTTGGGTCTTTTTTGATGACGATGCAGGCGGCTTTTTTCGACGCTTGCCCGGCCGGTTTAAGGGGAAGGGGGAGTCCTGTCCCTTCGCTGAGCATCTGCTGCAATTGCCCTGCCTGATCCAGGAAAGACTTGTCCTGTGTTTCCGTGATGATGAGGGAATCCGGTGTGAGACGGGCCGGACTTCCTGTGAACAATGTGATTTCCGCCGGTTTCGGGATGATTTGTTCTTGTGAGAAGGCTGCGGGAAGGAAGGTGGACAGGGCGAGTGCGGGGATAATGAATTTCATGGACACGGTTATAAGTACAAAGACTGCTGACACAATCTTTCATGGGGAATTCGTTTTTTTGGCTCTTGGAACTGAATATTGTTTTTTCATGCTGGTCTCATCTTTAGAAGGTCTTTGTCCGGGTGAGGGCGTAGTATCCGTTTACGGCTAAAGCGGTGTGCGGGTACGCATGGGTGGATGGCGTCGCCTCCGGATATGCCGTTTTAGAAAAATTTCCAGCCATGACCAATATGAAGATGAATACCGTAATTCTGTTGTCGCTGGCGGCCTGCACCGGCATGCTGGCGTGTCCCGGAGCCTGGGCGACGGCGGTCTGCCAAGAACAGTCCTACCACCTGAAGACGGCATGCCCCCACCCCCTTTCCCTGGCCGGTCCTGCGGATGAGCGTGTTTATTTGCGATTTCAGGCGGGGTGGGCCAGCAAATACGAGTGCGAGGGCTTGAACTTGTGGGACGGTTCTCTCTGCATGTTTGTTCCTGAAATACAGTATAAAGAGTGGGTGGGGAAAATATGGTACGGTGTTTCCACGGATCACCGGAATCATGCGGAGCTGAAATACCGGCTGGACTACGTCAGGGAACTGGGCAACTGGACGGTCATGCCTTGGTATGAGCACAGCTTTGTTTTTCCGGGAGATAAGGGAATCCCGCGTCCCGGATTGAAGACGACCTACCATTTTTCCGACCGCTGGTTTGGCGGCGCGGACCTGTACTGGCAATATAACAACCATACGTTTCGCGGTTATTACGCCGTATTTGCGGGGATGCATGAAGAAATAGCTGATTGCGTGCGGGTGGATGCCGTAGTGCGCTACGGTTACAATGGGGGGTATGTAGGCCCGGTGGTGCACCATGGTTCCAATGCTCTGGATTATAATCTGAGCGTTACCTTCCGTGCTACCGGGCGCCTGACTGTGGAATTGTTCACCAATTACAGCCAGGCGCTGACCGTGGTAAAGCAAAAGGGGCTGGGGGATGATTTCTATTACGGCGTCAATTTGAAATATACGTTCTGACTACCGGCGCGGGGGCCAGGCCCCGAAGGGGGCCCGTAAGAGCCGTCTGCGGATCCGTTGAAAATCTTCTCTGGCTCCGGAGGGGCATGGGGCTGGGCAGTTTTTTCTTCCGTATCGAACAGCCGGAGGTATTTTTTTGTCACAATGGAATAGTATTGCCTTCTTTTCTATGAATTCTCCACTCCCCCAGTCCCAGCCGCCGGATTCCGTCTGGTACGGATGGATTTTAAAACTGTTCCATCATTGGAAGGTGGGGGAAAGGCAGGTTACTTATGTATGGGCCGTTCTTGTCGGCATGGTGGGCTCCTGCATGTCTCTGTTTTTCGAGTGGATGGTGGAAGTGATCCAGTGGATGCTCACCGGCATCTGGTCGGATTCCCGCGTAGGAACCTTTTCCCTGGTGGAGCCGGAATGGCGCATGTTTATTCCGGTGGCGGGCGGCCTGGTGGCCGGCTGCATTCTGCTGTTCCTGAAGAAAAGGATGCCGGGGCAGGCTACGGAATACATGGAGGCCATGTCCATCGGGAACGGGCTGATCAAGTTCCGGGCCTCCGCCCTGAAAGTTTTTTCCGCGGCATGGAGCATCGCTTCCGGCGCGGCCATCGGCAAGGAAGGGCCTATCATCCAGTCTTCCGCCCTGATTGCGTCTACCGTGGGGCAGCGTCTGCACGTATCCATTCCGCGGCTCCGTCTGCTGGTTGGCTGCGGAGCGGCAGCCGGGTTCACGACGGCGTTCCATGCCCCTTTTTCCGGCTGCCTGTTCGTGAGTGAAATCATCATCGGCACCGTGAGCATGGATATTCTGGCCCCCCTGCTCATTGCATCCTGTACCGGGTTCGTGATGCTGCATCTGCTGGGGGATCCCTCCCCTTTGTACAGTTCCCCGTTTGAAAGCTTTACTGTCTTTTCCCAGTCTCTCTGGTGCATCGCCTTGGGGGCGGCGGCGGCCGTGGCGGCCAGGGGATGGGTCAGTTTGCTGGATGCGGCCGCCAGATATTTGAATGGCCGCCAGTCCCTTCTGCCGCTGCGATTGGCGGCCGCCGGGCTGGTCGTGGGGATTCTGGCCGTTTTTTATCCGGAAGTGGTGGGCAACGGTCAGGCTCTCATTACCGGGCTGGTCCATGAGGATTACGGCACGCGGGAGGCGCTCGTCCTGCTTCTGGTGAAGGTGTCTGCCGTGGCGGTGGTGTTCGGCTGCGGCACGGTGGGGGGAGCCATGACGCCCACCCTGTACGTGGGGAGCATGGTGGGTTTTATCTTCAGTACGGTTCTGACGTCTCTGGGAATGGAGGGCAACCATACGGTGGCGTATGCGATGGTGGGTATGGCGTCCTTTTTCGCCGTAGCTGCCCAGGCCCCCCTGACGGCTCTGGTGATGGTGGTGGAGTTTTCCATGAGCGGACAGATGATTTATCCCTTGCTGATCGGTGTCGTAAGCGCTTATGGCACGGGAAAACTGATTCGCGCGCGTTCCATGTATGCCGCCAGCCTGGCCGGCAGTCCGGCGTCCGTCGTCAGTCTGCCCATGGCGCAAGTCCATGTGCATGACCTGGCGCGGCACGTGGTGCCCCAGGTGGCCCCGGATGCTTCCCTGGATGATGTCTCTTCCCTGATGCTGCGGAATCCCGGAGATCTGGTTTTTGTGGTGAATAAGGATGGAACTTATGAAGGGGCCATCTATCCGGAGGACTTTCTGGCGGTTCGCCGGCAGATGGAGGAGCGGAAGGGGGCGGCCCCGGCCGATGCCGGGTCCCTGGTCCGTACGGGCGCTCCCGTGCTGGACGCCGGCACCCATCTGACGGATGCCTTGAAGCTGTTTGAACAAACCCATCTGCCAGCCTTTCCCGTGGTCTGGAAGAATACCGGTCGGCTGGACGGCGTGCTGTACCGCAACGCGTTGTTCCAGGTTATCACGGAGATGATGAAACGGGAGTCCGGCGGAGACGTGGGCATGTAAAACGGAACGAAACAAGGGATGTATATTACATTTTTGTAAAAATCTTTTGTTCCCCGTTCGTAATATCATCAAAATTAATTGCTGGGATGTTATCCATATTCCCCGTACCGTTTTTTTGCCCGGCTGCATGGCGGTGGAAGAAAAAGTAGTTGGTATGGCGGGGGCGTGCGGTTAATATTCGCCCAGCCCCGGATTGCATGAATGAAATAAACAGGTCACCGGATTTGGAGATGGTCGTGCTGAAAGAAATCAGCTCCGCCATTGTCAATGAACGCAACGGCACGGCTTTGCTCCGGCATATTCTGGATGTGCTTTACCGCCGCATGAAAATGCTGCGCGGCACGTTCACCATCCGCCGCGGGAACGATTTGATGATTGAAGCCTCCCACGGCCTGGACGAGCAGGAAATGAAACGCGGCCATTACCATGTGGGGGAAGGCATTACGGGGCATGTGGCAGAAACGGGCAGGCCCCATGTGATTGAGGATATTTCCCGGGATTCCAGGTTCCTGAACCGTACCCGCACGCGCAAAAGCGGTGAAAAAGTAGCCTTCATCTGCGTTCCCATCATTCATTTGCAGCAGGTCATCGGCACGTTGAGCATTGACCGTGCCGTGGACCGGGACACCGACCTGGAACGGGATCAGAAACTGTTGGAGATTGTAGGCAATATTGTTGGGGATGCTCTGGCTGCCAGCCTCCAGGCGCATGAGGAACGTGCCGCCCTGGTCGCGGAAAATGAAAAACTGAGGGAGCTTTTGACGACTAATCCGGGCGAATTGATTGGCAATTGCAGCACTATGCTCCAGGTGTATGAACAGATCCGCCAGGTGGCGCCCAGCGATGCCACGGTGCTGATACGGGGAAGTTCCGGAACGGGGAAGGAACTGGTGGCGCGCGCCGTGGTGAATCTGAGCGGCAGAAAGGATAAGCCGCTGGTCACGCTGAATTGTGCGGCCATGCCGGAGAACCTGCTGGAAAGCGAGCTGTTCGGTCATGAAAAGGGTTCTTTTACCGGGGCCACCAGCCGCCGCATCGGTCGGGCGGAGGCGGCGGACGGCGGCACCCTGTTTCTGGATGAAATCGGGGATTTAAGCCTTCAGATGCAGGTGAAGCTGCTGCGCTTTCTTCAGGAAAAAACCTTTTCCCGCGTGGGAAGCAACAGGGAGCTTCATGCAGACGTGCGCTTCATCGCCGCCACCAGCCGCAATCTGGAGGAATTGATGGCGGCGAACAAGTTCCGGGAAGACTTGTACTACCGGCTGAACATTTTCCCCATCGTTATGCCGGACCTCTCCAAACGCAAGGGGGACGTCATGCTGCTGGCGGAACATTTTCTTTCCAAGTTCAACCTGAAATACGGAAAGGATATCAAACGGCTGTCCACTCCCGCCATCAACATGCTCATGGCTTACCACTGGCCCGGCAACGTCCGGGAGCTGGAAAACTGCATGGAACGTGCCGTCATTACGGCGCAGGACGACTGCATTTACGGTTACAACCTTCCCGCCTCCCTCCAGATGCCCAGCCATGACGTCCCTTATTCCCGTGACGGGGAGGCTCCTGCCGATTTGCCGACCATGGTAGATTCCTTTGAACGGGAATTGATTGTAGCCGCATTGAAACGTTCTCCGGGCAATATGTCCGCCGCGGCCCGGGAACTGGGCATTTCCCCGCGGGTACTCCATTATAAGATGCACAGGCTGGGCCTGCAGAAATCATGAAAGGCCTTGACCATCTTCTATCGGCCGTCTCCCGGTCCTTTTATCTGAGCATGCGCTTCCTGCCCCGGGAAATGCGCTCCGGCGTGGCCGTGGGCTATCTGCTGGCGCGTGCCACGGATACGGTGGCGGATGCCGTGGATATGGATTGCCGGGAGCGCCTGGCGCTTTTGAGGATGATGGGAGAGACGGTGGCCGGCGCCGCCTCCCGGGAGGTCGCCGCCACCTGTTTTGGCCGTCTGGGCGTTCTTTCCACAATCCAGACGCACCGGGGAGAGGCGGAATTGCTGGCCCGTTTCCCCGAATGCCTGGCGCTGCTGGAAAACCTTTCCCCGCATGAACGGACGCTGGTGCGGCAGGTGCTGGCCTCCATCGTGGAGGGACAGGCGTGGGATTTGATGTATTTTGAAAGCCATGCTGCCGTCTCATGTCCGGAACAGCTGGAACATTATACTTACATGGTGGCCGGCTGCGTAGGGGAATTCTGGACCAGGCTGGGTTTGCTGGCTCAGGGGCCGGGCTTTAGCACGCAGCCGGAGGAGCAGCTTTTGCGCTGGGGCAGGCACTACGGCATGGGGCTGCAGTTGGTGAATATTCTGCGTGACCGGGAGGAAGACCTCGCCCGCGGAAGAAGCTACTTGCCTGCCCCCGATGACCGTCCATGGCTGGACCGTGCGGAACGCTGGCTGAAGGAAGGGGTGTTTTACGCGGAATCTCTGCGGAACGGGCGGCTGCGTTTTTCCACTGTCCTGCCCGCTTGGCTGGGGCTGGACACGCTGGAATTGCTCCAGCGGGCGGATCGGCGGCATCCGTCTTCCGGGAAGGTGAAGATTGCGCGCGGAGACGTTTATTTCCGGATGTGGAAAGCCTTTCTTTTTTCCTGGAAGGAGGCTCTGTAGCTTATGCGGCGCTTTTTGCGGCTGATGAAGCCGGTGCAGTTTGCGGGGAAGCCGAGGCCGGCGCGGGCTTGTTCCCGGGGGCTTCCTCCTTTTTCCGCTTATCCGCGGATGTTTCCGCTGTGCCGCCGCTTTCCGGTTTTGGGGCGGGCGGCGGCTTGGGCGCCAGCAGGTCTTCCCATTGGTGGAGTTTGAATCCTTTCCCCATGCCGCCTATTTCGTTGAGAAGTTCCCGGCATCTGTCCGTAAGTTTTTCATAGTCGGGTGGGCCGGCCTCAGGCTCTGCGGAACCGGGGAAAATCAGGTAACTTACCTTCAGGTCGGAGACGGGGCGGCTGTAAGGGCCCGCCTTGGGGTTGATTTCACGGCTCAGGCGCAGGGACCCCTCCCCAGTTTTGTAGCGCGGCCCGGCGTCTCCCACCAGGGCCGGGTACAACTTGTCTCCCACGATGACGACGGCATAGTCCCCGAACTGCGGGGAGAAGGGAGAGGACTGGTTGACGACTCCCAGCGGTACCACGATGAACGGATCGTATTCCGAGATCAGGAAGCTGTACCGCTTCAGTTCCTCAATGACCCGTTCCGCATGGTCTATTTTGCGGCGCAGAGCCGTTTTTTCCGCGGCGGGGGCTTTTTCCAGCGTCTTCTTGTAGGAGGCCAGCCTCTGCTGCCAGGGGTTGAGCAGGGGATTGGGCTTGTCTGTGCGCTTTTTCCAGCGGTAGGAAGTGCTGGGCTGATAGAAGGAGCTTTTCAGGATTTTATCCGGCATGGCGGCCAGCCGGTCCCCGTCCGAGCCGTCGGAAACAACATCCATTTCACTTTGCAGCCAGAGAAGCTTCCTTCCCGTGTCCGGATAGGCGGTTTCCAGAATGGTCTCCGTATCGTAATAATTATGGCGGTCCAGAAGTTTGAGCAGGGAGGCCAGGTTTTTACGAATTTCCGTCTGTTTGCGGACGTAAACCTGCCCGTAATAAGGGGAGACGCGCGTATGCCTGAACAGGGTGGACAGGCCGGGAAGCATGGGTTCCAGTTTCGGATTGAGCTTCAGAATGTCTTCCTTTTTCGTCAATGCTTTGGGCTGTTTGACGTTCAGGGAAAGGGTCATCTGGTAATTGCTTTTGGTTTCCCTGTCCCTAGAGGCCAGGGTGCCGGGTTGGAAATTAACCTGCGTTTTCAGGTTCAGGCCGCGGGCCAGTTCATAAATATGGGTCATGGCCCCTTCCGCGGGCCTTGTGGGAAGCACGGGGGGAAATGGGGGGTACTGCACCGGGGGAAGGGCGATTGTGCGCTCCGGCGTCCATGGAGTGTACAGCCGTTCATCCCCGGGTTCCTTTCCGGAGGCGGATGGCGCAGCGGTTATTGGCTGTTCTTCCTGCCCGGGCTGTTCCGCGGGGGGGGATTCCTGGGGCGGACAGGTTCCGGAATCCGGCGGCGCCTGTTCCGGCTCCCCTTTCAGGGCGCGTATGATCTGGGCGGGGTACGGCGTGAACAGGGAGGCAGCCATGGCTGCCAGGCAGAGGCAGACTGCGAGCTTGAACCAGGTGAGGCGGGGTATTCCGCGGCGGTGCGCTTTCATGATGCTGAAGAAGGAGAATCATTGGATGCCGGCAGGACTTTCCGGGGACGTCTGCCCATGAAAAGGCGTATCAGCCCCAGCGGGGCGGCAGCCAGCAGCATGGCGGCCAGCCGTATTTTCATGCCGGGAAAGACCCGGGCTCGTCCGCGGGCCAGGGCGCGGAGGCTGTCTTTCACGACGGTTTCAACGGACGTGTCAAAAGCATTGCGCCCCGGCATCATGTTTCCGGTGAAGCCGGGGCGGCGCGCCGCTTTCCCGAAGCCTGTGGAAACCGGGCCGGGGCAGACGGCCATCACGCGGATGCCGTGTTCGCGCAGTTCCAGCCGCAGCGCTTCCGACAGGCTGGAAACATAAGCCTTGGTGGCCGCATAAACGGCAAAATCCGGAATGGGCAGGAGGGCTCCCAGGGAACTGAGGTTGATGATATCCCCTCCGTTCCTCTTCATGACGGGGATCAGCGCATGGCACAGGCGGGTGAGGCTTTCCACGTTCAGGCGCAGCAAGGAACGTATTTTTTCCCAGCGGCCGTCCGCAAAATCTCCGTAATCACCGGCTCCGGCGTTGTTAATCAGAAGGGTTCTTCCCGGAGGAAGGCTGTCCAGGCGTGAAATGAGCGTATTCAGGGAGGTTTCGTCCGCCAGGTCGCAGGGAAGGACGGAGGCGTGAAGGCCGGGATGGCGTTTTTCCAGGGCGGCGGCAAGCTGGCGCAGGGCTGCTTCATTCCGGGCGATGAGCACCAGTTCCTCCGTATGGGGGGCCAGCGTTCCGGCAAACGCTTCCCCGAAGCCGGATGATGCGCCCGTAATGATAATCCTGTCGTATTGGAGGCGTGCGGTGTGCATGGCGGGTTGGAGCAGCCCGTATCATGGTCAATCCGGTGCGGAACCGCAATGAAAAAGGGGGAAGGAGGACGCAAAAAGCCGGCCTCCCTTTTTTAGGCCGGGGCCAGGCGCAGAGGTCTTCAGGTGCATGGAACCGGGGCCGGCCTGTTCCGCACTTCCGGGAGGACGGCCGCTCCAATAAAAAACCGCCTGCCGGATGAACGGGAGGCGGTTTGATGGAAGAGGGATGTTTCTTAGGCCTGGGCAGCTTCTTCCTGCACCTGCACTACGCGGAAGGGCACGCGGGAGGCGAGTTCGCCGTCAACCGTCAGGTCGATGGAGTAGTTGCCCGGTTTTTCAAAACGCAGGCCCTGGAAGTTCATGATCAGATTGCGGGTGAAGAAAGAGGCTCCTTCCGGGAAAGCGGGAACCGGGAAATTGATCTTGATGGGCATGCGTTCCTTGTCCAGCGGCGTGCCGTCGGCATCAACGATGCTCAGGCCCAGTTCGTGCGTGCCTTCGTCTTCAGGAGTGAGGCAGATGCGCAGGGCAACGGCGCAGACGGGATGCACGACTGGGAACTGGCGGGCAACCAGGGAGTCAAAACCGCCCTGGATGCAGAGCTTGCCCTGATAGTCGGCGGCGAAGTCACAAAGAGTAGAAACTAAAATATCCATGTTGTGATAATGTTGATGTATTTGGCTAGCTTTCACGCGGAAAGCATGAACATTGGACAGAACTATACTTCCTCCGGACCTATTGCAAGATAAAGCTGTAGAAAATATTGTCATTTCTCCGTGAAATTCCGGTTGCGCTTGAGATGGGGCGGGAATCCCTGTACTACTGGTTCCGGCAACGCGTTTCCAGGCATGATCCAATGGTTTTTTGACATTCCTTCCAAGCTGATTCACTGGAGGCTGAATCTGGTCAGGACGCTGGGCGCCTACGTGCCGTGGCTGCGCCGTGACGACGGCTCCATGAAGGTGCATGCCGGAACGCTGGTGGACTTGTTCGCCACTATTTTAAGCGGACGCCGCCATTTGAGCGCCCGTGATGCGGACGCCGCTCTGGATATTCTGCGCTATACTTTCCCGGAAGTGGAGCACCGCTGGCTTTCTAACCGTTTTGAGCGGTCCATGAGGGCCAGCCTGACGGTTGCGGATGTCCTGGCCTCCGCAGCTTCCGGCAGGGATGAGACGGAACGCATGGCGATAGCTCTGGAAGTGCTCTCCCTGCTGATCAATACGGGAGATGCCCGCATGACAGGGGATCTGTTTGACCAGGTGACGTACGGTCTGGAACTGCCGGGCACGGCAAACCACCTGAGGCAGCTGCTGATGACACCGGACGTGGAGGCCCAGGAACCGGCGTACAGCGTCGGTTTTTCCTCCGGCATCGGTGCGGAGGTATCCCTCCCGGAGCAGGACAAGGGCATTTCCTTCCGCCTGATCCGGTGTTCCCGCTTGGTGCTGGTGGTGAATGACGGCACCCGTCCCATTGTGGTGCGCGGGCGCCATTTGCAGCCCGGCGGGGTGATGCCGCTGACCAACGGGCAGGTGGTGCTTCTGCCGTCCGGTCCGCTGAGTTTTGAAGACTTTGCGTTTTTTCTGGATTGCAAGCGTTCAGGCAAGCAGGATGTATGCTATATTTCCCTGGACGGAGGCTCCCTGCAAATCAGCCGGGTGCGTTCCCGCGCCAGCGAGGTGCGCGTGAACATGGGGCTGGCGTGCGAGGTGGAGGTGCTGAGGCCGGAAGTGGAATTCGCGGTTGACGGGAAACGGCTGTACCCCGGTGAAAGCGTGCGCATGGCCTATTACTCATCCTTCACGCTGGACGGGGAAGGGCCTTTCTCCATGGGGGAGGTGCAGAATTCCATGTCGGACATCGGGCGCCGTTTCCGCCTGGATCCCGGAAACCGCAAGCTGCGGGTGACCAACCTGCCGGAAAAGGCGCGCAAGGGAGACATGCTGCTGACTCCCGGGCTGGCCCCCGGAGCGGTGCTGGAGGTTTCTTTTTCCAGCGCCACCAATTCCGGCTGGCTGGAAGTGGTGGAGGCCTCCATGCCTCTGCTGCTCAATGGCCGGCCTGTTCGGGGAAGGGTTTCCCTGAGGGATGGGGACGTGGTGCACCTGAATGCCTACCACGCGCTGCGCTGCCGTTTTTCCGCCGGGGTGCTGGATGAAGAATACCATGCGATCAGAACCCTCAGCGTGGAAGGGGTGACCAAGGAATTCCTGCGCTCCGGACGCGTGCTGGACAATATTGACCTGGCCGTGAAACGCGGGGAAATGGTGTGCATCCTGGGGCCCAGCGGATCCGGGAAAAGCACGCTGCTCTCCATGCTGGCCGGCCAGCTGCCGCCCACCCGGGGCTGCATCCGTTACAACAACCAGCTTCTGTACAGCGCCCCGGATCTTATCCGGCCCTACATCGCCTTCATTCCCCGGGAAGATATTCTGGATGCGGCCATGAGCGTTTCCGAGCACATCTCTCAGGCCACCATGATACGCCGTCCGCGGCTGAACCGGTCGGAACGCGTCAGGCGCGTGAACGCTATTTTGAAATTCCTGGGCCTGACGCACATTGCCTCCCGCCGCGTGGGTGAGATGAACGCCCGCACCATTTCCGACGGGGAGCGAACGCGCCTGAACCTGGGGCTTGACCTGGCAGGCATTGCGGATGTTTTCCTGCTGGACGAACCTATCAGCGGCCTGTCCACGTCAGATGCCAAGCTGGTCATGCAGACCATGCAGAACATGAGCCGCGACAAAATGGTAATCGCCACCATGCACCGGCCCAGCACGGCTATTCTGAACCAGTTCCACAAAGTGCTGGTGCTGGACCACGGCGGTCAGATGGCTTACTGGGGGGACGTGCCGGGCATGATGCGGTATTTCCGGAAGGCGGCTGCGGACATGGCCATTGACGTCTCCGAGGAGGCGCGGACGGCCGGAGGCGCGGACTACGTATTTGAGGTGCTGGAAGCCCCCCTCTCCTGGCACGACCGCCGCAGGCGGCAGCACCCCCGCTTGTGGCAGGAGCGCTTTGAAGGCTACCGGTTCCGCAACGTGATGGGGCATCATCATGAAGGGGGCGCCCCCAGAACGCTGTATGAAGGCTCGCTGGAATTTCCCCCCGCCCCCAGGCGCAGCGTCATACAGCTCTGGCGGCTTTTCCGCATCTGGGCCGTGCGCACCTTCCTGGGGCGCGTGCGGAGCCGTATGGGGCTGTACACCATGCTGCTGGAAGGGCCGGTGCTGGCCCTGCTGATTTCCGTGACCCTGCGCGCCTCTTCCAGCCCGGAATACACGTTTGCCACGGCCCTCCACATCCCTTCCTACCTGTTCCTGGCGACCATTGTGGCCATGTTCTTCGGCCTGACCGGGGCGGCCAGCGAAGTGCTCAAGGACCGTGCCCTGCTCAAGAGGGAGAGCAATGCCAAGGTATTCGTGACCGGTTATGTTCTGGCGAAGGCGCTGGTGCTGACGGGGCTCTCCGCCGTGCAGTCCGCCCTGTTCCTGTGGGTGGGGAACTCCATTCTGGAAATCCATGGAATGTTCCTGATTTACCTGGGGACGATGACCTTGACGGCTTTTGTCGGCGTGAGCCTGTCCCTGCTGGTTTCCGTCTTCGCCAGAACGGAGAGGGCGGCGCTTAACATGGTGCCTCTGCTTCTGATTCCCCAGATATTGATGGCTGGAGCCATTGTCCGCTTTGATGAAATGAACCAGTTCATCCCATGGTCCGCCCACCGTACGGATGAACACGGGCGCCTCAAGCCGGGGCGTGTGCCGCTGGTGGCGGAATTCTGCCCTTTGCGCTACTCCTTTGAAACGATGGTGGTGGATCAGGCGTCCAAAAATGTATGGGAGAGGGAGCGTGAAACCATCCAGGAGAAAGTGGACGACCTGAAGGAACGTCCTCATCTGGACGACAGGGAATTTGAAGAATTCAAGCTGCTCAAGATGGCGCTGCTCCACATTGCCGCTATTGGAGCGGAGGGGCCGGAACAGGCTAAAGCCGCCGTCCGGCAGGTGCGGAGGGCCGCCCTTGGCGGTTCGGAAAAAAGCTACAAGCAGACCATTGCGGAATTGGAACTCCTGGGCAAGGGCCGTCCGTCCGTCAAATCCTTCTATGTCAATGACCGTGTTGTAATGCTGGATGAATCTGCCGAAATCCAGCGCGTCAGCCGGGATGCCCTGGACAGGCCGGAAATTTTCCTGGCCCGCCGCCAGCCTCTGCCCTGGGGAGGCTCCGGCCTGTCCCCGGTGGATTCCGGATACAGCGCGGATGACGGAACGGTCCCCACCCCATGGAAGGATTCCCTGTTCCTGTTCCTGATGGGGGCTGCCCCCCTGCTGGTCACGGGCCGCGTCCTCAAGCGCAGGCTGGAAAGGGCCGGATGACGTTTGCTGCCTGCGGGGATTGGCGTCTGGATTTTCCGCCGCAAAGCGGAAAATCCGGCGCGCGTCCGGGGAATGGCAGAGGACCGTAAGCCCCGGTGCATCCCGCGAAAAAACGGAAGGCCCCTCCAAATATTCTTTTATTTATGTGTTGACGCGCCGGACGGAATCACTATCCTTGAAGAAAATCTTTTTCTTTATGTTTATGTTTTCCCGATTGACGAACAGGTGCGTATTATCTTCCCTTTCCGCGGCAGCTTTGACCCTTGGACTTTTTTCCTGCGGAGGTAGCGGCAGCAGCGGTGACGGGGAAAGCCTTCCTTCCGGCGCCATGCTGGACTTGACAGCTTCTCTTTCCACGGAAGGCGGGGTTGGGCCGTGGAACATTGTCGTCAAATTGACGGGCAACGGTTCGGATTTGCCCCTGGTAAGCATTAACGCGGCAAGCAGCAGTGAAAGCGCTCCTATGAATATTGCTTCCGTAGTGTACCGCAGGACGGGATCATCCGCTATTCTGAGGGGGAATTTCACGATTACTTCCGGGCAGTGGACGGCTCCGGGCCCGATTGTCGTGACAAACAGGGACAAGGCCTTTATAGATGCTAATATTTCCTTCAACTCCTCCAATGAACGTGAGAGCTGCGGCGGAACGTTTACCGGTTCCATCACTTACCAGGTTCCCGTTTTAAATGATGAAGGCGTTGAAGAAGCGCAGGACTGGACCGCTACGGAAGGAACGGTGAGTTACACGGTATCCTGAAGTTCTGATCATTTATGACGGGGCTTCGCTGCCGTGAAACGGGGGCAGGACTGTTTGAAATTATGGTCGGAAGGGCAAAGAAATGTCTTTGGGGCATCTGGCTGTGCTCGGGGCTGGCTCTTTGTGTCTGGAATGCGGAATCGGCCGGCGGGGGGACTGGTATGGCGGCATCGGAAGATGCCTGCTTTATCAAGACTTTCCGCGCCAAGATCGTCCCGGAAAGGCTGCGCTCCTTTGTCATGCCGGCGGATGGAATTGTCAGCAACTGGATTCCTGCGGACGGGCGCGTTCAGAAGGATACTATTATTGCAACAGTCAATGAAGATGAAATTGAACTGGAGCGCAAGGAGCTGGAAGTAAAAATTCTGAAGGACCGTATCGCTAAGGAGGAAGAGTTGTCAAAGCTGGAAAAACAGCTTGAAGAGATAGAGTTTTACTCTTCCCTGACGAGGGTGGAACGGCAATATGCCAGCAAGCAGGCGGAAGGCGGGGAAAGGGCCATCCGGGCATTGAAAGACAAGATTGAGCTTTCCAAAAAGGAGTTGTCCCTGGTGGAGGACAAGCCGCGTCTGGATTTTCGCAAGAAGGAGGAAAAATATATCCTCAGAATGCCTTTTGACGGAAAGCTGCAGTACCAGTTTTCCATTCCTCCGGATAACAGCGTAGCCCTGTACATGGATGCCGCGTCCCCGATTGCGACCGTGTGCGATGACTCCTCTTATTATCTGACCATTTCCATTTCGGACCCTGATTTGACGAATCTGCCGCCGGAATCCCTTTCCCTGTCCGTCCCTCTGGGCGACGGTTCCGCCCTGAAGGGGGAGTTTGCCTTCAAGCGGGTGGAGAAGAATGTTTCCGGCGGCGGGGAATTGCTGGCGTATTTTTTCCGTCTGCCCCGTCAGGAGCATGCGCGCGCCCATTCGATGCTGGGTTCCAACTGCACGGCCCGTCTTTATTACATGCCGCAGGGAGAAGTGTTTCATCTCAACAAGGTGAGGCTGGCTTCCCTGCCGGAAGGGAAAAAATGTTCGTCCTGGCAGGAACTTCTTGAAAAAGTGCATCCGGACCTGGAGCTGGTGGTGAATGGGGAAACGGAATTGATCGTTCGAAAAAAATGAAATTGCTGTGCGAATCAGTCTGTTTCAGTTATTCAGGCAAGCAGTGGATTTTTGAAGATTATAACAGAGTGTTCACCTCCGGAATCACCATTTTGAAAGGGTATTCCGGATGCGGGAAAACGACTCTGTTAAAAATTCTGGCGGGGTATCTGAAGCCGCAGAGCGGGCGCGTGATTACCCCCCGCCGGAAGGTTCAGGCGGATTCCCTCTACCGGCGCAAGGAGGTGAGTTACATGTTCCAGGGGCTCAATCTCCTTCCCCTCGCTACGGTGGAGAGAAACCTTCAATTGTGCGCGGAAATGGCCATGCTGCCTAAAAAGCAGTGGACGCGGAGGGCGGATGATTTGATTACCCGCCTGGGCCTGGAATCTCTGAGGCATAAAAAGGCGGGGAGCTTGTCCGGCGGCCAGGCCCAGCGGGCGGCTCTTGCCCGCACGATGATGAAGGATTCCGATGTGCTGCTGCTGGACGAACCTACTTCCGGCCTGGATGACGGCAATACGGAAATCATTAAAAATTTGATCAAGGAGTACCCTGCTGACAAAATTTGCATTTTGAGCACGCATGATTCCCGGCTGTTTGACCTGACCCATGAAATCATTGATTTTAACCTGTCTGTATCTCTTTAAAGATACTCTCCACCGTTGGAAGGAACGCCCGGCCAGCCCCCTTTCACGGATTCTGGTGGCCTTCTTCCTTTCCCTGTGCGCGCTCTCTTTTCTTGCCAATTATGTCCTCTCCGCCAAAATGCTGCATGATGAAATCAGGAAGAACGGGGCGGACCTGATTATTGTTTTTGATACAGTGCGCGACGAGGACCCTTCCAAGAAAAATCTGCTGCAGCATGAACTGCCTTCCCTGTATGGCTGCGACGTCCTGGTGCTGAATGATGCCCGTGCGGGCGTGGCGCGCGTGGGCAAGACAGTATTCCCCATCCTGGAATACAACATGGAGTCCTGTTCCTTTCTTTCCGCGCTTGGGTTGGAGGATGTGGCTACCGTCCTCCTGTACAACCCCTCCCGGAGCCCGTTGCAGGCGGGGCCTTGTACGGTTACCATAGCGGATTTTGATTTTTCCCTGAATGCCTCCCCTCTGCCGGAGGGGCATTTGCTGGGCAGGCTGTATCCTTCCGGAGTCATTTTGGCCCCGGAAGGAACCTTCAGTTCCGGACAGGAGGTTCCCGTGGAAAATTGCCGCTACATCATCCGGGTGCATGAAATGACGGCGGCCCGCATTCGGAGCATAGAAGAAGTGCTGAACAACATGGTGCGTTATGACGGCAGCATGACCATGGTTCAGACTCACGTAGGGCTGCTTGACAGGCTGGAAGTGCTGATGGGCAACCAGACGGAGTGCAGGACGGGTTTTTCCCTCGGCATTGCGGTGATCGTCGGCATTCTGCTTACAGCCCTGGCATCCATGGAATTCCGTCAGAATGAATATGTCTATACGCTGATGAAGAGCTTCGGGGTGCGCCCTGTACTGCTGATTATGGCGTTTATCGTGGAAAACGCGTTTCTGATTGGCGTTTCCTTTGCGGGAGCCGTCTGGGCGTTCATGAAAACCCAGAAAATCGTATTGGGGGAATTCTTTAAGCTGGGAAACTCCGTCCTGACTTATGCCGATATACGGCAGGATTTGTGGCTGCTGGGAATTTCCCTGGCGGGGTGTGTTCTGCTTTCCTCCATTCCGGTCGCCTTTTCCGCCTGCCGCCCCATAGGGAAAGTGCTCAAGTAAGTGATGGAGCTTTGGGGCTGCTCCCGGTTTTGTTTGCGTTCCGTCCGGCCCGCCTTTGCCGGTTTGGGGAAAAGGTGGATTTTATTCCGGCAGGAGAGATCAGGGTAAAAAAATCCCTTCCCACAATGGGAGCGGGAAGGGAGGTGCGAAAAAAGGGGCCTATTGGGAACTGGAATTGGGTGTTATGAAGTCCCTGATGACAGCTTGGCAGTTATCCTGCTGGGTTATCGTTGAGGGATATTCGGCGTCTTTGACACTGCAAGTGGCTGAACCGAGGCCTTTGGAAATGTTGTCGGGATTATACAGGACGACAAGGGCGTTCAGATTGTTGGTTGTTTCCCCGTCATTGGACGACCAGTAAAAGCCTATTTGTTCCGCAGAATCAGAGGAAGGCTTGTAGTTGACGACATGAATGGATGCCGTTGAGGCGGTCGGACTGGTTCCGGTGTAGATAGTAGCGGTACTTTCTGAGGCGATGATGAACGAGAAGACGTAAGGCTGACCGTTCGGAAGAGTAATGTCCAACGTGCGCTGAAGGCCGGTGGGAAGATAGGCCTGTTCGCTGGAACTGGATCCGCCGCAGCCGGAGAGGATCCCAAGCCCGAGAGTAATTAAAGCGGGAATGTAAAGGCGGGAATTCATGATTTGATGGATAAAGGAAAGAATTTATTTATGACTGGGATATAATGTTGACGCTGATGGTGATGCCGTCGATAGGGACGATTTCTCTATCTTGCGCTCTCATATAGGAAACGCTGGCGCCGCCTTCCCCGGAAGAAGCGTGGGTGGCGTTCTCAAAGGTTAACTGGGGAATCCGGATGGTGCTCATGAGGGTGTTGGGTTCCGAGGATGAACCGTTGTTTCTGTTGTAGCTCAGACTCAGTTCCGCGGTGTTTCTCCCGGTTTTGGTGTAGGAATAAATGCCTGCCCCGTTCCACATGTTCATGTCTTCCCCTTGCGTCTGGATGATGAACATCCCGTTGTCACCGGTGGTCATGTCAAAAATGGCGGGAAGCGTTATGGCGGCATCCGTAATGCCTGTTACCTGCATGTTTAACACTTTGCTGCCGATGGTGGAGGGCGCCAGGCCTTCGGCATCGGAACTGCTTCCGCCGCATTGGGCCAGCGTAAGAATGCCGAGGGAGCAGCAGGCCGCGGACAAAGAGGTAAAAAAAGGACGCATCATAAAAGGATAATAATTTTCCGATAAACTGTGATATCACACATGATTTGTCAAGATAGGAATCAGGAGGGAGGTATTTTTTACACGGGGAAAGGAAAAACCGAATTCCCTGCGCTCCAGGACTTCTTTTTTCCTTCTTTCTCCGCCTGCCGTGTTGATGCTTGACTTTTCAAGGGCAGAAGCTATATAACAAGGGGCCTGTATGTTCCCGTTTCCTCCTGTTGTCCGTTCTTTCCTGTTTTCCCTGTTTGAAAGGGCATGGCTGAGGACTGCGTTGTGCTTCTGCCTCTGTGCGACGGTATGCGCCTCCTGCTCCGTGGACAGGCACATGGAAAAAAGGCGGGGGGAATTGATGGCCAGGATGGATGCCGTTCCCGATTGGCGGCAGCTGCCGCGGAAGGAAATTTCATGGCACCAGGCCCTGGCGATGATGATGGAGCGGAACATCGACTTGAAAAAATCGGAGCAGTCCCTCAAGACGACGAAACGTTCCGTCATCAATGTTTTTACCCAGATAATCCCCGGCGTCAATCTGGATTGGATGCTGACCAAGGAATTGAGCGACCTGGCCAAGGTGACGGCCAGCGATGTGGAATACAACACGAACATCCTGTTCAACATGCCGTCCCTCACCCAGATCCCGTTCGATTATTATTCCGCCAAGGCGGCTGTTTATACGGCGGAAAAGACGCTGGAGATGAAAAAAAGGGAGCTGGTGGCCAGATTGTACCAGCAGGTGCTTTCCTACCGGAATGCGCAGCTCAGCTACAATAACCAGCTGAGCTCCCTGCCTTATGACGATGATGGCGTCCAGAAAAAGAAGCTGGACCTGGAACGGGAACGGAATTTGAATGAGATTTCCCAGGGTTTTGCCGTGCTGCTGGGGAATATGGACGCCCGGTGGCTGGTGAAACCTGAAACGATGCCCAGGCTGGACTGGGGCAGGTACAGGGCGGCGTCCCGCCAGTTGGATCTGCTGGTGGTGACGATGGTGGCCATGGAGCTGGAAGCTTCCCGCCTCCAGGTGTTGAATGCCAAATTGAAGTTCTTCCCGTCCGTGGATATTAATTTTTACAGCCCAACCCTGTTTTCCAGCACGGGCGGGACGTACGGCGGTTTTTTTGCGGGAGCGGGCGATATGAAGGTGAACATGAGCCTGCGGGAAGAGCTGGATACGCGCCTGACATCCTGGTTCCAGTATAAGTCGGCCAAAGAAAGCCACGAACTGCTGCAGCGCGAAGTGGTGATGGAACTGCAGCGGCGGCGCATCAAGATAGCCGCGTTGCTGGAGAGCCGCAGGAGGTTTGAGCTCTGGCAGGGGGTGCTGATGAAGGAAATTGCGTTCAAGGAGTCCAGATTATCCGTTTCCGGAGATGAATATCTGGAACAGAGGAAGGATATCAGGAAAATGTATGCTGACCTGGATAATGAGGCTTCCAAGAATGCGGAGGTGGAAGCGGCCCTCATCATGGAATATGGCTGGCTGAAATAAGGCGGGGGAGGATGAACAGGCCCTGTGTGACTGCGGGGGCTTCCTTTCTTGATGCTTTCAAGGGCTTGTGCTATGTTCCGGATATGCAAAAAGTTCGGCAGTCCGCGGGTATGGCATTGATGATTCTGGCTTTTCCGGCCGCCATTTACGGGGCGTTTCCGTGGGGAATTGCCCTGGGGGCCTTTTTGTTCCTGCTGGGGGTGGTTGTTGCGGCCAGCCGTTTTTCCGCCATAGTCTGGTCATGGTGCCTGTTTTCCCTGGGGATGTATCTGGCGGCTCCTTTTATCTGGATGTGGAATCCGGACTATTTTTTCAGCCGTTCGTTTGACATTCTGTTGATAAGCGGCTGCCTGGTGGGCAGCCTGGTTTTGCTTACAATCCGGTTTGCGGTTATTCCCGTGCTGTGGCCCAGGATTTTCCGCCACTTCGTGGAAGGAAGCCCTACGCTGGAGGATCTGGCACCCGAAAAGGGAAAGACGGTGGCTGAACTGCGGGGCGGCATAGAACGCAGACAGGTGAATTTCCTGTTCGGGCATGCAGACCGGGAACTGGTGGAAAAATGGGGAAAAATAGCCCAGGGAATAGCGGCTCTTTCCAGAAGCCGCAAACGGCTGGCAATATGGGCGGCGGGTATTTTCCTGGCTTGGCCCGCAGCCGTGTTTTTCCTTTCCGGGGGGATGGGCGGCGCGCTGGACCGGGATATTGACCGCATGTGGGGGACCCGTCCGTTCCGGGACGGCATGGTGGTTTCCAGCCCATCGGCGATGAATGCGGCGCGGCGCGTTTTCAGGGATGCCCGGGCTCTGCGCGGGCTGACGATGGAGCAGGCGCGCGCGTGGCTGAGGACGGACCGCAGGAGTGCGGCATTCAAATTGGGCAAGCCCCGTTACGATTTTGAAAAGGATGAAACCGTGCTGGTGCTTTCAGATGGGAGGGATTCCATCCGCCTGGTGGCGGTTTTCAATGATGCAGGGCAGATTACCCATTCCTGGCCTGAGGAGTATATGACTTTGATGGTCAGGGATTTGGAGAAAAATTGAATGCCGGGGTTGGAAAGGGCTCATTGCCCGACAGGGCATCCGGTGATTGCGGAAGGCCCTGCGGCCTTCCGCTACAGCGTGCGCTTTTGCGGAGGCGTCAGGTTCAGCCTGCCTTCACTGATATGGATGCCCATGCCGCTTTCTTCAATCATGTGGATAAGCGGCAGGTAGGCCTGAAGCAGGTTTTCAAACGCGGGCAGGAGAAAAATCATGTAACCCTGAGGAACGGAAAGGCTGCCTATGGTGCCCCCCACGTGGATTCCTCCCGGCAGCGTTTCGTCATTGTAGAATTCGAAACGGGTCTGCACCGCCATGTAATTGTGCGGGTCCAGGGATTGGAAGGGCGTCAGGAACAGGGAAATCGTCTGGCGGGAATCGATGCCCGTATAGCGTTCGATGATGATTTCCATGTATCCTTCCCCGATGGTTCCGTCCGGCCGTTCCTTGCCGCCGTGCAGACGGATGCCAGCCGCCGGGTTGGTGGCGAAGATTGCCAGAGCGCCGTGCTGCTGGGGATGGATGGAGGAAGCCAGGTAGCGGTTGATGTCTTCTTCCGAGAACGAGACGGAGGCGTCCCTGTTGATGGCCTGTTTCAGGATTCTGGGGATATCCGGGGCGTTTTCCCTTTGGCGGAAGCCGGGCAGGTCGTCCGTTTGCTGCGGGCACCAGGAGGAGTAAACCAGCCAGGCAATAGCGGCCAAAATGGCTATGGTTAGCAGGAAGATGAGATTGCCTATCAGGGAGAAAGGCGTTTTTTCACGAATGGGTTTTTCCCGGGAGCCCTGATCTTCCGGATCGTAAAAATGTTCCACGATGTTTTCATGTTCCGGCAGATTGCGCAGGGATTCCCTGCCGGCGGTGCCGTTCCTGGGGGCGCCTTCGTTGTCGGAGCTGGGTGTCATGGTGCGGAGGTGGGGGAGGTTACGGAAGTCTGGGGAATTTGGAAAAATCCGGAGCGCGTTTTTCAACGAAGGCGCTTTTGCCTTCCTTCGCTTCCTCGCTCATATAATAGAGCAGGGTGGCGTTGCCGGCCAGGTCCAGCAGGCCCATCTGCCCGTCGCAGTCGGCGTTCAGGGAGGCTTTCAGGCAGCGCAGGGCCAGAGGGCTGTGGCGGAGCATCTGGCGGCACCAGGAGAGCGTTTCCTCCTCCAGGTCCTCCAGGGGAACCACGGTGTTGACCAGGCCCATGTCCAGCGCCTGCCGGGCGTCGTACTGCCTGCACAGGTACCAGATTTCCCGCGCTTTTTTCTGGCCCACGATGCGCGCCAGGTAGGAGGAGCCGAGGCCCCCGTCAAAGGAGCCCACTTTGGGCCCTGTCTGTCCGAATTTGGCGTTGTCCGCGGCAATGGTGAGGTCGCAGACGACGTGGAGGACGTGACCTCCGCCGATGGCGTATCCGGCCACCATGGCGACGACGGGCTTGGGCATGGTGCGGATGGTGCGCTGCACGTCCAGAATGTTCAGGCGCGGCACGCCGTCTTCACCAATGTAGCCGGCATTTCCGCGCACTTTCTGGTCGCCTCCGGAGCAGAATGCGTCCGGGCCTTCCCCGGTCAGGATGACCACGCCCACCTTGGGGTCTTCATGGGCGGCGTTCAGGGCGTTGAGCATTTCATGCACGGTCAGGGGACGGAACGCATTGCGGACGTGGGGGCGGTTGATCGTGATTTTTGCGATGCTGCCGTCGTCCGTTGTTTCATACTTGATGTCCGTGTATTCCCTGGCGGTGGTCCATTGTGCGCTCATATGGATTACTTTAATAAGGCTCCCGGCAATGGGAAGCCTAAAATGCGCCGCCTTCCGGGTATGCCCGGAACCTGCGGGGGATGGGGCGGCGCTGCGGCCGCAGGCGTTTTCCCCGTTGTTTCCGGTGTTTTCCGGCAGGCTCCCCGGTGGCCGGAAGCTGGCGGCTTTTGTCATTTACGGCCTGCGCTTCTGTGCTACATTGGGAACGGTATGATACATGACCTACTGGTGAGCGGCGTGACGGTGTTTCCCGGGAGAGAGCATTTTGAGTTTGTTCCGGGAATCAATGTGGTGGTGGGAGGCAATGATTCCGGCAAAAGCCATTTGCTGAAATTATGCTATACCGTGGCCAAGTGGAGCGCTGACGGGGGGAGAAAATCCCTGCCGGAGAAATGGGCGGAGGAACAGCGGCTCAGAAAAGACCTGATGCGGGTGTTTGCGTCCCGCGGGCTGGCCGGGCTGACGGCCCGGAACCGGGGAAACGCCCATGCGCGCGTGGAGGCCTCCATGGAGGGGGACGGCGTGCCGGAGGGCATGGGGAACCTGGTGTTTGATTTCCAGGCGGGGCATGAAGAGGAGGGGCTGAGCATCCGGGAAATGCCCCGGCGTTTTCTGAACGTGCCGGTGGTGTTCCTGGCGGCGCGGGAGGTTCTGACCATTTATCCGAGTTTTGTGCAGGTGGGAAGCAGATTCCCCGAATTTCTGGACGGCGGCAGCTGGGACCTCTGCCGTTATCTGGACATGGAGGCGGAAGCGGAGCCCATCAGTACGGATGCCGGGCGCGTGGTTGCCAGGCTGGAAAAAATCATCGGGGGGAAGGTGGTGAAGCGTGACGGGCGGTTCTTTTTGCAGCGTCCCGGACAGCAGCCGATAGAAATGAGCCTGGTGGCGGAAGGATTCAAAAGGCTGGGAACGCTGAGCTACCTGATCCGGAACGGTTCCGTGAAAAAAGGTTCCGTCCTGTTTTGGGATGAACCGGAAATGAATCTGAACGCCTCCCACCTGCCCGTGCTGGTGAAAACCCTGACGGGGCTTGCCAAGACGGGGGTGCAGGTTATGTTGTCCTCCCACAGCCTGTTCCTGCTGCGGGAACTGATGATTCAGCTTTCCGAACCCCGCAATGCCATGGTGCAGAGAAAGTTTTTCGGGATGAGCGTGCCGCGGGGGGAACGTTCCGGGGTAAGGGTGTCCTGGGGGGAATCCCTGGAGGACGTGGGGCCTATCGAGTCTCTTGAAGCGGAAATCGAACAGGCGGACAGGTATTTGAAGCTGAGTTATGAGTCATAAGCCGTCAAAAGCTTATTACGTGGAGGGCGTCCACCGTTTCTGGATCGATGAAGGCTACGTGGTGTGCCGCATTGAATGTTCGGATTATTATGCCCGGCAGGCGCAGAATTTCTGCGGGGGATGCAAGGAAATGGATTTTCTGCTGTATCATCCGGAACGCCGGGATCTGTGGCTGGTGGAAGTAAAGGATTACCGTTTTGATGCCCGGCCCAAAGTGGGGGAACTGGTCTGTGCCCTGAGTCGCAAGGTCCGGGATACGATGTTCCTCCTCCGGGCCGCTTCCGTAGCCGCTCCGGACGAGGAGCCGGCGGAGGGCATTTCCCTGAGGGATTTTTCCATTCAGGCTTCGGGGGCGGAAACGCTTCATCTGGCTTTTTTGCTGGAAATGGGCATGGGCGGCGTCTGGACGGACGGCGGCCTGCTGGCGAATGTCAAGAACCTGCTGGTGGGGGCCATGCGTTTTCTGGATGCGGAACTGGTTTGCGCGCCCATTACCTATCCCCGCCGCATCGGCCCTTGGCGCGTGACCTCCGCCCACGGGGAGGTGAGCAAGCGGGTGGAAATCCGCCGCGCCAGAAAATTGGCGGAAATCCAGGAGCAGAGGCGGCGGGAGCGGCTGAACGCGCAGGAAGAGGGGGCCTGGCAGGAAAAGAGCCGGGAAAATGCCGGTTCCCGTGCGGCTCCGGCGGAAGAAAGGATGCCCCAGTGGAAGCGGCGTCTCCGGCAGCGCATGAACGGAGAAAGCGCGAACCATGAGGGGCGGCGCAGAAAAAGAAAGCGGGAATGAGGCCTGCTCCAGTTAAGGCCTTATTGCCGGGAAGAGCCCCGGCCCGGAACGGTGCGGGCCCGTCCTGCGGCGGCTGTATGGCATGTCTCGGAAAAAAGTTTTATTTTACAAGGACTCGCGTATCATGCCGCCCTATTCATTAACTTCTGTGTGCTAACCACATTATGTCTGACAGAATGCCACCCAGTCCTCCCCGTCCTCCCAAATTTCCCGGCTCCGGCAGGCCCGAATCCCCCAACTGGGGCGTGTGGGTCATGGTACTTCTCATTGTAGGCGTCCTTGCGTTTGGCTTTTTCACCCCTGAATCTTTCGGGTTGGGCCCCCGCAAGGAAAATCTGGAATCCTTTGAAGCCCAGTATAAAGCGGGGCGCGTGGTGCTGAACGACCCCAAGGCCCCCGTGGAAGTGGTGCTGAGCGAGAACGGTTCCGAAGGCGTTATTCACGCGCTGGTGTACAGGAAGGAAATTCAGCCGAAGGTGGAAATGACCCCCTTTGCGCTGACTTATTCCATGTCCCTTCCGGACCGCGACAAGCCTTTGCTGAATGAACTTTCCGGCTACAGGGTGGTGGAGAGCCCGTACCGGACGGAAGAGGGAAAGAATGTTTCCCTCATTCCTGAGGGAGCTCAGAAGCTTTCCGTGCCTGAATTCAACCGTCTGGCCCTGGAAGGCCGCATCGCCGGAGGAAAGGACGGCATCATCCTGGCGGAAGACGGCAACCAGAACGTGCTGGTCGGACAGATTGTCACCCGCATCTGGCCCGCGGCTACGGGAGACGCCTCCGTGGACAAACAGCGTTTTGAACGTGTGGAAGTGCCTTTTACCCTGGAGTTCCAGGGAGACCGCGTCAAGCAGCTGCTGGGGCCGGATACGAAGTTCAAGCGTGAATCCGGTTCCTGGGGCGGCATTCTGCTGAATCTGCTGCCCATCGTGCTCATTCTGGTGATTCTGTTCTTCATGTTCCGCGCGCAGAGCGGCGGGGCCCGGGGGGCCATGAGCTTCGGCAAAAGCCGGGCGCGCCTCATCTCCCCGGATAAGAACAAGGTGACGTTCAAGGATGTGGCCGGCATCAGCGAAGCCAAGGAAGAAGTGTGGGAACTGGTGGAGTTCCTGCGCAATCCGGAAAAATTCCGCGATCTGGGCGCCACCATTCCCCGCGGCGTGCTGATGGTCGGGGCGCCCGGTACGGGCAAGACTCTGCTGGCGCGTGCCATTGCCGGGGAGTCCAACGCTTCCTTCTATTCTATCAGCGGCTCGGACTTTGTGGAAATGTTCGTGGGGGTGGGTGCAAGCCGTGTCCGCGATATGTTTGAACAGGCCAAAAGGACGGCGCCCAGCCTGATTTTCATTGATGAAATTGACGCCGTGGGCCGCCAGCGCGGTTACGGCATGGGCGGCGGCAATGACGAGCGGGAACAAACGCTGAACGCCCTGCTGGTGGAGATGGACGGTTTTGAAAACAACTCCAATGTAATCGTGATTGCCGCCACCAACCGTGCGGACATCCTGGACCCAGCCCTGCTGCGTCCCGGCCGCTTCGACCGGCAGGTGGTGGTGAACCTGCCGGACGTCCGGGGGCGCGAACAGATCCTGCAGGTGCATGCCAGAAAAGTGAAGATGGCGCCCGGAGTCAGCTTTGAGCGGATTGCCCGCGGCACGTCCGGCTTTTCCGGTGCCCAGCTGGCCAACCTGGTCAATGAAGCCGCCCTGCTGACCGCCCGCAAGGGGCTGAAGGAGATTACGGAGGCCGAATTGGAAGAAGCCCGCGACAAGGTCAGCTGGGGGCGTGAACGCCGCAGCCTGGCGATTAACGAACGGGGGCGCCGCATTACCGCCGTGCATGAGGCGGGGCATGCCATCTGCCTGTTGAAAACACCGCACAGCGAGCCGCTGCACCGGGTGACCATTGTTCCCCGCGGCGGGGCCCTCGGCATGACCATGTGGCTTCCTTCCGACGACAAGATGCACCAGCTCCGGTCCGAAATGCTGGACCAGCTCGTCGTGGCGATGGGCGGGCGCTGCGCCGAACAAATCGTTTTTGGTGATGTGACCAGCGGTGCTACCGGAGACATCAAGAGCGCCACCAACCTGGCGCGGCGCATGGTGTGCGAATTCGGCATGAGCGAAAAACTGGGGCTGATTGAGTACGGAGAACACCAGGGAGAAGTTTATATTGCCCGCGACCTGGGGACGCGTTCCCGCAATTATTCCGAATCCACGGCGGAGCTGATTGACTCGGAAGTCCGCTTCCTGGTGGACAGCGCTTATGAACGCGCCATGGCCATCCTGACGGAAAACCGGGACAAGCTGGACATTCTGACGGAGGCCCTGATGGAGTTTGAAACGCTGGAAGGTTCCCAGGTCATGGATATTCTGGAATACGGGGAAATGAAAAACCCTCCCTCCAGGGTGACTCCGCCCCCCATGCCTTCCGAAGTGGAGGAACAGCCCGGGAAGGATGATTCCGGCCATACCGAGAAGAAAGAAGCTGAAGAGACCCGCGCGGACGGCGCTGAAGAACGGAAGATGGAAGGGGAACTGGAACAGGCGGAACGGGACCCCTTCTCCTACAATCCCGTTGATGAGTTCGGCAAGGACGGCGGAGAAAAGAAATAATTCAATAGAAACGAATCGAATATGGTAGCCAACGATGCGATGGAACTGGCCAGGATGTGCGCCCGCGCCGCGGATGACGCCAAGGCCGAAAATGTGCGGGTGTACGACTTGCGGGGCATGTCTTCCCTGACGGATTTCATGGTAGTGTGCACGGGGTTGTCCGTCCCCCATCTGCGAGCCGTCATCCGGGAGCTGGAAGAAGCCGTTCGGGAAAAGGCGGGAGCCCTCCCCACCTATGTGGAAGATACGCCTGTGGCATTGTGGTCCGTAGTGGACTACATTGACGTGATGGTTCACATCATGGGGCAGGAAACGCGCGAATTCTACGGTATGGACACCCTGTGGAAGGATGCCCCCGTGGTGGAGTATTAACCTGTCTTTCCATGCCTGAAATTTGGGGCCGCGCCGGAATTTTCCCGGACGCGGCCCTGTAGTATTGTCTGCGAAGGAATACCGGGGCGGGGGAAGAGCTGCGCCATCAGGCGGGTGTGTCCGAGGTTTCCGGGGAAGGGTTATCCAGGGATTTCTGAAGGCCTTCATCGAATTCCTGCCTGGCCTGGGAAGCGCAGTGGGCCACCAGGGCTTTCACTGCGACGTCAGAGATAAAAGCACCCTGCACTCGCTTTACCTGGGCGGAACCCGGCGGCAAATACAGAAGGTCTCCCTTGCCCACCAGTTTTTCCGCTCCTTGCCTGTCCAGAATCACGCGGCTATCCGTACCGCTTGCCACCTGGAAGGCGATGCGCGTCGGAATATTGGCCTTGATCGTCCTCGTTACCACCTGCTTTTTGGGCGTCTGTGTCGCTGTAATGAGGTGGATGCCGGCGGCACGCGCTCCCCGGGTCAGGATGCCGATGTCCGTTTCCATATCCTGGCTCGCCGGTTGCATCAAATTCGCGAGTTCGTCAATGATGATGACGAGGTAGGGGAAGCGTTCAGGGATGGCTCTGTTTTCCTGTTCTTCCTCCTTTCTCGCAGGTACGTCCGGCGGACGTTTGTTGAAGGCATCAAAGTTGCGTACGCCTGTTTTGGCGAAGCAGTAGTAGCGGCGCTTCATCTCATTTACGCACCAGCGCAGGACGCGCGGAACTTTCCCGGGATCCGTTACCACGGGCGCCATCAAATGGGGCAGTCTGGAGTAAAGCGGCATGTTCATCATTTTCGGATCTATCAGGATGAGCTTCAGTTCATCAGGGCGAAACTTCATGAGCATGGAAGATATGATGCTGTTCATGCACATGGACTTGCCGTTTCCGATGGCTCCGGCTACCAGCAGGTGCGGCATGACGGCCAGATCGCCGATGACAGGATGCCCGTTGTCATCTATCCCCAGAGCCAGGGGGAGCTTCTTATCTGCCGCCAGAAAATCCGGAGATTTCAGTATGTCCTGAATAGGGGCTGTTTTATGGCGGTGCCAGTCTATACGAGAGCTTCTCAAAAGAGAACCGGCCCGGTGGATGGGCAGCTGGCAGGGTTGGTTTGCTCTCATCGACGGGAGATGATTCAAGAGTTAAAGGGCCGGGAGATGGTAGCCGCCCCGCTGGGGATTCCGGGAGCAGGGATTTTGGGACATATCGTGAATGGATTTATAGGTTCTGCCGCAGTACTTGCAGGCATAGCTGGATTTTTCAGAACCTTCGTAAAGGGAATGGAATCCTTTATTTGTTCCTTCCGGATGGCGGGGGCATTTGTTGCCGGTCAGTTCCCGGACGCTGGAATAGCGGCGTCCGCAGTATTCGCAATAATAGTCACTCATAGTTGTAATCAGTATGTATTTTTATGTTTGTACCTCTTTTTGAGGATGTTTTCTATCAGAGTAGATGGAAAGCCGTGTTTCTTTGCGGGGAAACACGAGAGGCTGGTGATACGGGGTAGAAGGATGGGGCGCTGTTTATTTTCCGTTTTCTTCATTGAAGAACGGGGCTGCCAGATGGTTTGGTTGGGAAAATTATCTGTTCATTTAAGGATTGCCTACGATTTGACATTGAATTTCAATAATATCTTCAATTGGAATGACCATGTGAATCCCTATTCTGTCAGCCACTTTTTGGTCGACGGAGTCATCGCTGATATCCAGGAAAATGGCTGCCTTATCCGGATTCGCATAGGATTTGCAATAGGCAAAAGCATAAAACACTCTCGTTACTTTAATTCCCTCCTTGTTGACAATTTGGGCTTTTATCCGGTAGAGCTCGCTTTCATTGATGGAGTCGAGCACCTCCTGATAATATGTATTGGGATCGTCATAATTTTTGTAATCGTCATTTAATCCGAGCTCCCGGTCTTTATCGGGAAGGCGTTTCGCCCTGGTTATCGAAATAATGCTCTTCAGCGGAATTGTTGTTGAATCAATAGAATGGAATTTCCCGTATTTCCCCATTTCAATAGATTTGATAAGAATGACTTCATTTTTATTTTCAAAGTCATATCCGAACGCCGCACAGGAATGCTTGATGACGCGTTCACCTGATTTGCAGGTCACCTCGTAAGTATATGGATTGGCTATCAAATCCACGTAATACTGCTGATAGTTGTCAAAATCGGAAGGATCAACTTCTTTTAATGCCGCTTTCCAGTCGAAGGATTCCTGGGAAGCGTCCGTTGCTTGCAGCATCAGTAGAGATGCGATCGCAATGAATAGAATGGTAATGTATGGTTTCATTTCAGTTAGCGTTTTCTAATGAATAAGGCGGAGGGGAATTTTTTGCCGGATGCGGAAAGCCAATATTTTTTATCAGAAAATTCCCCGCATAATTATTGGATGACGTCCAAATGGAAATTCCCTCTCCAGATGGTTTAATGTGGAATGAACATTAAGTTCATTATATCCCAATCTTTTGTTGTGCATAGGTTGAATCCTGATTGAATTATATTTATTTTAATTTTTTTGTTTTTGAAGTTAGAGTTGGCTCTGCCGTCACAGGCCATATTTCAATGCAGGGCAAATAATTTCAATAGGATATTTAGAAAAAATCATATTAAGATCATCAGATCCATATTTTTCTGTGACTCCAATAGCATACGATTCTCCTAATTTTTTATTTGCATTCTTATATTCAACCGCATGAATATATACTCCAGGAAGAGTAAAATTAATTTTAGGAATCCTGATGGTTGCTTGATATTTATGAGTCAGTCTAGTATCGGTTTTAGCTTTTGTTATCATTATTATTACTTTTATTGACTCTGAAGTGATTTTGATAGTTTTGTATTCATCGCCCATTCCCCATAATTTAGATACTATTGTGCAATTTTTATTATTTTTAGGATCAATAAGTAAATTAGGTGGAAATACTGACCAACTTTTATTTTCGTAATAGTTGAATGAATAAGCTCCTGAAGAATCTATTATGGAATGAACTGCGAATTGGGAATATCCTAAATTAAGAAGAGATGCAGTAAATGCAATGAGTGAGATGATTATTTTTTTCATATTGCTTTTGAGGTATTGTTGATATAATAAATTCTTGGATTATTTCTTTTGGCGTTGACGGGATCAATCGCTTTGAGCCTTCCTTTTCAATCATTACGGAACAGCCAATCCTTGATGGATGCCGTTTCAATACCGTTGTTGACGAATAAAGACGGCGTCATCAATGATTTTAGTAAGCAATGGCGAAAAAGATGCTGGAAGTGATTAAAATGTGGTTTCCACTGGAATCCGCAGGCAGGAGTTTCGGATGTAAGAGAACTAGTCTGATTGAAGCAGCTCGTCGGCGCTTTTTAGAAAATCATCAAGGCTGTGGAATTGCGGGGAAGAGGGATTTTTCCAGGAAATGGGAGTGATGCAGTTTTTTTGAATATATTCGTCAAGATGGCGCCCGGTGCATCTTTTCCCTCTTGTGATCAGGTTGTCCAATTCGGAATTGATGGCATCCGACATCATTATGAAATATCGGATATGGCTGCGTTCTTTTACCAGCTTCTCATATTTCCCGGAGAGAGTATGCTGCCGCCTGGGGGCGTGTTGTTTGGTTGTGGTTAAGGCAATCCCCAGGGACAGGAAAAACAGGCCCCAGAAGATCCATTTGATATGTTTGGCTGTTTTCATTTTCGGCATGTTAAAAAGCGGAAATATTCGTGTTTGACGCAGGCTGCAGGGAGGGAGAAGTCAGAAGATATTCTTTTTTCCGGATGATTGTTTTTTGCATTTTTTCCAGTTTTTGAAAGTCGTTCCGTATTCCTTTCTCTAAATTGGTTTGTTTGTTTTGTAGGGCACTTATCTGTTGAGGGGAGCCGGGGGATTGATGGCTGAACATGAAGACGAGGGGCAGAGAGATGATGAGGGCCAGACTGCCGAAGATGTACCCTCCGCGCAATTCGAGATGCTCGGCGGGAGGTTGAACCGGAAATGGAGCAGGATTGTTTTTTTCCCCGCGGGTATGTTCGTTCAGGTTATCCAGAGTGACTTGTCCGGGTTTTGGAGTAAATGGAAAGGCCGGATTTTTGACGAGCGAGAGGGTGAGCTTGTAAACGATCAGCTGCAGCAATCCCAGAAAGATCATGGATAGAATAAAGATTCCTGCTCCATCATCTGATTGCCGGATGACGAGGAGGAACGGAATATAAGCCCACAGGAGGAGATTGGCCGTACACAAACTGTATTCCTCCTTCAGGGAATCATTGAATTGATTCCATTTTTTCAGAGGGGAGCGGGAAAGCTGTTTGATTATCTTTTCAGATTTATCCTTTTGTTCGGCGTAGTAGTTGGCTTCTTTGCCGTCTCGATTTCGTTCGTCGTATTGACCGTCCTTACGGACAAGCAGAGAATAGCTGGAAAATTCTTTAATCTTTTTATCGGCCAGATCGCATTGGGCCGTGTGAAAAAGGAATTGTTGTTTTTCCTGTTCGGTTAACCAGAAGTCTCCCAGGTTATGGTGAAGGTTTTGGATGATTGTTTTATTTCCTTTTTGGATTTTCCAGGATTTGAACAGATAACAAATAGGCCGGAAAATGAGGTAAACTGCAATAGCAAAAATAATGGCGCTGATAATTCTGGCTATCCAGTCTGTTTCTTGTTTGTTTGCCATAGTTGCGGTGGTGATGGTGTTGTTTATTTGTTTTTGAGTGACGTGATCAATTTCTGGATGGCGTCATAGGAGATGAAATGCCCGATGCCCAGTTCCGTTCTGGGCCAGCCCAGATGAAGTCTGATTCCATGTTTGTTTACGGTTATTTTGCGTCCGGTTGTTCCTGTGGTCAGAGAGAATCCTCCCTTGGAAATGTTGAGCCAGAGGATTCCGGGAATAAGGGGAATACGCCGGTAAAATCTGATGAACATTGGGAAACGTAAAAGTTGATATGGAGGTTATATAGTTTTGCAATTCTTCCGCGTCAAGATTAAAGTCCCCTGTTTTGGGGGATTTGAGCTTGCCGGCATATTGGGCTCTGTTATTTTGAACGATATTCTTCTATGGGCAAATCCCGTGCCAGCTTTTCCGGAAAGCGCGGAAGTATTGGAAATGAAGGGAGCCCGGACGCTGAAAGGCAAAAGATATGTTTCCGAAATGGATAAAAAATGCCCGCCCCGGCAAATTATTGATCGGAGCGGGCAGAGGCACTGTGACTCTTAATGAATTGCTTTTCAGAAAGAATTATTAATGTCCTGTTCCTGTGGAGAATATATAGGCTGCCATTTTGTCGGTGAGTTCTCTTCTCCTGTTTTCAGCAGCTTCTTTATTCCAGGAGGAAACGCAATGCGCTAGTGCCTGTACAGTTTTGTAGACACTTTGTCTATAGCATTCCTCTTTTTTATTATGCTTGTTATTGATGGACCTATTCAGATTGGATTCCAGCAGAACCAGATTGCCGAGCCTGTTTAGCTCTTCTTTCCATTCATTTTTAATTTTTTCTGGGTCTTCTTGATCTGTAAAACATTGAATATGTTCGATATCTGTTCCTTGATTGAAAAGTTGTGCAGAGGAGATTTCCGGATTCTGGAGATATTCACACAGGAGGCAAACTAAACGCTTCCATGTATTGTAGCCAGCGATTTCTTGATCGCAGGCCTTTTCGAATAAATCTCGGTATTTTTTTGTATATTCGTTCAGAACGAAAAATATATCAGCTCCGGAAGGAGAAGAGATTCGCAATAATATATCGTACAAATCTTTAATAACCATGTTAACTTGTTTTGCCCAGAACAGACTTGGCGGTATGAGCATTTTGAATAGTGTTTCTGTGAAATTTTGTAGTTGTTGAGGAGTTATTCGTTCAAAGAAAAGAGCGATAATAGCATAATCATGAACAAACTTTCCATAGCGAGTTTTCCAGATAAAATGATTAAGTATTTTATACGTTTCATTTTCCTCAATTAAATTACATGAAATTGTATAACAGGCATTCAGTTTTCTGAGATCATCCAATGTGAGCAAATTTTTGTTCAGGGAAAATTTATACTTGTTAAATTCTTTATATGGATTTGTCTGAAGGGTCGTACCAAAGAGTCGTTCAAAGAAAATCTGATGTCCCATACGATATGCTTCACTATCAAGGCCGTTTTTTGCGATGAGTACACGCTGATAAGTCGATAAAAGATCATCCATACTAAATGAAGGCTTCTCCGGATGATCCCTTTTTCGATTGTCTATGGATTGATAAATTTCTGAGATTCTATTGAAAATATCATCATCATCTCCGCAGATATGTGTCCGGTAATCGTAAAAACGGATTTTGAACAAGTCAGAAGTTCCAAGATCAAGCCCTGTTGTGTTGATTGTATCAAAAATTTTTAACGTTTTTGAAAGATTCGCGTGTGTTTCGATGACGATGAATTGAATATTTTTCGTGATGAAATTTGATAATTTATTTAATGTATCTTTGGGAATGGAATCATATTCGTCTTTGTTTGAGAAGAATTCCTCAATAAGGCGGTAGAGTTCTTTTGCGTTTTGTGAATATTTATTGTGAGTTTTTTCACCCAATCTTTCTACATCTTTTACACTTTTTAAATCAGAAAAGAATTCATCCAGATCCTCTTGAGCGGAACCTCTGTTAACATGAGTATATAGGATAGTTTTGAATTTTTTATTGAAATCGTTTCCTGTCAAAACGTCCAGAACACATTGGAGAATAAGAAACGTGGTCAGACGTTGTTGTCCGTCGATGATGTCATAAGAACGTTTCTTGCCATCGGGATCTAAAAGAACAGGCGCCGAAAACTGGATCGTACCCATGAATACGGGTTCCTGTTTCTTAAAGGCATCGGATAGATTTTCTATCAGGGATCTTAATTCGCCATTTCCCCATGAATAGGGGCGTTGGTAAATGGGGACATGATAGCGGACTTCTCCGGAAAATAATTTGGAAAGGTCTTCTGTTTTACAATCCAGCTTAAAGCTGTTTTTGGAGCTTTCATTTTTTAATTCCATCCAGGATTCGATCACTGGTGCAGCGTTAGCGTGTCTACAAAAATGTTCTTGTGTATCATTTCCATATTTAGCCAGAAATCGATTCTTTTCGGGCAACAAAAAGAGGTTGGCTTTGCAGATAACTACATCGTTCTCATTAATATATTTCCGATCATTCGAACAAAAATGAATTTTGCTTTCTTCGTAAGAGGAAAACGAACTCAGACATTCTCCTATGGCTATTGAGGTCTCTCCTTCTGTAATGATCAGAAGATCCCCCTTTTTTACTTTACGCCAATCTCCTTTTTTCGCATTGTCTGATGCTCCTCCAAAAAAGACGCAACCGTAATTTAAGAACAAATGAAGAATGGATTCTCCGTTGTTTCCCCAGTTAGAACCAACTTTCCATACATTTTTTTCTGAACACATTGTTTTGATCTAATGGTTTTAGTTTTTTTATGATAAATTTTCTCCAATGAAAGTCAAGTCTGCGTTCTCCCGAAACAGGGGATTTTGTTGGAATTTAATTGTGTTTTACTTTTTTATTTTTGATATTATGTTGCGGATAGGTCCTTACCTCCAGCGGGGGCTTCACCGTCATGCTTATTTCTTTCCAAAGATGCATTTTCCTTTCCATTGTTTCCGGGAACAGGAGTTTGCCTCCCGCATGGCGATAGGAGGAGAGGATGGAGGCCATTCGCTCGCCGCGTTCCCGGAGGCCGGCCTCGTCCTTGAGAAGTGAATATTTTCTAAGAGTTGCATACATAACGTGCTGCCGGAGAATTAAAGAACTGAAGTCCTGCTGCAATTCCGGTTTTTCCATGGGGAAGCCCGCCTCCAACCATAGATAGGTGAGGGTGCGGAAGGGGAAGTTTTCCAGCGTATGTCTTTCCGCGGCCGCCAGGATATGGGCGATGGTCTTTTCCGGGTGGCGCGCCGGGATGGAGTGTGCGTGAAGGAGCCGGGCCAGTTCATACAAGCCGTCATCATCCTGGGGGACTTCTTCCGGTTCCCGCAGCCCATATTCCTGCGGAAGATCCGAAAAACGAGAGGAGCACAGCTTTTTTCTTTTTTGTTGTTTGATCCCGGCCAACGCTTCCGCCAGCACATCCCAGGCATTGAGGCCAGCCCGGTTGCAGGCAAGCGGATCCGCTCCCAGCCTGAGAAGCCTTTCCGCGGCATAAAAGTTTCCATAGCGGCAGGCTTCCAGAAAAGGGGTATTTCCCCTTTCGTCCATGACCTCCGGTTGAAAGAAGTTCATCAGGAATTGTTCGCTATCAAGGGAAATCAAGATCCAGGGGGAGGAGCATCTCGCCAGTTCGTGAAGCAGCGTTCTTCCATGATAGCGCGCCTGCATATCCAGGCGCAGGCCCGCTGCGGCGAGGATGCCCAGACAATCCCATCCGGCGTGCATGGCGGCGAACAAGGTGATGAGTTGCTGCTCCTCCGGGATAACGGGATAGCGGGATAACATGGCGAAGAGTCCCGAGTAAGGATGTGGAGCGTCAACCAGTTCATGAACAATGGCGGAGCGGCCCAGTTTGTCACGCTGCCAGGGATTCGCGCCCGCTTGGGTCAGGGAGGCATGGAATGTGGCCGGTTCCCCGCAACAGCACATTAACGGAGTTTGCCCATTTTTGTCCGGAAGGTTAACGTCGGCCCCATGTCTGATAAGTTCCCGGGCTATGACTAAATTCCCGGATTGACAGGCTTCCATCAGCGGAGAAGCTCCCGTATCGGGATGTTGAACGTCCAGGTTGGTATCCGGGTGTTTGCTCATCAGCATTCCCATGAATTCCCGGGCCAGTCTGCCCGGGCAGTCGCCCTCAGCCAGGATGTGCAGGAATGAGGCCCTGTACATGGATAACGCGTCGCCCTTATCAAAAGGGGCGCCGGGGATATCCCCCCTGACGCCGGCCCGGAGCATGTAACGGACGGCTCCCCATTTTTTGGACATGGCGGCGAAGGCTAAGAGAGTCAGGCCATGATGGTATCTGCCGTGCAAGTTGGCTCCGCACCGTTCCAGGGCGGATAAATACCGAATGGATGAGTTTTCCCTGCTGTGGTCAAAGATAAAGAACTCTACGGCAATTTCTCCATAGTCCATGAATTGATGTTCCCCGCCTTTTCCTGTCGTGAGAAAGATGTTCCGGGAGGATAGTTCTTCCCCGGAGGCGGTGAAAAGTTCACGAAAGATTTTTTTACGAAGCGGACTGACTTTTTTGCAGGGGAAAAACAGCTTGTGCCAATCGACAATATAGCGCCGGTTACGTTTGATTCCCGTTTTTTCCGGTTTATCCAGCGTGCAGACTTGATCAAAATGTTCTTCTATCCCCGGTTCCGGCGTTTCCCGGAAGGGGAGAAGAACAAGGCGTTTGTTTGCATCAATGGCAATCGTTCCCGGGTGGTTTTCCGCGTCCAGTTCCGCGGATAAAGCCTTGGCCGAGGCAATGATGGAATTTTTCAGATGCTCGGAAAGGGACTCCCAGGCTTGTTCCTCCGGGAGGCGTTTCCTCCTCCCGGAGTTTTTCCGAAGGGGGTGCTGCGAGTTATTGTTTTTCATCAATCGGCGTGTTTTGAGCGGCATGTTGAATTATTCCCCTAATTTGGGGGATTTTATGAAAATCAGCTAGAATGTTATCATGCAAAGAGATCGCAACAGCGTTCAGGAAGAATCTCTGAGAGCGTTTTTGAGAAAAAAGCGCCTTGAGAAGGGATATTCCCAGCTCCAGCTGTCTCTGATGCTGGACAATACCAGGACGTTTGTTTCCAAATATGAGGCCGGGGAACGCTATCTTACTTTTACGGAGGTGGTGTTGATTTGCCATTTGCTGGATGCTGATCCCTGTGAAATCGCTCGCAGGCTCCATCCTTTGCTGGACAGGAACGGAGGATGGAAAGGAACGAGGCGATGAGAGCCGTTTTATTGGGCAGGGAAAGCGCATCGTTTTCTTTTTAGCAAAAAGTGTGCCAGCCCAAAGAAGGCTGCCGTTATATTCCGGGAAGGGGGGCTGGCTTAAAAGGGAAGGATTATTTTTGACCAGACGGTGGTTTTATATTGACCGGCGTGTCCCGTTTTTGTTCCTTTATTGGTGCGGAAACGGAACCGTTTTCATATGGCACGTTATTTGCTGAAGATCTGAAAATGGGAATAAAGATGAAGATAGCCGCTTTTGATATGGAAACGTGCTGTTGTGCCGCGGCGTTCTCTATCCTCTGGAATTGCCGTTTTTTACGGGGAGAGGGACAGGAAAAGGGCTTTATCTTTCCGGGGTGTCCGTATGAAGTTGTTTGCAGGAAGCTCCGGGTGTCTGAGAAAGCGGCCGGCATGCACCGGGATGCGGATTCAGACAGGAACGGTTTTAGGAAGAAGATGTCATGAGCAGGGAACAATCATTGATTATTGTTGGATACGGATATGCGGATTGCCTGCTTGGAGGCGCGATTGTGGCGCTGAAAGAGAAGGAGGAAGGAAGGGGGACGGAGTTGAGGTTTTCTTCCATGAACGGGCTGGCGGGAGTGTTGGCGGGAGTTCTGCTTCAGGAGAAGCGGCCCGGAGTCATTTATCTGGTAGGAATTGGCCTGGGCAGGAACAGCCGATTGCTGGCGGAAAAAATCGAGTCGCTGGGAAGGTCGGGAGTGCGTGTGGTATGGTTGAGCAACCAGGAAATGGGGGAACAGGAAAAGGCCTGTTTGTCCGGATTGCTGGAAGAAAGAATAGGCGACTGCGACCTTTACTTTACGGAGATGGTGTATCGCTTGTGCGCCCCTTGGGGAAAACAGGGGGAGTTGGCGAAATACCTGGCGAAAGTCGGGCGTCAGGAAGATCCGGATTATGGCCGGATGTTGGAATTGGCCCAAACAGCCGGATTTGTCAACCGGGTAATGCGGTCGGGCGATGATCATGGCAGGAAAGTTCTGGCCCTGTATTTAAACGATTTGCTGAGCCGGAGAACGGGAGGCGAGTCTGCCGCCATGCGCCGTTATATGGATTTGTTCCGGTTGTATGGGCACCGGGAGATCAAGGGAAGGAGCAGAGCTGTTCAACGATTAAAAGAGATGATTATCAAGGCCGCTCCCGTGGATGACGTACGCGTCATGATTCTTGGCGAATCCGGGACGGGCAAGGAGAGTGTGGCTGTGCACCTGCATCTCAATTCGCCCCGTTGGAATCAGACTTTCCTTTCTTTTAATTGCGCCTCGTCCAATCCCGGGTTGCTGGAGGCAACTTTTCTGGGGTATCGCAAGGGTGCTTTTACGGGAGCTTCCGGAGATAAGAAGGGGGTTTTTGAGCTGGCCTGCAGCGGTACCCTGTTTCTTGATGAAATCGGGGATTTGCCTTTGGAGTCTCAAGGTGTTCTGCTGCGCATTCTTGAAGAGAAGCGCCTGCTGCCTCTGGGCGGAACCAGCGAGGTAGAGGTAAATGTGCGCTTGATTACTGCCACCAATAAAAATCTCTGGAAAATGGCGAAGGAAGGGACATTCCGTGAAGATTTGCTGTTTCGCCTTCAGGAATTTACGGTTACGACCGTTCCTCTCAGGGAGATGATGGAGGATGTTGCGGAAATAGCGGATGCTTTGTGGAGAGGGAGAAAGGGCGTCCCTTTGCCTGATGGCGCGGATGAAGTGTTAATGACTTATTCCTGGCCGGGAAACGTGAGGGAGTTGTCCAATTTTTTGAAATATGCCGACGTCATGGGGCATGGAAACTGGCGGGATGTGCTGAGCCGGTATTTGGAGAATCGCGGAACAGAAGAAAAAACGGGGGGTGAGGATATTCCCGGAGTGATGCCTGTCCGGCTGGATGAGGTGGCGGCCTGGCATTGCGAGAGAGTTTATCAGCAATGCGGCAGCATCAGCCGCGCCGCTGAACTGCTGGGGATTCAGAGGGCGACGCTTCGCAGGCATTTGCTGAAGAGGGGCAGTAAGGCGGAGTAGCTGGGGAAGGAACTAATCCTGTTTCAAGAAATAGGTGTTTGCAGGATATTCTCATCCTGTCTTGACCGGATTCCAACCTTGCTTTGAAGCCGCAATCGGATTACTCTTTCACCGTTATTTATGAGTAGTTCCGGACCTGCCTCAACCCCGATGATGGATCAGTACCTTCGCATGAAGAAGGGCTTGCCGGAAGACGTGCTGCTGTTTTTCCGGCTGGGGGATTTTTACGAAATGTTTTTTGAGGACGCCAAGGAGGCCTCCGCCATTTTGGGCCTGACGCTGACCAAGCGCCACGGCATTCCGATGTGCGGGGTGCCCCACCACAGCGCGGAAGGGTATATCGGACGGCTGGTGAAGGGAGGTAAGCGGGTGGCTATTGCGGAGCAGACCACCATTCCGCAGCCTGGCAAACTGGTGGAGCGGGAACTGACCCGCGTGATTTCCGCCGGAACCCTGGCGGACATGAATTTGCTGGATTCCTCCCGCCATAATTACATTGTGGCGTTGTACAGGGACAAGAAGCGCTTCGGCCTGGCATGCGTGGACCATACCACGGGGGAATTTTCCGTGGCCCAGTTCGAACACATGGATTTGCTTCTGGACGAGCTGTCCCGCATCAATCCCTCCGAACTCCTGGTCAGCGACGAGCAGACGGACTGCTTCCCCGGAACCCACCCCACGCTTTATTACGACGGATATACTTTTCTGCCTTCCACGGCCATTCCCAATTTGCTGAGCCATTTCCGGGTGCATTCCCTGGACGGCTTCGGCTGCGGGGAGATGACCGCCGCCCTGGGGGCGTCCGGCGCGGTGCTCCATTATCTGGGCTACCAGCTCCGCCGCCCCACGGACCACTTGCGCCGCATTTCCGTGCGCGCCACGGAGAACGCCGTGCTGATTGACCAGGCCAGCCAGAGGAATCTGGACCTGGTGGATTCCCGCGGCGGCGTGAAGCTTTCCCTGCTGGGGACCCTGGACAGGACGAGCACACCCATGGGCGCACGCAAACTCCGGGACTGGCTGCTCCACCCCCTGTGCGATCTGGAAAAGCTCCTGGCGAGGCAGGAGGTGATCGCCGTTCTGCTGCAGGAGCCCTACCTGATGAGCAAGCTGAGGGAGAGCCTGAAGAATGTGCGGGACATGGAGCGGCTGACGGGGCGCATTTCCCAGGGTGCCGGGAATGCCCGCGACCTTCAGGCGCTGGCTTCCTCCCTGTCGCGCATCCCCGCGCTCAGGGATGATTTGGAATCCCTGCCCGGCGGCGGGGAGATGCTGGAGAGCATCCGTTCCCGCATGGGCTGTTTTGATGAGCTGGTGGATTTGCTCCAGCGCGCCCTGGTGGAGGAACCGCCCGTGACCATCAAGGAGGGCGGCATCATCAGGGAAGGGTATCACGCCGGTCTGGATGAATTGCGGCTGGCTTCCCGCGACGGGAAGGAGTGGCTGGCACGGCTGCAGGAGAAGGAGCGCAAGCGCACGGGAATTGATTCCCTGAAAATTCGCTTTAATAACGTCTTCGGTTATTACATTGAAGTAACGAAGAGCCATTACGATAAAGTGCCCCCGGATTACCAGCGCAAGCAGACGCTGGTGAACGCGGAGCGCTTTATTACCCCGGAGCTCAAGCAGATGGAGAATACCATCCTGGGGGCGGACGAGCGTTCCCGCCAGGTGGAGTATGAGCAGTTCCTCCTGTTGCGTGAAGAAGTGGGCCGCCACATTGACGATATCCAGATGACGGCGGACGCCATGGCGGATCTGGATGTGCTGCTGGGGCTGGCTGAGGGCGCGCAGCAGTACCGGTACTGCCGCCCCGTTCTGGACAATTCCATGACCCTGCGCATTGTCAATGGCCGTCATCCCGTTATTGAGCAGAATGTTTCCGGCGATGTGTTCGTTCCCAATGACGCCTTTCTGGAACCGGAGGAAAACCGCCTTATTCTGCTGACCGGGCCCAATATGGCGGGCAAGAGCACCTATATCCGCCAGGTGGCCCTGATTACGCTGATGGCCCAGATTGGAGCGTATGTGCCGGCGGAAGCCGCCCACATCGGTTTGGTGGACCGCATTTTCTGCCACGTGGGAGCCAGCGACGACCTGGCGCGCGGCCAGTCCACCTTTATGGTGGAGATGAGCGAAACTTCCCTGATTCTGAATAACGCTACGGAGCGCTCCTTGATTATTCTGGATGAAATCGGGCGGGGCACGGCCACCTTTGACGGTCTTTCCATCGCCTGGGCCGTGGCGGAATACCTGCATGACGAGCTGAAGTCCCGCACCCTGTTCGCTACGCATTATCATGAGCTGACGGATTTGGCCAATTCCAGGCAGGGCGTGCAGAATTACAATGTGGCCGTGCGGGAGTGGAAGGAGGAAATCGTGTTTCTGCGCAAGATTGTGCCGGGAGCGGCGGACAAGTCCTACGGCATTCAGGTGGCCCGACTGGCCGGCATGCCTGCCGTCATTGTGGACCGCGCCAAGGCCATCCTGTCCCATCTGGAGATGAATTCCACGCGCCCCAGGAAAAAGGGGCGCTCCCGGCTGGCGGAACCGAGAGCCAAGAATACGGACATGGACGACGATATGCCTGTCGGGGAATACGCTCAGCTGGAGTTGTTCTGATATGCCTCCGCTTTCGGATACAATCGGCGGCCTGCGTTTCGCCGCCATTGATTTTGAATCCGCCGGCGCGGCCCGGGGGGAGACGGACCAGCCTGTCCAGATAGGCATAGCCGCATGTTCCCGCCTGGAGGACGAACCTGAGTTGTGGACTTCCTATATTGCGGTGGAGAAGCCGGTTTTATGGTCCGCCTCCCAGGTGCACGGCATTACTACGGAGATGCTGGCGGATGCCCCGTCTTTTCCTTCCCTGTGGCCGGAGATACGTTCCCGGCTGGGGCAGGCCGTGGTGGTGGGGCATAATCCGGCTACGGAACGGAAGTTCCTGCGGCGGTTTCCGGGCCACGGCTTCGGTCCGTGGCTGGATACGCTGGCTTTGGGCAGGATGTGTGTCCCCGGTCTGGAGGATTATTCCCTGTCTTCTTTGTGCGGCGCCCTGGGGTTGACCTGTTCCGTGGAGGCGTTGCTTCCTGCGCGCCGCTGGCATGACGCTTTGTATGATGCGCTGGCAAGCCTGCTGATTGTCCGTTTTCTGGTAAAGGAATTGAATTTGTCCGGCCAGCCTCTGGAGGTATTGGGCAAGGCGGTGAGAACATGATTTTCCCGGCAGGGGAAAGAATGCTTTTCCGGGCCGCGTATTCGGAAAAAGATGAATGCTTCTGTTTTCTCTGCCGTTTTTTTATTGCTCTCCTTTGCTTCTTCTGCCGTGTATGCGTCTCCTGCTGATGAGGCTCCGGATCCGCCCGATGTTCCCAAACTGAATACCCAGCCGTGGGTTCCGGCCCGTTACAGGGCGGTTCGGGAAAATTTGCTGGGGAAGGAATGCGGCATTCTGTTCGTGGGGGATTCCATTACGGAATGCTGGGAACGGGAAGGTGCCGCGCTGTGGAAGAGGCTGTTTCTGCCGATGAAGGCGGTCAACTTCGGAGTGAGCGGGGACAGGACGGACAGCATGCTGTGGCGTATGGAGGATACGAAACTGGCGGTCAAGACTTCCCCCCGCTATTGCGTTTTACTGGCCGGGACGAATAATATCGGCCGCTGGAAGGGGAGGCAAGCCGCAGCGCAGACGGTGAAGGGCATCCGGGAGATAGCCGTACGCCTGTTGAAGAAGTTTCCGGAGACCCGTTTGATCCTGATGGAGGTGACTCCCTACGGCACCGATCCCGGCAGCCCGTTGCGCAGGAGGCAGGAGGAGATTAACCGTTTGCTGCGCAGGCTGGAGCTTCCGAGGACCACCATTTTATCCATTAACGGCAGTCTGCTGAAGCCGGACGGGACGTTCAGGGAGGGCATGTTCAGGGATCATGTCCATTTAACGGAGAAGGGTTATCAGGCATGGGCGGACGCGTTGCTGCCGCTGTTGAACGGGGAAGGGTAAGTTCTCTCCGTTTCCTGCTGCCCGGCATGGCCTGGGGGGAGGGCGGCGGATTGCCGCCCGCATGACAAGACGTCCTAGCGTTCCATTTCCTTTTCCAGGAATTCCAGCAGGTAGGCCGGGGACAGGAGTTCCCTGGTGACGACGGGTTTTCTGCCGGGAAGATACAGGGCATTGACGGGAACGGCCGTGCGCCCCAGGTTTTTAAGTTCCCGGTCAATGGCGGGGTTCGTGCGGGTCTTGTCCGCCTTCATCATGACGATGCCATATTTTTTGAAAGCGGCCAGCACTTCATCCGTATAGGAGGCCTTGTTGACCTGGCAGGTGGAGCACCAGCGGGCCGTAAAGTCCACATAAACGGGTTTCCCTCCGTCCAGGGCGGCCTGCATGGCTTCCGGGCTCCAGGGTATCCAGATGTTCCCTTCCTCCTGGAGGGAGGGCGCTGCGGCAGCGGAGGACTCCGCCGCCCCGGGAGCGGAACCGCGGCCGAACCAGGCTGCTCCTTCCGGCGGAAGCATGTAGTACAAGCCGGCCAGCAGGAAGATTACGGAGAAGATGCCTCCCGTGATGCGGGACTTTCTGCTGCGGTACATGGGGCACCATCTGCCGTATACCCAAAAGGCCATGGAAAACAGCACCAGCCCGAAGAAGAGGAACAGGATGTCCTGAGGATGGTTTTCAGCATCAAAGAAGGCTATGTAAATCCAGAGGAAGTAGGCGGCGGTGCCGAACATCAGGAAGGACATGGCCTGCTTGAAGGATTCCATCCATGCGCCGGGTTTGGGCAGGTATCTGGTCAGGACGGGAAAGGCGCCCAGAATGATGTAGGGAAGGGACATTCCAAGCCCCATCATGGTCAGGCAGAGTACGATGCCCAGAGGCGGCTGGAGCATGGCCGCGCCGATAGCCTGGCCCAGGAACGGAGCGCTGCACGGGGTGGAGATGACCGTAGCCAGGGCACCGGACCAAAAGGAGCCGGCATAACCTTTCCGGTGCTGGAGGTCGTTGCCCATGGTCGTGGCTTTGACGCCTATTTCAAAGACGCCGAACATGCTCAGCCCCATGGCGAGCATCAGGCCCAGCAGACAGAAATTCACCCAGGGGTTTTCAAACCAGAACGCCCAGTTGACAACGCCCTCCGCGCCGCGGCCCAGCCAGAAGTCTCCGCTGAACACGCCGGGGCCGGCTGGGGCGCTCCAGTCAAACATGTTCGCTTTCAGCGCAATCAGAATGGCAGTAATGATCCAGAAAGAAATCAGGATGCCCAGTACGAAGGTAAGGGAGTGGGCCAGCACTTTTTTCCGTTCCCCCCCTCCCAGCTGGACGAATCCCATAATCTTGAGGCCGATTACCGGGAAGACGCACGGCATGACATTGAGGATGATGCCGCCGATGAACATGAAGAACATGATTTCCCCCAGGCCCATCAGCGGAGGAGCGGGGATGGAAGCGGAAGATTCCGGGGCGGATTCCGTTCCGGCGGCTGTTGCCTGAGATTCCCCGGAGAAGGGGCGGTCGTCCGCGGTGATGATGATGCCTTCCCTGCCGGCGCGCAGGATGCCGGAAAGGCTGGTCAGAGGTTTCCCTTTGTCCGCGTCCGGCAGGTTGTTGGGATAAAGGCCGTCCGTGGTGTCATTGAATTGCATGGACAGCTCATAATTGGAGTCATCCAGTTTTTTGAAGGTTTGGGGAGTGGTAGGGTTGATTTCCCCCTGATTGCAGAAAAAATAGACGGAATCCTGCGGAACGGGGCGTCCGTTTGTCCTGAGGTGCAGGGTGACGGTTTTCCCTTCCTGGGAAATCCGGGCTTTCAGCCCTTCCGCCCAGTCGGGGGCGGCAAGCCCTGCCATGTTCCCGGTCAATTCCGCCGCGTCAGGGGCTGTCTGCCCGTCTCCGCGCTTCAGTGTGACGCTGAAGTTTCTGGTTTCCGGGGCGGCGCACTGTTCCGCGCACATCTGCCACGTCATGGTGGTGGTGAACATCGCTTCCGGGGGGGCATCCTTTTCCGGAGTTACCCGGAACGCCATTTTAGCCTTCCCGCTGTATCCGTAAAAATCCACAAGCCCTTTCCCCAGTTCCGGGATTTGCCAGAAGGGGCCTTCCACCCGGAAGCCGGGCACAGGCTGGAAGGCGGCTTCCATGGGAAGTCCCACGGTTCCCGGATTTTTGTAGTAAACGTGCCAGTGGTCCGGCAGCGCCAGCTCCGTCACGATGACGAAGGAGGCTTCTCCATAGGAGGTGACAGTGGCCTTGGAGGAACCGGATGTCTGGGGCGGACCAAAGTTTCCCGCTTCCCCGAAGCTCATTCCTCCGAAGTCCTGGGCCTCCCCCGTGCTGAAACACCCGGCGATCATGCCCAGGCAGCCGACGGCTGCTTTCAAAAAGTTTCTCATAGCAAAGGCGGTTACCATAAAGAACGGGGGGATTCAATGTTTGTGTGTTGCATGGCGGGGAGCCTTGTATAAAATAAGGCCATGGTAAAAACTAAAACGACGTACGAGGGCGGCCTCCATTGTTCCATGGTTCATGAACCTTCCGGGGCCACGCTTTCCACGGATGCCCCCGTGGACAACAACGGCAAGGGTGAGTCCTTTTCCCCAACGGACCTGGTAGGAGCGGCGCTTGCCGGCTGCATGAGCACGATCATGGGTATTGTTGCCGAACGTAAGGGGATTCATCTGGAAGGCATGACGGTGGAAGTGGCCAAGCATATGAATGCGGATCCCCGCCGTATCGGCAAGCTGGAAGTCGTCATTACCGTTCCTCTTCCGTCCGATTATCCGGACAGGAAGCTGCTGGAACAGGCTGCTCTGAGCTGTCCGGTCAAGCACAGCCTGCACCCTGATATTGAAATACCCATTACCTGGAAATGGGTTGGCTAATCGCTTCCGTGTTTTCTTGAGACCGCCTGTGAAAACAGGCGGTTTTTTTTGTGATGTTAAAAATGTTGGAAAAATGAAATAATAGTTGAGTATACTTGACTTATAGTTTTATGTTGTGCATTTTTCCGGGGATGAAAAAGTTGTTCCCTGTCTTGTTGCTGATTCCTGTGACGGTGTGCGGATTGTTGTCCGGATGCGGAGGAGGGTCGGGAAAGTCCGGAGATGACGGGAACACTTCCCTGAGCGGACAGCAGGTAAGCCTGTTTGAGGGAGGAAGCATCTTATTCCAGCTCCAGTTCAGCGGGCAGGACGTGGATGTTATCAGAATGGATACAAGAGCCGTGTACGACGGGGTTTATACGTACCGGTTTAATAGCGGGGAGAATGCCGGCGTATTGAATATTGCTCCGGCTGCCAACAGCAGCTCCGCCTGTACCATGGCGAATGTGAACATTGCCTTTGACGACGCCGGGCGGAATGCGGGCGTCATTACTTCGGGCACCATTACGGAAACCGGGCTTGATTTGGATCCTGCCATTGACGGCGTTCCCCGCCCCATGGCCGGTTGGACATGCCGTGTGCACCGGGATTGATTTTCCGGGCATCAGCTGTCCAGGACAAGGGGGAAGTGTCGGCTGAGCGGATAGTCCGTAACCTGGATCAGTTCCACGCCGTAAAGGCTGGCGATGGCAGGAGCTTCGGATTTGTCATAAGGCTCACAGTAATAAATGGTCTTTACGCCATGGGCGCACAGCGCCTGCATGCATGAAGTACAGGGCATCGTAGTACATGCCACCACCTTGGCTTCCCCCCTCCGGAACAGGCTGCACAGGTTGATTTCCGCATGCAGCATGTATTTCTGGCGTTCTTCCCGGCTGGCCCAGAAGGTGTCCTGAGCCTTGAATCCGGGATACAGTCCGTTGTAAGCGGTGCCGATGACGCGGTTGTCCGCATCCAGGGCGGCGGCCCCCACCTTGCGGTACGGGTCCTCCGACCGCAGGGCTGCCGCGTGCGCCAGCGTCATTACATACTGCGGGATGGGAAGGCGGGTTGACGAGGAGTTATTGTTCATGGTTGGAAGACTGGAGTTCCGCCAGGAAGCCCGACTCGTCCAGGTACAGGTTGGGCGGCAGGGAATAAGGGGTGGAGAGGGTGGCCCCGGCGATGACGTTGGAAAGAGGGGGATTCTGGTAAAAGCCGGGGAGGAGGCGTCCTCTTGTCCTGGCCCTCATGCCGAGCTGAACGGTGCCGTCATCCAGCTTGAAGACGCTTCTCTTCATGGACATGGCCAGGATAATGCCGCGGTCCGTGGCGAAGCAGGGCCGCCAGCCGATGTTGGGGAGAACCAGGTCGCCCGAGCCGCTGAAGTCATAAAACGGCGTGCGCGTATTCGGAACCAGGCTGTAGAGCCTGCGGCGCAGGAAATCGGAACCGGCTATCTGCCTGATGCCTTCCGGCATGCTGTGGTCCCCGTCGCTGATGAGGTAAACGGGAGTGCTGGTGAGGATGGGCCACAGGACGGCGGCCACCGTTTCGTGGACTTCTTCGCGTCCTATGCTGGTGAGCAGCAATTCCCGGGGCTGGAGGGAGTTCACCCGTTCCAGCTGCTGGGCGTTCATCCAGAAGTCGCACAGGCGGCTTTGGGAGCGGGTGCTGTCCAGCAGGGTGGACAGCCATTTCCTGAGTTCCGGATGCTCTGCTTCCACGGTATCGTTCATCAGGCATTCCGCTATTTCATACCCGGAGAGCCGCGCGTTTTTAGAGAAGACCAGCGGCTTGTGGGCGATGCGCTCCAGATGGTTCAGGATGGCATCCCTGCCGATGCTGGCTGCAATTTCCAGGCATGTGGAGGATAGCTCCCGAAGCGTGTTGATGACCATGCGGGGATTGACGGCGTCAGGCTCAATGGGCTCTCCGATGGCGGCGGTGAAACGGTAGGGAACGCGGAGAGGCGCCTTGGAGAAGAAGCGGTTGCCTGAGTAGGAGAAGATGCTGCCCCATAGTTCGTCCATGTAAATGGGCACGATGGGGCAGCGCGATTTTTTCGCCAGCATTTCCAGCCCCCGGCGCGCGGCGCACAGGGTTCCCGTGCGGGTGAGCTGGCCTTCCGGGAAGATGCAGATGACTTCTCCGGCCTTCAGGGCCTGGATGGCCTTGGACAGGGATTCCCGCGGATTACGGGAGGAAATGGGCAGGCAGTTGAAGAGTTCCAGAATCCAGCCGAGCCAGCGGATGGCTACGAATTCCTCCGCCACGATAAATCGGATGGGGCGCGGGCAGATGAGAGAAAGGAACAGCGCATCCCCGTAGGTGACATGGTTGGAGACGATAACGGCCCCGCCGTCTTCCGGGATGCGGTCCTGGTGGATGATGCGGGAGCGGTAGACAATCCTCATGATCCAGAGGCCCATCATGCGGATGAATTCACGGGGAATAAGCCGGAAGGCCACAATGGTAATGACCACGCCCAGGGCGGCCAGCACCCAGAATTGGTTCTGGATGGAGAAGATATTCCTGAGCATGAGCTGGAAGCCGACGGCCACCAGCCCCATCAGGCAGTCCATCAGGTTGCCGGCGGCGATGACGGTGCTGCGGTTGGAGGGGTCGCAGTTGTCCTGAAGGTGGGCGTTTAACGGCACCAGGTACGCGGCGGCGAAAGCTCCGGTGATGCCGAACCCGATGTTGCTGGGGAGGGAGCCGGGTGCGAAGAAGGACATGAATATGCACCCGATAGTGAAGCCGATTGCGCCCAGGGGAATGAGCCCCAGTTCAATTTTTTTACGGCAGATGATGGAGGCGATGACGCCGCCTACCACCGTGCCGCCGCTGAGCCATGCCATGAGAATGGCCGCGGACATGCTGAATCCGGTACCGTCAATGGGGTGTTCCTGGGCGATTTGGAGGGAGATGAGCATCAGGGCGCCGGCCAGGAACCAGAAGTAGGACACGCCGATTTCGCTGAGCCTCAAGTCCCGCTGGCTCCAGAGATACTTGAGCTGCACGAAATGTTCGTAAAAGAGCTTCCATTCGAATTTCCTGGTCTGGTTGGCCGGATACCGCGGGAGGTAAAGGGACGCAATGGCTACGGGAACGGCGATGCAGGTGAGGATGAATGTGGGGAAAGCGGCTGCTTCCCAGCCGTCGTTGGAGGAGACTTGCAGGATGTCGAACCAGGCGAAGATGCCTATCTGGGCCGCCAGCATGGACAGGATGAGGCTCATCTCCATCAGCCCTGAAGCGTAGCCCAGCTGCCGGGAGCCTACCATGTCCTTGACCACTCCCTTTTTGGCCGGGCTCAGGATGGTCGCCTGGACGGAGAAGACGCAGAACCAGAAAACGGCCATTTCAATGTTTTCGTATTTGTAGCACAGAAGCATGGCCCCCAGTACCAGAATCTGTAGGAAAGACATGAATTGAATGATGCGGGCCTTGCAGAAACAGTCCGCCAGCCATCCGACGAAAGGGGAGAACAGAATGTAGGGCAGAACAAAGATGCAGGCCAGAATGTACTGGAGGGAGTTGACCCAGGAATCCGGCCCGTATGCGGCGTTGGTGGAAGCCAGCCAGACGCCCAGCGGAATCAGCAGGAACTGGGCGGCTTTTTCATTGAAAGCGTTCTGGGCTTGAATGAGAATCAGGGAATAAAATCCCCTCCATTCCTGTTTTGAGGGCATTTTTTTCTTAGATGTCTGTACGTCATCCATGTGGGGCGGATTGTAGCAGATCATGGGGGGTAGGGAAGGATAATCTGTTCCCGTACAGGCGCGTTCCCGGGAAGAGGGGGAAGCGTTTTTTCCAGTTTTTTGAAGAGGGCGGGCAGGGGAGGGCCGGAGGTCGGCGCGGCATGTTCGGGAGGGAAGCGTCTCTTCCCGCTGGAGAACGGAATGGAGCTCCGGCTTCTTCCGAATAAGGCTGCGGCAGGAGTACCTGTTGGAGCGCTTGTTGATAAAGAGTGATGGTTGTTCCGTCTTTGTGCCGTTTTCCGGCTCTTCCTTTTGTTGAGTCCGTCCAGGGCTGTTCCGGCGCTGCCGATGGGTAAAAGAAATGCGGCGAGCGCGTCTGTTCGGGCGGCTTTGCCCGCGTGCGGGGACGGAAGCCGAAGATTCCTTGTCATGAAGAGGTTCGGCAAACAGGCTTTATGGTTGACATGAGGTTGCGGGACCGTAGGATGCTGGCAGAAAGCTATCACCCGAAGAGAGATTATATGAATACTTCCCCGACGATAGGCGTGCTGCTGGCCGCAGGTGCAATTCTTCTGCCTTCCTGTGAAACGGAGCGCGTGAATGAACGCCCCATCGGCATTTATCCTACGGAAAATGTCTATCCGTCCGGCGCTGTGGGCGCCCAGGGCGATAGCCTGCTGAATGATATTCAGCGTGAAAATTCTCTGGATCCGATGGCCGGGCAGAATTCCGGTTTTAACCCGGACCCCGCCCGGACCAATTCCGGGACCATCGGCAATATGGTGGGAGGGGCCAACAATATCACGCCTCCGGCTCCCGTTGTGCCCAAGCCCGTCGTTCCTAATCCCGTGAGTGGTTCCGCCGGTTCCGGCATTGCCGCCCCCAGGCCAGTAGAACCTCCCGCTTCTTCTTCCGTACCGGTGGCGTGGCCTACGGCGGATCCCACGGTGGTGGTCAGCCCGTATGACCGCACCAAGAAGATCAAGATTTTGAACAGGAGCACCAATAAGCCGTATCCCTCCGGGACGGTATTGCGGGACACCAACTTTCCCAACGAGATTAAGAAGTTCCGCGTGCCCTGATGCGGCCGCCGCAACGAGATCATGCCGCGCCCCTGAACATGCCGATGTTCCGGGGCGCTGATGTATTCCCCTGTAAATCCATGAGAGAATATTCCAGAAAGCAGCTTTTTTTCTCCTCCGTCGCCATTCTCGGCCCCGGCCTTCTGGGCGGGTCCCTGGCGCTGGCCGTCAGGAAGCAGTTGCCGCATGTGCACGTGAGCTTGTGGGGCAGGAGGGAAGAACCATTGGAATATGCCCGTTCTTCCGGAGCCGCCCATACCGCTTCCACCCGGATGGAGGAGGTGGTGGCAGGGGCGGATTTGGTTGTGCTGGCTACCCCGGTTGGCGTGATGCCCCGCCTTGTTTCCGACATGCTTCCTTTATTGAAACCGGGAGTACTGGTAACGGATGTGGGTTCCGTGAAGGGGTGTGTTCACCAGGCCGTGGGCTCCGTGCTGAAGAAAGCCGGCGTGGCGTTTATCGGCTCCCATCCCATGGCCGGTTCCGAAAAGCAGGGTATGGAACATGCTTCCGGGGACCTCTTCCGGGATGCGACCTGCATCCTGACGAATGACGAGCATGTGCATGAAGATGTGCTGCTGTTGCTCCAGCGGTTCTGGGAGCGTGTGGGCTGCCACTGCATCCGGATGAAAGCGGCGGATCATGATTCTTCCGTGGCACGCATTTCCCACATACCTCATGCTTTGTCCTCCCTGTGCGTCCACAGCGCTCTGGACGGTGGGGATACAAAGCTGCTGGGGCTGGTATCCGCCGGAGGTTTCCGCGATACCACCCGCGTTTCCATGGGGGAACCGTCCATGTGGGCTGAAATTCTGGCGGAAAATGCCCCTGCTGTTCTGGAGCGTCTGGATGAAGCCCTGTCCCAGCTGGGACAAGTGAGGAATTGGCTGGCCGCAGGGGATAAGGAGGCATTGCGGGAATGGCTGAAGGCTGCGGCGGAGAGCCGGGCGCAGGCGTTGGGTTTGTGAAAGGGCGGGGCCGTTCTGCCATCAGATGCGCTTTTGCCGGAAGGAAAAGGAACGGTCTGTTATCAAATTGTTAACAATCGGGAATGGACGGTTCTTTGTTCCGTCCTATACTTGCCCCTATGCGTTTATCCAACATGAATACCCCCCGCCATCGCCGCCAGGGGCGCGGCTTGCACCGTGCCGCCGCCATTGGGAGCCTGCTTGTTTTCGGACAATCTGCCTATGCCGAGACAAAGCCCGCCGCAGCAGAGGAAAGCGTGCAGGAAATGCCGGAACGCGTGATGACCATCCGTTCCAGGTCCCTGCGGGCGGAAACGGTCAGTTCCGCTACTCTTACGAACATGAAGACAGAGGAAGTTCCGCAAACGGTAAACGTCATTACGAGGGACCTGATGGATTCCAAGGGGTCCGATTCCCTGGTGGAAGCGTTGCGTATGGATTCCTCCGTCAATACGGGTGGGGACATGCTTTTGTCCCGTACGGCGGACCAGTACACCATTCGCGGCTTTGCCGGCAGTGATGTTCAGATCGGCAACATGCCTCTTCCGCGAGGCATGGGGTATGGCATGGATACGTCCCTGATAGAAAATATTGAGATTGTCAAAGGCCCCATCGGTTCCATTTCCGGCGGTCAGACCAGTACGCTCGGGGCATACGGCGCCGGCGGTTCCATCAATCTGATCCTGAAGGAGCCTGATTTTCTGGAACGGACGGAGTTGACGGCTTACGCCCGCCTTTCCCATCACGGGCAGAAATACCGCGCAACGATTGACGATACCCGGTACAGGGGGGATGAAACGAATGGATTTGCCCTGCGTACGGTGGTAGCCGCCGAGTATGAACGCCCGTTCTGGCTGAGCAACGGAGCCAACGGAGGCCAGAAGTACACGGTGTCCCCCATTTTCCGCTGGCAGCATGATTCCCGCACCAAGACGGTGCTGACGACCAGTTTCCAGTATCAAAATTCTCCGACGACTATGGGCATCCCTGTGTTGGGCGGCCATTTTGTGGGGCCGTATGACGCCTGGTACGGTTCTCCGAGCGGAAGGCTTAATTCCAAATCCCTGCTGGCGATGCTGGATTTCGAACGCAAGCTGGAAAAGATATGGACGATCCGCATTGGCGGCGGTATTGGGTACAGCGATGTGGACTATAATGTCTGGGGCATTTCCTCTTCCGCTGGGAGAGGAACCAGCACGGCGGATTATTACAACCAGATGATTGCTTCCGGAAAGGCTAAATATGAAGCCGCCTGGAGCGACGAGTGGAATATCAACTGGAATTTTTATTCCAACGCACTGGCGGAATTTAAGACCGGGCAGGTGAAGCATGAAGCCCTTATGGGCGTTTCTTACACGGGGAGCAGCACTTATGGAGACGGGTCCAGCCTGGTGACAAATGCCACCGCAAACACGAATGGCTATTTTTCCCTGTACAATCCTCCTCCTTTTTTCCCTGCAGGGCGCGATTATTCCGGCGCCAATGCGACGGATACCGTGGTGCAGAGGGCGGGTTTTCTGCTGCAGGATGTCCTCAGTTATGGACAGTGGCGTTTTCTGGCCGGCGTTCGCGGTGACGCGCATTTCAGCCTGGACAATAATTATGCGTTTGCGTGGAGCCCCCGCTTCGGAATTACCCGCATGTTCGGCGAACGCGTAGCGTTGTTCGCCAACGCAGCCCGTACCTCCGCCCCCAACTTCGGGTATCTGGATGAAAACGGAAAGGAATTGACCGATTCCTGGCGTACGGACCAGATGGAATTCGGGTTCCGGGTCAGCCCGGTTGATAAGGTGTGGTTTTCCGCTTCCTGGTTTGACATCATCCAGAATAATACGCCTGTTGCCATAGACGGATATACCAACCGGTACTATTCGGACGGCTCCAAGAGGGCGGAAGGCGTGGAACTTTCCCTGAACGGGGAAATAACCAAGAATTGGAGTTCCTATCTTTCCTACACCTACACCCGTACCAAGAACCGGACCACCGGGGAAGTGTATCCCACGATTGCTCCAAATGCTCTGGCCCTCTGGCAGAAGTACCGCATTGACGGAGGATTGCTGAACGGTACGGTGTTGGGACTGGGCTACCGCTGCAAGGATTCCTACTACGCTACGTTCCGAGGCGCAAAAATTGCGGACAACTACACCATCCCCTCCTATAGCGTATTCGACTTTACGGTGGAAATCCCTCTGCCGGAATCCAAATGGCTGAAAGATGCCACGCTGAGGCTGGCTGTGTATAATATCTTCGATAAAAAGTACGTGCAGTCCACCCGCCATGCCGTGCAGTGCACGGTGGGAGAGCCGCGCACGTTTGAAGTAGGCCTGAAGACCACGTTTTAACCTTGCGTTTCCGCCATGAGTTCCCCCGTCATTTCCGTCAGCCATCTCAAGCGCGGTTTCAAATCCGGTTCCGGGAATATCACTGTGCTGAAAGATATCAGCCTTACCGTGAACCGGGGAGAGTTCGTTGCCGTGATGGGCGCAAGCGGATCCGGAAAAAGTACTCTGCTGAATGTGCTGGGAGGGCTGCTGGCTCCGGATTCCGGCACGGTGACGGTGGATGGGATGGATATCGGTTCCATGTCGGATGCCTCCCTGACGGTGTACCGGCGGGACCGTGTAGGGTTCATTTTCCAGATGTTTAACCTGGTGGGCACCTTGAACGTGGAAGAAAACATTCTGTTGCCGTCCCTGGCGGGAGGCAGGAAGGTGGCTCCCGCCGTCCTGGACGCCATGATTGAGAAGGTTGGACTGTCTCACCGTCGGCATGCCATGCCGGATACGCTCAGCGGCGGGGAGCAGCAGCGCGTGGCGATTGCCCGTGCATTGGTCTCCGGTCCCGCTCTGGTGCTGGCGGATGAGCCTACGGGCAACCTGGATTCTGAAAATACCCGGCTTATGGGAGATTTGTTCCGGGATTTGCATCGTGCGCAAGGTTGTGCTTTTGTCCTGGTGACGCATGCGCCGGACGTAGCCATGTGGGCGGATCGTGTAATCGTGCTCAAGGACGGCAGCATTGTGGACGACAGGTTCACAGCGGAATTTGCCGGTCCTGCGGAATTGTCATCCTTCTATGAACGTACGCTGAATGACGCCTTATGACGTTGCTGTTCAAACTGATTTGGAGAGATCTGCGCGCCAACCCCGGCCGGATGGCAGTCAGCGTGTTCGCCATTCTTGTCTCCGTCAGCCTCATTGTATGGATGATGGGGAGCTATGATACGCTGGTCAGGGAGTTTGATAATGATGCGGAGGCCTATATGGGGAATTATGACCTCTGCCTGGTGCCGGAGCCTTCCAAAGGGCCCCTTCCTCCCGGACAGTACCCGCAGTTCCGTGACCCGGAGCTGCCCGCCCGTCTGGCCGCCTCTCCCCTTGTGGAAACGGTGAACGCCGCGTGCCAGGTGCCGCGCCTCCAAATCGGCTGCGGAAATGAGCGGGGCAGCTTTGACGAGCAGACGCGCGACCGCATGGGAATTCCTCCCCAGAGCCCCATCCTGGTGGGAAACCATGCTGTGGAGTGTCCTTATGAATTGAAGGAGGGAGTTTGGCCGGATATGGCTTCCTCCTCAGCCATGGAGGGGGTACTGGGCAGCGGAAGCGCCAAATATTTCAGCGCGGGAGTGGGAACTGTCATGAACGTACGCGTGGGAACGCATGTGTACGACGTAAAGATTGTGGGCATCGTCAAGCAGGCCAAGGCCACCCCCGGCGTCATTATGGGGCCGGGCGGCATGTCCGGCCCGGCTTTTTCCTCCCTTTTTGTGCCCGTGAAGGTATGCGAGAAAATTACGGGGCAGCCTTTTGCCCCTAATTTGATTTACGTTCAGCTCAAGGAAGGAGTGGACAAAAAGGAATTTGCGGAGAATTTCCGGCAGGAGCTGGTACAGGCTTCCGCTGCAGTGGCGAATACGGATTCCATCATCCAGCGGCTTTCCAGCGACCGGTCCGTCTGTTCACAGAAGGATAGCGCGGAAATGTCCGTCTGGCTTGTCCTGTTCTCCTGTATTTTCATTATTTTCACAACGTTGAGCATTGGCGTCAGCGAACGTGCCCGCAGACTGGCCCTGATGCGTGCTCTGGGGCTGGGGCGCGTGCAAATTGCTCTGCTGATTGCAGGAGAGGGGATTTTCCTGTGCATTCCGGCATTGCTGGGAGGGTTGGCCGCAGGCTTTTTCCTGGTGTACCTGCTGGAGGAAGGCTCTGCCTCTGTACCCGTGCTGGCCTGGTCCACCGTATTAACCGCCGCCGTATGCGCTGTGGGCGGGGCCTTGCTGGCTTCCATCATTCCTGCGTGGCGCGCTTCCCGCCAGTCTCCGCTGGAAGCGGCCGTTCCTTCCTCCGGATTCATCGGGAAGGTGAGCCGTGTTCCTGTGTGGTCTGTTGTGGCGGGCCTCGCATGCGTGTGTCTTCAGCCTGCAGCCCTGCTGTTGCCGGGCCTGGAGGTAGAAACGCGCAAATGGATATTTTTCTGGCTGGGTTACCCCGGCCTGGTAGCCGGTGCGCTATTTCTGGCCCCCACCTTCGTGCGCGTGACGGAGTGGGCCGGGGCATGGATTACCGGATTTCTGCTGCGCGTTCCGCATTCTTTCCTGAAAATGCAGCTCAGCCGCAACCTCAGCCGTTCCGTGGGAACTGCCGTATCCATGTCTGTGGGCCTCTCTCTCTTTGTGGGGGTGCAGACATGGGGCTATTCCATGCTGGTTCCTTTTTCCCCGGATACGTCAACACCCGGAACCCTGGTTTCCTTCCTGCATACGGAGTTCAAATCTCCGGATGTTCCAGAGCTGATGGCGCGCCCCAGCCTGCGGAATTCCCGAATGTATCCCATCTACGTGGATGAACCGGATATTGCTCCGGCACAGATGAAAACCCCCGGTTTTTCCGGAATGCGCAACCGTTCCATCGTACTGGCCGGCATTCCCGTGGCGGAGATGGCCGGGGGGAGCCATCCGCTGTTCAACCCCGTGTTTGTTTCCGGAAACCCGCAGGAGGCTTATGCCATGCTGGAATCCACCCGTTCTCTCCTGATTCCGGACACGTTTGCACGGACGGTGGGGTTGAAGGTCGGGGATGACTTGATGCTGGTTAATCCGTCTTCCCGGGAACGTCGTTCCGGAAATGAACCCTCTGTTGGTATTCGCGGCCGGGGCAGGGGGGCCGCCGTACGGGGAGAACCCTGGAAGGTGGCGGGAATAATTTCCTTCCCCGGCTGGCACTGGTTGACCAAGACCAGCGGAATGCGCGTGCGCCGCGGGGGTTTTGTTGCCGCTTTGGCGATTGCCGATGAACGCTGGCTCAAAGAGGAATACGCTCATCAGGGATTCCAGTTTATCTGGGGGGATACTGCTCCGGGGATTAGCAACGTGGAACTTCAGAACGACCTGGGGGAATACGCCCTGATGAAGGTGCGAGAGCAGGGAAACGGAGGGGAAGGCGCCAAGCCTCTGGTGAAGGCCCTGACCCGGGAAAGCCTGGGGGAAAGCGTTACCAGCCGTGGGGACGATGTGATTTTTACGATGAGCAAGCTTCCCATCATCATGATGGTGATCGCCGTTCTGGCCGTACTTAACACCGTCCTGGCTTCCGTGCAGTCCCGCCGCCGGGAATTTGGATTGATGCGTGCGGTGGGCGTGCCGGGCGGCATGGTGATGCGGATGCTCTGGGCGGAAACGCTGATGGTTTCCCTGTGCGCCGTTGTCATGAGTCTTGCGCTGGGAGTCCTGGGCGCCTGGTGCTCCATCCAGATTCTGGAATACGGCTATCACTTCGGCATCGTTACTCCTCCTGTCACAATGCCCTGGGCGCATCTGGCCTGTGCTGTGCTTCTGGTGCTTGCCCTCTCATCCCTGGCGTGCCTTCTGCCTTCGTGGCGCATGAAGCATGCGTCCGTAACGGATTTGCTTTCCGTTCGCGAGGGGTAGGGGCATTCAGGATGTTCTTTATTGCAACATAGTTGATGATTGGATAAATAAAGGCATTAATTAATGCGTTGGCGCTGGGAACAGCCATGCTGGAATTTCCGGGAGAGCCGGGGAATATTGTTGCTTTGACTGCTTCTGTCCTGTTTTTTTGCTTCCGGAGCAAAAACGCAAAAACGTGTACGGGGAGCCTTCCCTGAATAGAAAATAAGTGCATGAAAAAGAAAATAGAAATCGCTTCCTGGCCTCGAAGGTCCCATTATGAGTATTTCCGGACGTTTGACTGCCCCATGTTTTCCATTACGTCCCCGGTCCGGGTGGATGCCCTGTACCGTTATGCGAAACGGGAGGGAGTTTCCTTTTTCATTTTGTGCCTGTTTGTGCTGCTGAAGGCGTTGAACAGGGTTCCCCAGCTGCGCCAGCGGGTGGAGGAAGGGGAGGTGTGGGAGTATGAGTCCGTGAATGCCCTGGTTCCGGTGCTGGCTGCGGATGGAGAATTCACTCAGATTTTAGTGGAATACCGGATGGAGCTGCCTGATTTTCTGGAACATGCCGTTCCCCTTGTGCAGGCGGCCAAACTTGCTCCCGCCCAGGCGAATCCGTACCATAGGGCGGATATCGCCGTATTCAGCTGCCTGCCGTGGATTCCATTCACACAGGTGGCCAGCGCCTACAGGGTGTTCCGGGACCAATACTTTCCCCTTATCCATTGGGGGAAGGTGGAGGAGGATGTTTCCGGCAGGATGGTGATGCCCGTAGCCATTCAGGCGAACCATGTGCTGGTGGACGGAGTGCATGTGGGCCGTTTTTACGGCATTCTGGAAGAATTGTGCGGAAATCAATTCAGTTAAAAGGATTTTCCTGTACGCAGCATTATCTGCGAGCAAACAGGAAAGGAAACTAAGCCAGACAGCCCGGACAGTTCTGGACTGAGTGCCCCGGAGATATTTCCACCAGCTCCGGTTCCCGGTCCGTGAGGCAGAGCGCCGGGTTTCCGAGGGTGTTCCTGGGGCGGAAGCTGCATCCGCATGGCTCCTGAGTCATGTTGGGAGGCAGTCCGGGAATGGTATAGAGGGGGGTGCCTTTCGCATGCAGCCCGGGAATGGATTTCATCAGGGCTCTGGTGTAGGCATGCCGGGGATGTTCCAGAAGCTCCTTCGCCGGGGCGCTTTCCACGATGCGGCCTGCATACATGACGTTGATGCGGTCCGCGTATTGGCGCACCACGCCGAGGTCATGCGTGATGAGGATGACGGAGGTGCCCATGTCCTGCTGAAGTTTTTTGATGAGATCCAGCACCTGCTTCTGGACAGTGACGTCAAGGGCGGTGGTGGGTTCATCCGCGATGAGTATTTCCGGTCTGGTGATGAGGGCCATGGCAATCATCACGCGCTGGCGCATGCCGCCGGAGAATTGGTGGGGGTATGCGTCCATGCGTTGTTCCGCATCCGGTATGCCTGCCAGGGCAAGCTGTTCCAGCGCGCGTGTCCGCGCTTCCTTTTTGCCGGCCCCTTCGTGAATGACAAGGGGTTCCGCCACCTGCTCCCCGATGGTCAGGTACGGGTTGAGGGAGGTCATGGGGTCCTGGAAGATCATGGAGATGCGTTTGCCGCGGATGGCCCGGAGTTCCTTTTCCGGGCAACGGAGCAGATCTGTGCCGTCCAGCATGGCTGAACCGCTTTCAATGCGGCCCGGAGGCATCGGAATGAGCCCCATTATGGAGTAGCAGGTGACGGATTTTCCTGATCCGGATTCACCCACGATGCCAAGCGTTTCCCCCGGGGCTACATCAAAGGACACGTTCCTTACCGCCCGGACAATGCCGGCCCTGGTGTGGAAGGAGGCGCTGAGGTTCCTGACGGAGAGCATGCGGAGAAGGAGGGATGATCAGTCGTTGCGCACGCGTGAACGGGCGGAGAAGATGACCGGAATGCCGGGAGCGGGGTAGGCTTCCCTTATTTTGTTGCGCAGGTACTGGGAATAGCTGTCCGTGAGCAGGCTTTTGTCATTGACGAAAAGAACGTAGCGCGGGACGGGAATAGTATTGTACTTGGGGTCCACCGCTGTGGTGGCGTAATATATTTTCAACCTTCTGGCAGAGCCGCTGGCGGCGCCGGGAGGATTCATCTGCTGGGCAAGCTGGATCAGGCGGTTGAGCTGGCCGGTAGTGGGCAGGTTATGGGATTCCCGGCGGATGCGCGTGATGACTTTGAAGATGATTTCCACGCCTTCCGCTTTTTTGGCGGAGGTGGCGATGAAAGGCGCGTAGCTGATGAAGAATAGTTCCCTGCGCACCTGTTCTTCCACTTCCGCCATGCGGTCCTTGCGGGAGGCATTCGGATGGAAGAGGTCGAATTTGTTGACGATGATGATACAGGGTTTTCCTTCTTCCGCAATGATGCCGGCAATGCGGCGGTCCTGCTGCGTGATGCCCGCCGCAATGTCAATGACCAGCAGGCAGATATCCGCCCGGCGGATGGCTTTTTCACTGCGCATGGCGGAGAAAACTTCTACGGAGGTGTCCCGACGGGAGCGGGGACGTATGCCGGCGGTGTCAATCAGCACGTAGGGCTGGCCGTCGTGCAGATAGGGGATGTCAATGGCGTCACGGGTAGTGCCCGCCACATTGGAGACGATGGTGCGCCTGTCCCGGAGGATGGCGTTGACCAGGGAGGATTTGCCTGCGTTGGGGCGTCCCACTACGGCTACCTTGATGGGAAGGGCCGTTTCCTCTCCGTTTTCCGGTTCTTCCTCCAGTTCTTCTTTAAGCGGAGCCCCTTTCTGCTTGAGAAAACCGTCCAGCCGGGAGGCTAATTCGGAAAAGCCTCTGCCGTGGGCGGCGGAAAGAAAGATATGGTCGTCAAAACCCAGTCCGGTAAATTCGCCCAGATTAAGGTCCTGTTTTTCGTGGTCGGCTTTGTTAAGAAGGAGGATAACGGGAATGTCCGATTTACGGAGGTGGTCCGCGATGTTCTGGTCGATAGGGGTAAGGTGATCCCGGCAGTCCAGCACGAAGAGGATGAGATCCGCCGTTTTTATGGCAATGTCCGCCTCTGCCTCTACCTGTTCTGCAAAGCCGTCGCCCAGGCGCGCGCCGATACCGCCCGTATCCATGATTTTACAGGCGCGGTCCGTAATCTTGCAGGGGGCGGAAAGGCGGTCGCGGGTGACGCCGGGTTCATCATGCACGATGGCGATGCGCCTGCCTGCCATTCTGTTGAAAATGGCGGATTTCCCGACATTGGGCCTGCCTACGATGGCGATGGTGGGGACGTGCTGCATGCACATCATGTTACCCGAAGCTCCCATACTGTGAAAGCTAATTCCACGCCAGCGGGAAGGGCTTCCGCAGGGGGCTTATCCCTTGTGCCTGGCCCGTTTGTGAAGGTGCAACGCCACGGCAACCGTGATGATGTTGGGAAGCCACAGCAGAATATAGGGGAGCATCGTGTCGTTTTTCCGGGACAAGTCTGCAAAGATCAGGGCCAGAAAGTAGAGTGAGGCGATCAGGATGCCCAGGGCAAATCCTGTGGAAGTGTCTTTTCTGCGGGTGTTGATGGCCAGTGGCACGCCGATGAGGGCAAAGACGATGCAGGCCAGGGAGAAGGAGGCGCGCCTGGGAAGTTCCGTGGCGAATTCCGTGGTCTGCTTTTTATCCAGATAGCCGGGCGTGTCCAGAGCTTCCCGGATTTCCCGGTTGGTGAAGCGGTTGGCCTTGATGCGCCGGGAACGGGATTTGTCCAGGTTGATGCTCAGAGGCATCTCGTCCATGGTCACGCTTTGGGAGATGGAGCCTTCTTCCTGCGTGGTGATGAGGGGATTGATGAGATTCAGGGTGAGGATTTTTTTCTCGGGAGAGAAATCCATGGTCACGCGTTCCGAGTGCATGGCCACAGACGGGGATTTTTCGTCCGCTTTCTGGTAGATATGCATGCCGTGGATGACGTCGTCCACGCGTTTGTCGATGTAGATTTCCAGGTTGTCGAATTTGGTAATGGCCTGGCCTTCATTGAGAAGCCCCTTCGGGTTGATGGAAGCGGCTTTGATGAGCAGCTCGGAAATGGACTGCTTGGCACGCGGTGCGATGTCTATGTTAATCCAGTAGCAAAGGCCGGAAAGGGCGATGCCGATGGAGATGGCGGGGGCGCTCAGACGCCACAGGCTCATGCCGGACATGCGCATGGAGGTGAGTTCGTTGTCCGAGGCCAGACGACCGTACACCAGAAGAATGGCCGTCAGGAATCCCCACGGAATGGAGAACATCAGCGAAAAGGGGATGACCTGGAAGATGAATTCCAGAACGATGCTGATGGGAGCCTTGTTTTCCACCAGGAGGGGACGCAGTTCCTTGAACAGGTTGCCCAGAAGGAGCAGGGCGCTCAGGGCCATTACCCCCAGGGCCGTGACACCCAGCAGCTGGCGGGCAATGTATCTGTCAAGGATCTTCATGCAGTAAAACCGTGCCGGATATTGTGCCTGAAGGCTGCGGACAAGTCAATCTCGCGCACGGAACAATGCGCATCCCGTCCCGGAGGAAAGACGTGTTGAGCAGGGCAGGGAACATCCCCTGCTGAGGATGGAAGCGGGGCAGGCATGTTGCTCAACTTTCTTTTTGTTCCAGGCTTCCGAGCAGTTTTTCCCGCTGCGAGGGAAGCTTGCCGAAGTGGGATTTCAGAATGACGTGCGCCGGGATGCCTGGGTGGGCTATTCCATGCAGCCGGGCGAGTTCCTGTTCGAAGTGCAGGACGGCGCGTAGCGTGGGATCATTGTTTTCCAGGTAGGTGTAGGCCCTTTGCAGCAAGTCGTAAAATTCCGGGATGGGCGTGTCCGGTTCCAGCATTTGGAGAAAAAGGCGCGCGAAATAGCCTGCCGCACTGAGCCGGAGGTAGCTTTTCCGGAGGGCCAGGCGCGGCGAAAGCAGGTCTGCGGAGGTCAGGGTGTGCAGATCCCCCTTCTTTGCCTGCGTCCACTGCATGCGGCACTGATAGAAAATGTCCAGACGCCCGGCAAAGGGGCTGCCGGGTTTTCTGGCGCTTTTTGCCGCCGTCCTGATAAGGCCTTCTTCCGTGCACCAGACGGCAATCAGGCCGTTTTCTCCCAGGGGATAAAGCTTCAGGACCGTCGCTTCCGCATTCATTAACGGCGTTTTTCCAGTCCGGTTTTTACCGGCTGTTCGGTTGGGACGGTTTGCCCATAGGGGGAGGGAAGGATGCCTGCCTCCGTCATGGCGTCCGTAAAGGCCTGGATGGCGCTGGTGCCTCCGTAGATGCGGATGGCGGAAAGAAGCTGTTCCTGGGCGGCTTCCTTGTTTCCTGCCATCAGTTTGAGGATGGCCTGGGTGCAGTAGTAGTACGGCGTATCATCCATCGGGCCGTACAGCTTTTCCAATTCCGCGGCAAGAGGCTGGTTATCCAGTTTGCGGGCGCAGATATAACGCTTGAATTGCAGCAGGGGCGTCATGCCGGGATTGTCCTTGAAGGGGAGAAGGAGTTCCGTGAAAGCTTTCAGAGCCCTGGAATAGTCGTGATTGACGTAATGCGCTTCCGCCAGGTTGAACTGGATGGTGAGGTTGGAGGGATCCAGTTTCTGGGCTTTTTCAAAATTTTCCAGGGCCTTTTCGATATTGCGGATTTCAATGTAGCATGCGCCGCGGAGGTTGTATAAGCCCGGATTCCCGGCATAAAGTTTTTCCAGCTCCATGAGGGAAAAAAGACATTCCATGATTCTTTTCTGGGCAAAGAGCTGTTCCGCTTTGCGGAATTGGGCTATATAGCTTTTTCTGGTTGTTTCCGGCAGGTTGTTGAATTCCTGAATCCAGGCAGGGGTGGAGGAGTCCGGCAGGGATTGTCGCGCGGAGACGGGAAGAAGGGCGAGCGCAAGGGCTGCCAGCAGGAAGGTGCGTGTTTTCATAAACAGATCAGGAGTTCAGGTGGGTAATGATTTTTTGTAGCGCGGCTTCCGCTGTGAGTCCATATTTTTTTCTGAGGATGGATTCCGAACCATGCTCAATGAATTGGTCCGGCCAAGCGATGGCTTCCACGGGCGTTTTGACATCTCCGGTTTCCAGGGATTCGAGAACGGCTGAGTTGAAGCCGCCGCTGATGGAGTGGTCTTCAAAGGTGCAGACCACACGGCTGCGTGCTGCGTGACGGCGGATGCATTCATCATCCAGAGGTTTGATGAAACGGGCATTGATCAGGGTGACGGTGTAGCCGCGGGCTTCCAGCAGCGAGGCGGTTTCCCGGGCGATGCCGATCATGGTGCCCAGGGAAACGAGGGTTACATCCCGTCCCGTCTGAAGTACTTCCGCCTTGCCGATGGGGAGGATTTCCGCCTTGGCGGGGACGGGGGTTCCGGCTCCGCATCCCCTAGGGTAACGGATAACGGTGGGGCCGTTCTGGTAATGGTTCATGGTTCGGAGCATGTGGACGAATTCGGCTTCATCCTTGGGCTGCATGAAGACAATGTTCGGGATACTGCGAATCATGGCAATGTCAAACAGCCCGTGGTGTGTGGGGCCGTCGTCCGGGGAAAGCCCGGCGCGGTCCATGCAGAAACGCACGGGCAGTTTTTGCAGCGCGGCGTCATGTTGAATCATGTCAATACAGCGCTGCATGAAAGTGGAGTAAATGGCGATGTAGGGTTTCATGCCCTCCGCCGCCAGCCCGCAGGCGAAGAGGGCGCCGTGCTCTTCCGCGATCCCTACGTCGAAATAGCGTTTGGGGAAGGCTTCCTTGAATAAGTCCAGCTTGGTGCCGCTGGCCATGGCGGCCGTGATGGCTGTGATGGATTCATCCTCGCGCGCCATTTCCACCAGCGTGGAGCCGAAGATATGGGAGAATGTGGGGGTGGGGGCGGCCTGCGTTTCCCCGTCCCTCACGCAATAGGAGCCCAGGCCGTGGAATTTGGTGGGGTTGTCCAGAGCGGGCTGGTAGCCCTTGCCCTTCTGGGTGACCACATGCAAAATAACGGGTTCGTTGAGGTCCTTGATGTAGGCAAGGGTGCGTATCAGGGTGGGAATGTCGTGTCCGTCCAGGGGACCGAAATAGCGCAGCCCGAATTTGTTGAACAGCAGGGACGGGAAGATAAGGTTTTTGGTGGTGCCTTCCAGCTTGAAAGCAAAGTCTCTGGCCTGCGTGCCGCCCAGCTTTTCAATGAAGGAGGCCGTTTTATCCCTTAACCAGGAAAACGTTTCCGATGTTTGCAGGGAGTTGAAGTATTTTGCCAGCGCTCCTACGTTTTTGTCGATGGCCCATTCGTTGTCATTCAGAATGGTGATGTACCGTTTGGTAGTCTGGCTGATATTGTTCAGAGCTTCCAGAGTAGTGCCGCAGGTGAATGCCGCATCCCCGGCCACGGCCACCACATGGTAGTCTTCCCCTTTCAGGTCCCTGGCCGCGCACATGCCTAGGGCGGCGGAAAGCGCCGTGCCCGCATGCCCCGCTCCGTAGGAGTCATGAGGGGATTCGGACATTTTGGCAAATCCGGAAAGCCCTCCGTGCTGGCGGATGGTGTGGATCAGGGGAGCGCGCCCCGTCAGCATTTTATGGACATAGGCCTGGTGGGAGACATCAAAGATGATTTTATCCCGCGGCGTTTCAAAGACGCGGTGAAGGGCAATGCTCAGTTCTACCACGCCCAGGTTGGGTCCCAGGTGGCCTCCGGTGAGGGAAAGGGAGTGAATGAGGGTATTCCGGATTTCTTCCGCAAGCCTGGGCAGTTCCGGCTCAGGGATTTTCATCAGGTCTGCGTGGCTGCGGATGCTTGCCAGCAGTTCCGGAAGTTCAGGTGAGGGAGAATTCATTGCTGTCTGGTTCATCAGTATCCGTTTTATCCTGAACGGTTTCCGGGTTGCTGAGAGTTTGAATGCGCAGTTCCGCATCATGCAGGATGCTGCGGCAGTGACGGATGAGCTTATTGCCTTCTTCCACCAGGGCTATCATGTCTTCCAGCTCGGTGACGGGTGCTTCCGTCAGGCGTATGATTTCTTCCAGGCGTGCTACGGATTCTTCAAATCCGGGAGCGTTTTTCCGTTGTTTGGCCATATGGGGGATTAAGGTTGAGGGGCGGTTTCCTGAAGGTCTTTGTAAAGAATCATTTCCGCTCCCTGGATGAATTGGCGGGAATCGGGCGTTCCGAAGCGCTGCGCCAGGGGAGCAAGCGCCTGACTGTGGTCAAAGAGGTACACGGGATTTTTATCCTTGGTCTGGAACAGAACCGTGCCTTCCAGTACGAGGGGAGTGAATTCTCCGTAGGAGGAGGCAATGGTGCGGAGGTTCATTTTTGATGTGGACGAGGGGGTCACCAGGATGCTGCCCACCTTGCCGCCGTGGAATTTCAGAATGCGCTCCAGCACCATGAATTGTTCCACCATTTTGGGGATGCCGATGGCTTTTCTGTCTGCATACCAGCCGACGGCGGCCGGCTGGTCCGTGAGAATGAAATCCTTTTCCGCCGTCTGGGAGCGAAGATCCCGGTTAAGGCCCTGGGGATAGTAGGGAGGCCATGCCGGAATACCGCGGCTGGCCGTCAGGATGCCCACCCGCACAATGTGCGGAAGGTTGAGCAGAAGCGGAAGGGAAGTGATGAGCAGGGAGATCAGCAGGACGCCTCCCCGAAGGATGGAGATTAGCTCTTTGTTGGAATGCCTGGCTATCAGGTTGAGAACAAATGCCGTGCCATAGGCCGTGAAAAAGGGAGCGAAGAGGATTTGAATTTGCCCTAAGGAAATGCCGGTTTTATTGGAGGTATAAATGGCCATGCCGATGACGGCAGGGACCCACATGGCAAAAATGCCCCATTTGGACTGGTTGACTTCCGGACGTTTGAATTTATGCAGGAGGGCCAGCAGAAATACCATGGCCAGGGGGAGATTGCCGAGGTTTTCGTAGAGCAGGTCACCCTGTGTCAGAATGTTGTTGATGACGGAAGTGACTACTTTTTGGGCAGCGATGGGAATGCTCCCGGAAACCAGGGCGTTCATCGCTATTTCTTCATTGCCGGTCAGCCCCGTGAAGATGGTGTAATAAGCCGTTCCGAAGAAGCCTCCGCTGAGGGAGCGGTTAATGTAAATGGGGTAGGCCAGGAAAAGAAGGAGAGTGATAAGACCCGGAATGCAGTACAGGCCGTGCGGTTTGAACCGGATGCCTGCAAAAATCAGAAAACCGGCCATGGGCCACAGCCCGATCCATCCGGTAAGGCAGACGCATGAAAAACAGATGGAGCTGCCGATGAGAGGCCACAGGAATGCGCGGTTTTCCTCCTTGTTTTGCAGGGCCGTGTACAAAAAGTGGATGCCCCAGGCAAAGAAAAAGAGCATCATCATCTGCGGGAGGCCGCTGGTAGCGTACTGCAGGAAAAGATTGCTGAGTATCATCGTCAGGCAGGTGAAGCAGGCGATGGTGACGTCAAACATCCGGAGGAGGATGTAATAGCAGCTCAGGACGGACAGGATGAAGAACATGCAGGAAATGCCCGCCACAATCCGGTCAGGCAGGTAAATCATGGATGAGCCCGTCATGCTCCACAGGTCAAATTTGTGGACGCCGGCCATCCTGAAGACAGCTGCTTCCGTCAGGATGTTCAGCGGAGCGTTGCGTGTGTCCCGGAGGGCATAGGGATTGAATTTTTCCGGATCGACGAGGGTTTCGCCTTGTCCGGCCCGGATGGCTTCCTGTTCGTGTATCTGGGCGTCTGAAAGAAAAGGGTTGAGGCCGGCGCGTGTGCTTCCGGAGACCATCTGGATGGGTCTCAGCCAGTTGGTGGTCATCCCCTGCCCCCTGGCTACGTTGCGGGCGATTTGGGCGTGGTCCATGGCGGCATCAGTGCCCAGCCCGTTAAAGTTGAAAAAGTACTGCACCCCCGTGATTGCCAGCAGCAGGATAAGGATAATGATAAAAGGGGTGCGGGATGCCGAGGAGGGCTCATTCATGAATGGAGGATGTCTTGTAGTTTGCGTTGAAGAGTGCGCCGGCTGATGCCCAGCAGGTGGGCTGCTGCCGTTTTATTGCCGTTTGACTGGGCCAGCGCTTGTTGGATGGCATTCCGTTCCAGCAAGGATAAATTCAAAACCCCGGCCGGGACAAGCCCATTCTGCGTGTTGGGTGCATTGTCCTCCGGCCGTTCCTGTGGAGCGGCTTCCGGAGAAGTATCCTGCAGTTGCGGGGGAAGATGATGGAGGCCTATGCTGGCGGAATTGCTCATGACGACGCCATGTTCCATGGCCGTGCGGAGTTCACGAACGTTTCCCGGCCACTGGTAATTCCGGACGGCTTCAAGGGCGTCCCGGGAGAGGGGTTTGAATTCCTTGTTGTTTTCCCTGGCGAATTCCTTCAGAAAGGCGGTGGCAAGTAGGGGGATGTCTTCACGGCGGTCCCGGAGGGGGGGCATCTGGATATGCACCACATTGAGGCGGAAGTAGAGGTCTTCCCGGAATTTTCCTTCCTGCACGAGCTTTTTCAATGATTTGTTGGTGGCCGCGATAACGCGCACATTGACGGGAATGGATGCATTGGAACCTACGCGTTCAATGGTCCGTTCAGACAGCACCCGCAGCAGCCGGACTTGTGTTCCGGCGTCTATTTCCCCGATTTCATCCAGAAAGATGGTGCCGCCGTCCGCCTGCTCAAAGCGGCCGATGCGGCGTTGTCCGGCTCCGGTGAAGGAGCCTTTTTCATGGCCGAACAACTCGCTTTCCAATAATTGGGGGGAAAGGGCCGCACAGTTGACGGCCACGAATTTATTTTCCGGCCTTCCGGAAAGGGAATGGATGGCCTGGGCTACGAGTTCTTTTCCGGTGCCGCTTTCCCCCTCAATCAGCACAGTCGTTTTGCTGGGGGCCACCTGACGAATAATGGAGAATACGTGTTCCATGGCGGCGGATCTGCCCAGGAGTTTTTGCAGTCCGGAGTCCGCCTGGATGCGGGTGGTGAGTTCCTGGTTGGCCGTTTCCAGGTTCCGGGTATGGAGCGCCCGTTTGAGCACCAGCTCCACGGCGTCCAGATTCAGAGGTTTGGTGACGAAGTCGTACGCTCCCTCTTTCATAGCTGCTACGGCGGCATCCACGGAGCCGTAGGCAGTCATCATGATGCTTTGCGGAGGGTGAGGCAGGGATGCAGCGGCTTTCAGCACATCCATGCCGCTTTCCCCGCCCAGTCTCAGATCCGTCAGAACCAGGTCCGGAGATTCTTCCTGCAGGAGGGCGGAAGCCTGGGAGAGATTGGCGGCGGTGTACACTTCATAATCATCCTGAAAACCCATGCGCAGAGCGTCGCGCGTGGGTTTTTCATCATCTACAATCAGCAGAACAGGCATCTTCATGAGGGAATGGAGGATGGCAGGAGCCTGATGGTGCGTTCCACGCGCGGCAGGAAGACCGTGATGGTAGTTCCCTGACCCGGCTGGCTGGCCAGCGTGATGGACCCGCCGTGTTCCTTCACGATGCGGCGAACGATAAGCAGCCCCAGTCCGGAGCCGGTGGACTTGGTGGTCAGGAAAGGTTCATAAATGCTGCCCATGACCTCCGGTGAAATACCGCAGCCGGTATCCGCCACAGTAACGAATACGCTGTCATCCGTATAACCGCTTTTGAGCAGAATGGTGCCTCCCTCCGGAGGGATGGACTGGTAGGCATTCTTGATCAGGTTGTAAAAGACCTGTTTGATTTGGACGGGGTCCAGGCTGAGGATGGGAAGACTGGGCTGGAGGTCCGTGTTGATTTGGATGCCGCGCTGCTGGATTTCCGGTTCCAGCAGTTTCAGCACTTCCATGAGGATGGTTTCAATGTTGTAGGGTTCCCGGATGGGCCTGGTGGGGCGGATGGCCTGGAGGAATTGCTTCAGGATAACGTCCAGCCGCGTGGTTTCGCTCTCCGCTGTTTTCAGCAATTCCTCCATGTCCGTCCGGTACTTTGGAGGCAGCTGCTTTGCCTTCCTGGCCAGGAGCTGGAGATGGAGGCCTATGGAATTGAGGGGGTTGCCTATTTCATGAGCCACTCCTGCGGCCAGCAGCGTCAAGGTATTCAGGCGTTCTGCCTCAAGGTTTTCCGCGTTTTTTTTATGCCGGGGCGTTTCATCCCGTATCAGGACCAGGTGGCCCTGGTTTTTGCTGCCGATGGGGGAAATGAAAATGTTCAGGAATCTGTGTTCCGGGTAAAAGATTTCCGTGTCCCGGGAGACGGCGGTCTGGCTCTGCTGGATCGTGTCCCATGAGCAGTCCCTGCCCAGGAAAATACAGAAGTCATCCGGGGTTATTTGCCCGCGTTCCTTGTCAAAGAGTTTAAGGGCAGCCTTGTTGACGAACAGAATTTTTCCCTTGTTATCCAGCAGGATCAGGCCTTCCTGAATGGCTTCAAATACCTGCTGGAAAAAACCCTGCTGTTCCGCCAGCTTGACAAAAAAGCGCTGGAGATCCTCCTCCTTGATGTGGTCAATGCGGCCGATCAGCTTGTCAATGGTGTCTTTTTTCATGGCGGCGGGTCCGTTGCCGTGCGGCTTGCTCTTATATATAAAGAGCGGCATGTCACAAATCAAGCTGATGTGACATATTGTCGCGCATTTGCGGCTGGACATGGTTCCGGGGGAGGAGGCAGGATGATGGCATGCCTGAAGATTTTCCCTGCATTCCCTTTGTCAGAACGCGCCAGGTAGCTTTTCATGATACGGATGCTTCCGGGGTGGCCCACTTCTCCCGGCTGCTTTGTTTGGTGGAAGAAGTGGAGCACGAGTACCTGCGTTCCCGGGGGGTGGAGGTTCTTTCCCCAGACTGCGGATGGCCCCGCGTGCATGTGGAGGCAGATTACTCCAGCTCTGCGGGGCTGGGAGATTGGCTGAGCATAGAATTAAGCCTGGGAACGGTGGGAACCAGTTCTCTGGAATGGAAATTTGCCGTATTTCATTCCGAGCGTCCGGTGATGAGGGGAAGATATGTAGTCGTCCGTGTGGGGAAGGGCGGCAAACCTCAGGCAATTCCGGAATCGGAGAGGGAATGCCTGATTTCAGGCTTTTCAAAAGGAGGGGATGCCTGTAAATAAAGCCTATGTCTTCTAAAAAGCCTGTCGTTCTTGTTATTCGCGACGGCTGGGGCCGCAATCCGTTGGGGCCTGATGTCGCGAAAGAGTACGGTGACGCCACTGTTCTGGCTGATACCCCCTTTACTGATTACCTCCTTGCCAACTATCCCCACAGCCTGCTGGGCGCTTCCGGGGAGGACGTGGGCCTTCCGGACGGCCAGATGGGTAATTCCGAAGTAGGACACTTGAACCTGGGTGCGGGCCGCGTTGTCTTTCAGGACCTCTGCCGGGTGGATAATGCCATCAAAGATGGGTCCATGGGGGAAAACGCCGTGCTGAAGACCGCTTTTTCCCAGGCCGCTTCTTCCCGTCTGCACCTGCTTGGCCTGGTGAGTGACGGCGGCGTGCACAGCCATATCAACCATTTGATCGGCATCGTCAAATATGCTTATGAAGCGGGTGTCCGCGATATTTGCATCCATGCCATTACGGACGGCCGTGACTGCTCGCCAACCAGCGGGGCCGGCTTTATTCGCCAGCTGGAGGAAGCCGTCAGGCCGTACGGCGCCAAAATTGCCACGGTTGTCGGCCGTTTCTATGCGATGGACCGGGATAAGCGCTGGGACCGCAACAAGCTGGCATGGGATGCCATCGTTCTGGGGCGCGGCGAACAGTGCTCCTGCTCCCCTGCCGAATATGTGGAGCAGTGTTATGCGAAGGGGGAGACGGATGAGTTCCTGAAGCCCGGCATTTTTGCCTATGGCAACGAACAGCGCGTGAGGGACAACGATGTGGTGTTCTTCTTTAATTTCCGTGCGGACCGCGCCCGGCAGATGAGCGACGCTTTCCTTTACCCCGAATTTGACGGATTTGACCGTGAAGTAACGCCCAAAGTGCACTATGTGACGTTGACGGAATACGATGCCAAGTATCCCTCTCCCATTGTTTTTGAACAGGAACAGCTGAACAATATTTTCGGGCAGATTGTGTCGGAAGCCGGGAAAACCCAGCTCCGCATAGCGGAAACGGAAAAGTACGCCCACGTTACTTTCTTCTTTAACGGAGGTGTGGAGACCCAGTTCCCCGGAGAAGACCGCATCCTTGTTCCTTCCCCCCGGGAAGTGGCTACTTATGACCTGAAGCCCCAGATGAGCGCGGCGGAAGTGGCGGATAAATTTGTGGACGCTGTGGACAAGTATGATGTGGTAATCATGAATTTCGCCAATGGGGACATGGTTGGCCATACCGGATTTGTGGAAGCCGGCATCGCCGCCTGCGAAGCAGTGGACAGCGCCTTGGAAAAATGTGTGAAGAAGGTGTTGGAACTTGGCGGCAAGCTGCTTATTACGGCGGATCATGGCAATGCCGAACACATGCGCAATGAGGATGGTTCTCCGAATACAGCCCACACGACCAACCTTGTGGATCTCATTTACGTGGCGGACGACAAGGATCAGGTAACTCTCTCCGATGGCATTCTGGCGGATGTCGCTCCCACGCTGCTGAGCCTGATGGGGTTGAAACAGCCTGCCGAAATGTCCGGACATTCCCTGGTGACCCCTGGGAAATAGCGGGCTGCTGAGTTCATTGATGAAATCCGTTTCCGGATGCGTTCCGGAAACGGATTTTTCTATGTCATGCTTTCCGGACGGGGCAAAATGGGAAAGCAGGCAGGTTAACAATAAATAATAGACCAGCTGCCGTTTTTATGAAAAAATTTTTCGTGAATTCTGATGGAAAGCTTGTTTTTTGTGTCTCTTCGGCACTTCATGCATTTTTTTCTGCGGTAACATACCGGACATGAAGAAATGGTTTTTTTGCCTGTGAAGAAGATTTTTTGTTTCATCCTCCATAGGTGGAGAACTGCTGGACGGGGAGGAAAAGAGATCCCGGGAGCCCGAAATGGAGTTTTAAAAGGAGCGGGGAAAATGGAACGGATAAAATATTTAGGAAAAGATGAATAAAAGACTTGTCATGATATAAAATCACGTTATATTGGCCGTCCCCAAACGTGCCGAAAGGCACAAGAAATACGTTTTCTATCGGGTTTGCCTCCGGAAAAAAGGCGCGCTTCCTGCTTATAAAAAGGAATGTTCGCCTTGAATATCGGATCAGACCGACGAACCACAACCAAAGCAGGAAAACATGCCGACCATTAATCAGCTCGTCCGCAAGGGACGTATTACTCCGGAAGAGAAGTCCAAATCACGCGCTCTTCATAGCTGCCCGCAACGCCGCGGTGTTTGTCTCCAGGTGATGACCCGTACGCCCAAAAAGCCGAACTCGGCTCTTCGTAAAGTGGCTAAAGTCCGTCTTACCAATGGTGAAGAAGTGATCGCCTACATTGGCGGCGAAGGTCATAACCTTCAGGAACACTCCATCGTGCTTGTTCGCGGCGGTCGTGTGAAGGACTTGCCGGGTGTTCGCTACCATATCGTCCGCGGCGCTCTTGACTGCCTCGGTGTCGACAAGCGCCGCCAGGGCCGCTCCAAGTATGGCGCCAAGCGTCCGAAGGCTGCTGCCAAGTAAACCAAACATCTTACCTACTATATATTATGGCTCGCCGTAAACGCGTTTATAGAAAAATCGAACGTCGTGACCCTCGTTACGACAGCGCTCTTGTTGGCAAACTGATCAGCAAGGTTATGCTGGATGGCAAGCGCTCCCTTGCGGAACGCATTGTTTATGCCGCTATTGACATGGCTAACGAAGGCACGGACAGCATTGATCCTCTGGAAGTAATCACCCGCGCTATTGAAAATGCCAAACCCCGTGTGGAAGTAAAGAGCCGCCGCGTCGGTGGCGCTACTTACCAGGTCCCGCTTGAAGTGGATCCGGCCCGTTCCGAATCCCTGGCCATGCGCTGGATTGTGAACTACGCCCGCAACCGCAAGGGTGTGCCGATGCACAAGGCTCTCGCCAACGAAATCAAGGAAGCCGCCAACAATCAGGGTTCTTCCGTTCGCAAGCGCGACGACGTTCATAAAATGGCTCAGGCCAACCGCGCCTTTGCCCATTTCCGCTGGTAATTCCTTCTGCGACTGTCAGCCGAATCATTCACTTTCGATCACTACAGATACTTTCCAGACACTATGTCCGATCACGTAAATAATCCCAATCGCAAGGCTCCCCTTGAGCGTTACCGCAATATCGGTATTTCCGCTCACATTGACGCCGGCAAAACCACGTTGTCCGAGCGTATTCTTTTCTACACCGGCATGATTCACAAGATTGGTGAAACCCACGACGGTTCCACCACGACCGACTGGATGGAGCAGGAACGCGAACGCGGTATCACCATTACCTCCGCTGCTGTCACCACCAACTGGAAGCAGGTGAAGAATGAAGGTATCAGCAAAGTGTTCGAAGGCGAAAATTTCCAGCTGAACATCATCGACACTCCCGGACACGTTGACTTCACCGCTGAAGTGGAACGTTCCCTTCGTGTGCTTGACGGCGCCATCGTGGTGTTCTGCGGCGTGGCAGGCGTGCAGCCCCAGACGGAAACCGTGTGGCGCCAGGCCACCAAGTACAGCGTGCCCCGCATGTGCTTTGTCAACAAGATGGACCGTACCGGCGCCAACTTCAACAACGTGCTGGACGATATCCACAACAAGCTGGGCGCGAATGCCGCTGCCATTCTGATCCCCATCGGCGCTGAAGACCAGCTCCGCGGCCAGATTGACGTGGTGAACCAGAAGGCCGTTATTTACGCCGACAACGACCGCTTGGGCTCCACCTACACGATTGAGGATATTCCCGCCGAACTCAAGGAAGAAGCCGAACTGGCCTACCATGAACTCGTGAGCCGTGTGGCTGACGTGGACGATGAGCTTGCTGAAAAGGTGCTCATGGAAGAACCCTTCACGCCCAAAGAGCTTAAGGAAGCTATCCGCCGCGCCACCATCGCCAACAAATTTGTGCCTGTTGCCGGTGGCTCCGCTTTCAAGAACAAAGGCGTTCAGTTCCTGCTTGACGCCGTGGTGGATTACCTCCCCTCCCCGGTAGAAACCGTTCCCGCCCACGCGGAAAGCACGCTGGATCCGGAAAAGACCTTCGAAATCACCGCTACGGACGATGCCAAGCCCATGGTGCTGGCGTTCAAGCTCTGGGCTGACAAATTCGTCGGCAAGCTGGTGTTCATCCGCGTGTACTCCGGTGTTCTCAAGAAGGGTGACACCGTGTACAATCCCCGCACCCGCAAGACGGAACGCGTGGGCCGCATCATTCAGATTCAGGCTGACCAGCATACGGATATTGATGCCGTGTACTCCGGTGACATTGCCGCCATCGTGGGGCTGCGCAACGTGACCACGGGCGACACCATCACCAGCCCGGACAATGATATCTGCCTGGAACCCCCCACCTTCCCGGAAACCGTTATTTCCATGGCGGTAGAGCCCAAGACCAAGGCTGACCAGGAAAAAATGTCCAATGCTCTGGGCCGTCTGTCTGAAGAAGACCCGACTTTCCGGGTGAAGACTGATGAAGAAACCGGCCAGACCCTGATTTCCGGCATGGGTGAGCTTCACCTGGAAATCATTATTGACCGCCTGATGCGCGAATTCAAGGTGGAAGCCGACATCGGCAAGCCCCAGATTGCCTATCGCGAAACCATTACTGCCCCTGCCCATGGCGACGGCAAACTGGTCAAGCAGTCCGGCGGCCGCGGCCAGTACGGCCACGTGGTCATCGATGTGAAGCCGAACGAACGTGGCAAGGGGCTTACCATTGAAAACAAGATCGTAGGCGGCGCCATTCCCAAGGAATACATGAACGCCGTTTATGCCGGTCTTAATGAAGCCATGACCACGGGCGTCGTCGCCGGTTATCCGGTGGTGGACGTGCACGTTGAAGTGGTGGACGGTTCCTACCACGAAGTGGACTCCAATGAAAACGCTTTCAAGATGGCTGCCATCTTCGCCATGAAGGACGCTTTCAAGAAAGCCAAGCCGATCATGCTGGAACCCATCATGTCCGTTGAAGCTTCCACCCCGACCGATTACCAGGGCGACATCATGGGCGACCTGAACCGCCGCCGCGGCCAGATCAGCAACATGGAAAACAAGGCCAACGCCTGCATTTTGAAGGCTATGGTCCCCTTGTCCGAAATGTTCGGTTATTCCACCGCCATCCGAACCCTTTCCAGTGGCCGCGCTTCCTATTCCATGGAGCCCTCCCACTTTGAACAGGTGCCCCAGAACCTCGTTGACCAGATTGTCAGCGAGAAGGCTAAATAAACAAACCTTTGAAGTATAACCAATAGACCGCACGTCCATGCAAAGTCCAAAAATCCGCATTCGACTCCGCGCATTTGACTACCGCGCTATCGACCGCTCCTCCCAGGAGATCGTTGAAACCGCCAAGCGCACCGGAGCCAAAGTTCACGGCCCGATTCCGTTGCCGACCCGCATTGAAAAGTTTTCTGTGAACCGCTCCGTTCACGTCAACAAAAAATCGGCCGAACAGTTTGAAATCCGCACCCACAAGCGTCTGCTCGACATCGTTGATCCGACCGCGCGCACGATTGATGAGCTCAAGAAGCTTAATCTTCCGGCCGGGGTGGACATCACGATCCGCATCTAGTTTGGTACCCGGATAAGTAATTAAAAAACAGAAAGACACACTACAATGGCTCTAGGACTTATCGGAAAAAAGGTCGGTATGACCCGCCTGTTTGACCAGGAATCCGGCGCTATGGTGCCCGTGACCGTCATTGACGTCAAAGGCAACACCTTCGCTCAGATTAAAACGGAAGAAAAGGACGGCTACAATGCTATCCAGGTCGCCTTTGATGCGCAGAAGGAAAGTCGCGTGGCCAAGCCTCAGGCCGGCCACTTCAAGAAACTGGGCATCCAGCCCACCAAACTCCTCAAGGAATTCCGCGTAGAAGCGTCTGAATTGCCTGCTGAAGGCGCTGAAGATCCCGGCGTGGATCTCTTTTCCGCCGGACAGTGGGTCGATGTGATCGGCACTTCCAAAGGCAAGGGGTTCCAGGGCGCGATGCGCCGCCACAACTTCCACGGTTCTCCCGCCGCCCACGGCTCCATGATGCACCGCCGTACCGGCGGCGTAGGCGGCTGTTCCACCCCCGGCCGCGTCTGGAAGAACCAGAAGATGCCCGGACAGATGGGCAATGCCAAGCGCACGGTGCAGAACCTGAAGGTCGTCGCCGTTCGTCCGGAAGATAATGTCATCCTTATCTCCGGTGCTGTGCCCGGCGCGCGCGGTTCCTACCTCGTGATTCGCCCCGCCAAGAAGAAGTAAGGCTTTAGTTAACCTCACATTGATTATAGGAAAACCTATCTATGTCCGCAAATACCTTTACATTAGAAGCCGCCGCCGCCGCCAACATCCAGGTTGTAGGCAGTGACAAGGGCTCCCAGGCTGTGCATGACCTGATCGTGGCTTACCAGGCGAACCGCCGCACCGGTTCCGCCAATTCCAAGACCCGCGCAGAAGTCAGCGGCAATAACAAAAAGATCTTCCGCCAGAAGGGCACCGGTAATGCCCGTCACGGCGATAAGCGCGCTCCCATCTTTGTGGGCGGCGGCGTGGTCTTCGGTCCCCGCCCCTGCGACTACAGCAAGAAGGTGAACAAGAGCACCCGACGCCTGGCTCTGCGCCGCGTACTGGGTGACCTGATTGCCGCTTCCAAGGTCAGCACCGTTTCCGAATTTTCCGTGGCTGACGGCAAGACCAAATCTTTCATCAAAGCCGTCAAAGACCTGACGGATGCCAAGAAGGTGCTCATTGTGGCAGCTTCCTTTGACGAAACCACCTACCGTGCCGCCCGCAACGTTCAGGAAGTTCTCCTGATGACCGCTGCGGAAGTGAACATTGAACAGCTCATGAATGCTGATGCAGTGATCCTCGTTGACAACGCTTTAGAAACCCTCGCCAGCCGTACTGCTTAAGAAGCCATGAAAGACATTTACCAAGTCATCAAGAAGGTGCGCATCAGCGAAAAGGCCACCATGCTCCAGGAAACTACCGGCGAGCTGGTCTTCGAAGTTGATCGTGACGCCAACAAAATCGAAATCAAGAAGGCTGTCGAAGTTGCTTTCGGCAAGAAGGTCGCATCCGTGCGTACCGCCAACTATGACGGCAAGCTCAAGCGCCAGCGCCGCTCTGATGCAGGTCGCACCGCTCATTGGAAAAAGGCTTACGTCAAGCTTGCCAACGGTGAAACCCTTGACCTCGTTTAAAGCCCCTATTAGGAAGGAAAGCTATCATGTCCCTCAAGTCATTCAAGCCAGTTACTCCCTCTAACCGTTACAAGGTGTGGCCGTCCTTTGACGAAATCACCACCTCTACCCCGGAAAAGAGTCTCTGCAGACCCCTCAAGAAATCCGGCGGCCGCAATAATAATGGCCGCATCACCACCCGCCACATTGGCGGTGGCCATAAGCGCAAATATCGCCTGGTGGACTTCAAACGCAACAAGTTTGACGTGCCCGCTACTGTCCTTACTATCGAATACGATCCCAACCGTACCTGCCGCATTGCTCTGATTGAGTACAAGGATGGTGAAAAATCCTACATTCTGGCCCCCACGGGGCTGCAGGTGGGCATGAAGGTGGAAAGCGGCCAGAAGGTTGCTCCCAAGGTAGGCAATGCCATGCCCTTGAAAAACGTTCCTCTGGGTACTTCCGTTCACAACATTGAAATTCGTCCGGGTTCCGGCGGCAAGGTAGCCCGCGCTGCCGGCCAGCAGGCCATCGTTTCCAACCGTGAAGCGGGTTACGCGCTGATCAAGATGCCTTCCGGTGAAATCCGCCGTTTCAATGAAGATTGCTACTGCACGATCGGCCAGGTAGGCAATACCCAGCACATGAACGAAATGTCCGGCAAGGCCGGCCGTACCCGCTGGATGGGCGTTCGTCCTACCGTGCGCGGTATGACGATGAACCCCGTCGACCACCCGAACGGTGGCGGTGAAGGCAAGTCCAAGTCCGGTGGCGGTCGCCAGCACCTCAAATCTCCGTGGGGCCACGTCAAGGGCCAGAAGACCCGCCGTCTCCGCAAGCCCAGCGACTCCGTCATCGTACAGCGCCGCAATGCCAAGTAATCAATATATTATAACTTTAACTAGGATTATATAACATGGGACGTTCTCTCAAAAAAGGCCCTTTTGTCAGCCAAAAGCTTCTCGCCAAGATCGACGCTCAGCTTGAATCCGGCGACCGCAAGCCGATCAAGACCTGGAGCCGCGCATCCATGATTACGCCTGACTTCGTCGGCCTGACTTTCCTGGTGCACGCTGGCAAGAACTTTGCCACCGTGTACGTCACGGAAAACATGGTAGGCCACAAGCTTGGTGAATTTGCCCCGACTCGTGTCTTCAAACAGCACGGCGGTATCGGTAAGAAGTAATCAGTAAGTTAACAATCAACATGTCGAATTCTTCTTCCATCCTTGCATACTCTCTTACCACCTTGGTAGGGCTGGGCGGGGCGTTGCAGGGAGCGGAAGAGGATACGGCGGCACTGACGCGCAGAATCGAGCGCCTCGAAAAGCAGAATGCGGCCCTCAAGGCATCCTATGTCCAGGCCCGCAGCGACGCCGACAAGGCGGCCGCACAGCTGGTGGACATCCGTTCCAGGCTGGAAGCTTTGGGGGGCGCTGCGCTAGGTAACAGCGAGGAACGCCTGATTCAGGCGATGGCGGACATCGAAGCTTTTAATGACCGCGTCCAGCGGTTGGAGCAGGCATCCGTCAAGCTCTCCGGAGCCATCCTTGCCTACATGAAACAAGCCATATCCGAAGATGCGAACGCCAGGACGGCTGTGGAGAGTTCTCTGCGCCTGCTGGAATCCGTTCTGGGATACAGGCAACAGCCCGTGCGAGATGGCGCGGGAACCCTGGCGGAAGCCAAGGTGCTCAGCATTGATTCCGAATCCGGAGTGGTGGTGCTGAATACCGGCAGAACGGCAGGAATGCAAGTCGGGATGCCGGTTCGGTTAACCCGGGGAGCTCAAACCATCGGAGAAGCCGTAGTCACGGACGTCCGCAAGGAAGTATGTGGCGCGCTTGTTCAGAAACTTGAGACGCCAGCCGATCCGGTGCGCGTCGGAGATTCTGCCTCAGTAAAAACCAACGACTAAATCATCTTCATAATAACCTGCACTACGAGGAAAAACCCATGGAAGTGAAAGCTGTTTACAAATACGCCCGCATCTCCGCCAAGAAGATGCGCGATGTTGCTCAAGAAATCCAAGGCTTGTCCGTCTCCCAGGCGACCGACATCCTGTCCTACACCCCCAAGAAAGGTGCCTACCTGCTGAATAAGACGCTCAAGTCCGCGTTGGCCAACGCCGAGAATAATGCGGAACTGTCCGTTGATACGCTGGTGGTCAAGTCCGTCATGGTCGATGAAGGGCCCACGATGCGCCGCACGATGCCCCGCGCCCGCGGATCCGCCAACATGATCCGCAAGCGTACATCCCATATCACCGTTATCCTGGCCGATCAAGAAGGCTAGGCCATACCAATCTAACACACATATAGCTGAACTAATATCATGGGTCAGAAAGTAAATCCAATCGGGTTCCGCCTCGCCGTCAACAAGGACTGGCGCTCCAAGTGGTACGCCACGGGCCAGGATTACGCCACCAAGCTGCATGAAGACTTGGTGATGCGCAAGTACATCAAGGAACAGTTGATGTCCGCCGCCGTTTCCAGCATCGTGATTGAGCGTGCCTGGAACAGTGTCCGCATCACCGTCCACACTGCCCGCCCGGGGCTTGTCATTGGCCGCAAGGGTGAGGAAATTGAAAAGATCCGCCAGTACCTCCAGAGCCTGTGCGGCGCTTCCACCCAGGTCAACATTGACATTGTGGAAATCCGTTCCCCTGAAACGGACGCCCAGCTTATTGCAGAAAACGTGGCCGTCCAGCTGGAACGCCGCGTTTCCTTCCGCCGCGCCATGAAGCGCGCCGTGCAGGTTGCCATGGAACGCGGGGCCGACGGCATCCGCATCCGCTGCGCCGGCCGTCTTGGCGGGGCTGACATTGCCCGTGCCGAATGGTACCGCGAAGGCAAGGTGCCGTTGCAAACGCTCCGCACTCCGATTGACTACGGCTTTGCCGAAGCCCGTACCCTGTACGGCATCATCGGTGTGAAGTGCTGGGTCAACAAGCGCGATGAAGTCGTCTCCCAGCAGAATTCCCGTCCGTCCGGCCCTCGCGGACCCCGTCGTCCGCGCGCCTAAGAAAGCCGCTACCACATTTGTTCATCACACTTAACACAAGGAGGAATAAGATATGCCTTTAATGCCCAAGAGAGTGAAGCACCGCAAGATGCACCGCGGCAGCCGTTCCGGCAATGCCACCAGCGGTACCTATGTTGCTTTTGGTGACTTCGGCCTTCAGGTGCTCGACCGCGGTTGGATCACCAACAACCAGATTGAAGCCTGCCGTATTGCGATCAACCGTTACCTGAAACGTAAAGGTAAGGTGTTCATCCGCATTTTCCCGCAGAAATCCTTTACGTCCCGTCCCCCGGATACTCGTATGGGTAAGGGTAAGGGCGCCGTGGAAGGCTGGGTAGCCGTGGTTCGCCCCGGCAACATTCTGTTTGAAGTAGGCGGCGTGACCGAATCCCAGGCGCGTGAAGCCCTTCGACTGGCTTCCAACAAGCTGGGCGTATCAACCCGCTTCGTCTATCGTCAAGGCGTTCAACACTAAAGCTACTCATCACCATGTCCGATAAGAACTCCGCCAAAGAACTTCGTGCTATGTCCGCCAAGGAGCTTTCCGCTCTGGTGCGCAGCCTTCGTGAAGAACTTTTCAATCTCCGCCTCCAGCAGGCCACCGGCCAGTTGGAAAACAACCAGAGAATCCGCACCGTCCGCAAGGACCTTGCCCGCGCCCTTACCATTAAGGGTGAAACCGGGGAGGTTTAATTGAGGATTTCCGGTAATTACAGAATATTCTAACACTTTTAGAATCCAATGTCCGAACAAACCGAAACAACCAAGAAGCCCGGCCTTCGCAAGACGCGCGTCGGCGTGGTGACTTCCACCAAGATGGACAAGACCATCGTTGTGGAATACGTTGCCCGCGTTCCGCACCCCAAGTTCAAGAAGATCGTCAAGAAGAGCAAGAAGTTCTATGCCCATGACGAAAATTCCACGGCCAAGGTAGGCGATAAGGTACGTATCGTTGAAACCCGCCCGCTTTCCAAGCTGAAGTGCTGGGAACTGGTGGAAGTGCTTACCCATTAATCAGGAATCAACCATTAAGTAAAGGAGATTTGATACCATGATCCAGATGGAATCCCTAGTCCAGGTAGCCGACAATACCGGCGCCCGCTCCGCCAAGATGATTGGCGTTATCGGCAAGCGCACCCGTCAGGCTCACATTGGCGACATTATTACCTGCCACATCCGCGAATCCATTCCCACCGCTTCCGTGAAGAAAGGAACCGTGGTGAAGGCCGTGGTAGTGCGCACCGCCGCCCCGATTCGCCGTGATGACGGTTCCGTGCTCCGTTTTGACGGCAATGCCGTCGTCATCATCGACAAGGACAACAACCCGCGCGGCACCCGTATTTTCGGGCCGGTCGCTCGTGAACTCCGTGAAAAGAAGTTCATGAAGATTGTTTCCCTTGCTCCGGAAGTGCTCTAACCGAGACGTCTCAGGATTTTGGACGCCATCCTCCGAAAAGGAGGATGGCGTTTTTTATTGTCCCCGTTTTTCTGATAAGTTTTCATTACGGTGTGCTTCCCATATAGGGAGAAGGTTGCCGGAGCGCAGCCCTTGCCTGGCGCAGGAGGCCGGCAAATCCGGAATAGGTTATGAGGGGGGAATTCCGGTTGTTGAAATGTCCGGTTGTTTTTCTGGACTGCCGTTTTCAGGGATATGCTTTTCCATGACGTTGAACGCATGTTTGAGTTGCTAGGATATCCGGAGGAAGGAGGAAACGTATTTATCCGGAAGAGACGGAGAAACGGCCTTCTTGCCGGATTTTTCCGAGCCGGTTTTGAGGCGGTTCCTCATGGTGGCTTTTTATAGAATAAGTTACCGGAAGGGGGCGTTGCCGGGAGCCGTTCCATGAGATACGGAAGCGGGCAGGGGCTTCCTGTCCCGTCAGAGCGTGGGGTTGAAGTGCGGGGAATAGGGGCAGATAATGGAAGGGACGGACAGATGGAGGAACCGCCTTCCGAATGCCAGGTAAGGGGAAGAAAGGAGGCAGGAGGCCGGGATACCGTGAAGCCTGGCGCAGGAATTAAGCTTCGTTAATGCCTGTGCGGTTCGGTACGGGGTTTTCCCAGTTGCTGGGAGGAACCGCAGGCCGGGCAACGGAACCAGCGGAAGAGGAATATATGCAGTGCCGTGGCGAATACGTAGCCGAACAGGGGAATATGGTGGGCCGCCTTATTGCGGGTGTATTTTTTAAAGGAAAAGACATGGGCCCTGCACACGCTGCATTTCCGGGGAAGCGCCAGGGAAAGATAGAGAACCAGCGCCAGAATCCAGGGGCCGAAGCAGAGGCTGATTAACGGCCAGCCTCGTTCTCCATTGAGAAGCACAAGGGTGGTGACCGAAATGGAGAAGAGGATGCAGATGAACAGGAGCAGGACGATAACGGCTCCCATCCATGTCCGGAAGGAGGTCATGTGCTTGATGCCTTTTTTGCGAAGGTAGGTTTTCGGCTCCTTGTGGGTGTGAACATGTTTTGCGGGCTGGTAGCTGTGTTCTTCCTGCAGCCTGGCCTTGGCGGAGAGATGTTTTGGAGGTCCGTCCGTATGGGAACGCCCACGTTCCCTTCTGTTTTCTGAAGAATCAGTAATCGAAGGGTCAACGGGAGTGGCAAGGGGGAGGCCGTCGCCCTCATGGATGGGAAGAAGCTCCGGTTCCGGCGCAGTAGGAGAAGAAAGAGCCTGATTCACCCATTCCCTGAAAACGGGAGCGGAAGGAATTTCCGTCTGCAGTTTCAGCATCCGTTTTGCCTGGTGAAGTTCAGGCAAAACGGTGGAGGGGTCCGCGGAAGCGAATTGTTCAAGAGTACGTATACCCACCGCTTCAAGCAATTCAATGAATTGCTCGCGGCCGGCAAAGTACTTTTGAATATTATTCATTCCCGGAATGATAGATGGTTAGGAAAGGGAATCAAGCATCCCTTTTAACTGGGATTGTTTTGCCTCCCAGTCCGCCAGACGGGCTTTTTCCTGATTCACGACTTCTGCCGGAGCTCTTTCCACAAAGCCCGCATTACCCAGCTTGGCCGCGGATTTGGCGATTTCCCTAGCTATTTTGTCCAGTTCCCTGCCCAGGCGTTCCTTTTCCGCTTCCACGTCAATAAGGCCTTCCAGGGGCAGGAAGAGTTCCCCAAGCGGCGTGAGGGCCGCAGGCGTTCCCTTGGGGGAGGAGTAAGCTGCGTCCCGGATGACGGATTTGGCGTTCGCCAAAATGGCCAGACGGGAGAGGATATCCTGGGGTACGTCGTGGGGAGTTTTCAGGATGAAGCTGACGTTTTTATTGTTGGAAAGGTCGTATTCCGCTTTCAGGTTGCGGGCCTTGTTGGCCGTTTCATAAAGGGCTGCGGCCTGGGTATTCGCCAAGGTGATGCGGCTTTCATCAAGTCCTGCCAGGAGGTTTTCGGCAGAGGGGAGAGGAGTGCGCATGAGCGGCAGGCCGCCGTTGCTTTCCGCAAAGCCCAGGGAGGCCCAGAGTTCTTCCGTGATATGAGGCATGACCGGATGCAGAAGGGCCAGGTAGTGCCTGAGCACCGTGTCCATCGTGGTGAGCGTGGCTGCCCGTGCCGCTGGGTCCGCCCCGTCCTTCAGGTCACCCTTGACGGCTTCCAGGAAGCGGTCGCAGTATTCGTTCCAGAAGAATTGGTACAGGGTTTGGATGAGGGCGTTGAATTCGTAGTCCGCCAGCGCTTTTTCTACATCTGCATGCAGTTGCTTGAGCTTGGAGATAATGGAGATATGTACGGATGAGTAGTGAGGGGCCGTTTCTCCCCTGGCATCTCCCTGCATCAGCCGGAAGCGCGTGGCATTGTACAGCTTGTTGGCAAAGTTGCGGCCTTCGCTGATCTGGTTTTCATCAAAGCGCACGTCCGTTCCTGTGGGGGCGATGCGCATGAGTCCGAAGCGGAGGCCGTCCGCTCCGTAGTTGGCGATCAGGTCCAGAGGATCCGGGGAGTTGCCCAGGGATTTGCTCATTTTACGCCCGATTTTGTCACGGATGATAGACGTGAAAAAGACGTTGCTGAACGGTTTGTCATGCTGGAAACGGTATCCGGCCATAATCATGCGCGCCACCCAGAAGAAGATGATGTCCGGTCCCGTGACAAGATCCGTAGTGGGATAGAATTTGGCGCGGGTTTCCTCATCCATGGTGGAGAAAGGCCACAGCCAGGAGGAGAACCATGTGTCCATTACGTCGTTGTCCTGAATCCAGTTGTCCGGGTCCTGGGGCGGTTCGGTTCCCACGTAGAGGAAGCCCTGTTCCAGTGCGGAGGCGTCCAGCGCCGGGGCGTTCCTGAGTTCTTCCGCCTTGTCTTTGCGGTACCAGACCGGGATGCGATGGCCCCACCAGAGCTGTCGGGAGATGCACCAGTCCTGAATGTTTTCCAGCCAGTGGGCGTAGGTTTTCGCCCAGCGCGCGGGGCGAAAAGTGATATCCCCTCCCGCTACGGCGTCCGCGGCTTCTTTCACGCAGGGGTATTTGAGGAACCACTGCATGGAGAGGCGCGGTTCAATCGGGACATTGGCGCGTTCGGAGAACCCGACTTTGTTATCATAGTCTTCAATGTTGACCATGAGGCCGGAGGCTTCCAGCATTTCCACGGATTTGCGGCGTGCGTCAAAGCGGTCCATGCCGTGGAGTTCGGGCACTTCCGGGCAGTTGATATGACCGTCGGGGGTAAGGATGTCGATAATTTCCAGGTTGAATTTCCGGCCTATTTCAAAGTCGGCCTTATCATGGGCCGGAGTGATTTTCAGAGCGCCCGTGCCGAATTCTATTTCTACATATTCATCTCCGATGATAGGAATGGGGGTGGGATTGAGCGGGCGCATGACGTTTTTCCCGATGAGGTGGGCGTACCGCGGATCCTTCGGGTTGACGGCCACAGCCACGTCCGCCATGATGGTTTCCGGGCGGGTGGTGGCTACATGGAGGGCTCCGGACCCGTCTTCCAGTTTGTAAAGAACGGTGTAGAGCTTGCTTTTCTGCTCAGTCATGATGACTTCTTCATCAGAGAGGGCCGTGAGGGATACAGGGCACCAGTTGACCATGCGGCGGCCCCGGTAGATGAGTCCTTCCTTAAAGAGTTCAATGAAGACCTGTCCAACGGCTTTGGTGTATTCCTCATCCATCGTGAAGCGTTCGCGGTCCCAGTCGCAGGAACAACCCAGCTTATGGAGCTGGTTGATGATGATGCCTCCGTGTTTTTCTTTCCATTCCCAGACTTTTTCCAGGAAGGCTTCACGGCCCAGATCGTGGCGGCTCCGGCCCGTTGTCTGTTTGAGGTCTTTTTCCACCCTTACCTGCGTGGCGATTCCGGCATGGTCTGTTCCGGGCAGCCAGAGGGCTTCGTATCCTTTTTGGCGCGCGCGGCGCACCAGGATGTCCTGAATGGTGTTGTTCAGCACATGGCCCAGATGCAGCACTCCCGTGACGTTGGGGGGAGGGATGACGACAGAGTAGGCAGGCTTTTCAGAAGCCGGGTCAGCCTTGAAACAACCTTCTTCAATCCAGCGGGATTGCCATTTTTCTTCCACCAGGGAGGGATCGTATGCTTTGGGCAGATCAGACATGGGCAAAAGGGTAGCATAAAGTTTTTTTCTTTCAATCCCTACCTGTCCGGGAGAGGGTGGAAAGATGGCTCTTTTTCCCCGGAATAATGTGATGAAAAAGCCGCCGGGTTTCCTGATGGAGCCCGGCGGCTGGAACGGAGTTTTTCCTGTTTTTTTATTTGACCGTCACAGTTGTCTGAGCCGGCTTGAGTCCGTTGGAGATGACTTGGAGCGTCACTTTTCCGGATTCTCCCTTGCGGGAGCGCAGAATGACCTGGGCAAGACCATTGAAGGCCTTGATTTTCATGATTTTCTTGTTTTCCGGATTCGCCATGGTGGTGAAGTCCGTGGGATCACCATTGCAGATGCCGGCGATGTCCGCAGGGCCGCTTACCCTGAAGGTGAGCTGGTTTTTGCTTCGGGGCACCATACGGCCCTGGGCGTCGCGGACGGCTACGGTGACATAAGACAGGTCATAGCCGTCTCCCTTGATTTCATTGCGGTCCGGCTTGAGGGTGAGTGCCGCAGGTTTTCCGGTAGTGGTTACCGTGTCCGTAGCCCAGATTTTACCGTCCTTTTTGGCGACTACTTTGAGGGTGCCGGGCGTGTATTTGACGTCTTCCCACACGAGGCGGTAGCGGTCCTTTTCCCCGGTGCCCTTTTTGCGGACGCCCTGGGATTTCCCATTCAGGAAGAGTTCCGCTTCATCCCCGCTGGTGTAGACATGCACGGGTGTTACCTGCCCCTTGCGTTCCGGCCAGTTCCAGTGCGGCAGGATGTGCGCCATCTTGAGATCCGGCCTCCAGTGGGCTTGGTAGATGTAGAAGCGGTCCTTTTTGAAGCCGCACAGGTCCACGATGCCGAAGTAGGAGCTGCGGGAGGGGGCGCGGTCTCCCAGTTTTTTGAGTTCCGCCATCAGCTTTTCGCGTTCCGGCCCTTCCGGCACGTTCAGGGCGTTGGTGGCGTCCAGATTGTACGGGGTGGGTTCCCCAATGTAGTCAAAGCCCGTCCATACATATTCTCCCGCGCTGTTGGGATTGTCTTCCTGAGCGGCGAATTCCACATCCGGACGGTTGGCCCAGCCGGGGGCGTACAGGTCATAGGAACTGACCTGGTAGAGGTAGAATCCCTTGCCCTTGTTCCAGTCCACGGGGAAGAAGTATTCTCCGCGGGAGCTGACGCAGGAGGCGGTTTCCGCACCATAGAACGGCTGGTGGGGGCGGTCCTTGGCGAAGTCCTTGTAGGCCCAGGGCTTGTAGTTGTAGCCGTAAACATCCAGGGTGTCCCCAAAGCCGTTGCGTGCGGCATTGGCGTTGTTGCAGCCGGAAGTCACTTTGCGCGTGGGGTCTTCCCGGTGGAAAAGATCCGTCAGGGTTTGGGAGATATGGTGCAGATTTTTCATTCCCTGTTCCGGAACTTCATTTCCCGAACTCCATGCAATGACACAGGGGTGGTTGCGGTCCCGGTGGCAGAGGTTAACCACGTCCCGTTCATGCCATTCGTTAAAGGATTCGTTGTTGACGCCTTCTTTGGAGCATTGCCATACGTCGAAAAGTTCGTCAATGACTAGGATGCCCATTTTATCGCACAGGTCCAGCACTTCCGGCGCAGGCGGGTTGTGGGACGTGCGGATGGAGTTGACGCCGAATTCCTTCAGGATTTCAATCTGGCGCTCATAGCCTCGAGTGTGGGCGGCGGAGCCGAGCGGTCCCAGGTCATGGTGCTGGCAAACGCCCTTGAGCTGCACGCGCTCCCCGTTAAGGTAGAATCCCGTGGGTTTCCATTCAACGGTTCTTACGCCGAAGTTGGTGAATTTTTGGTCGATGACTTTGTCTCCCATCCTGACCGTGGTTTTCATCTTATACAGATGGGGAGCGTTTAGGGTCCACAGAGTGGGGTTTTTGAGCGTCAGCGTGCTGGTGATTTTGCCCTTTTCCCCGGCGGGAATTTCTTCCCCTTTGGTGGTTGTGGAGGCTACGATTTTACCTCCGTCCAGGATTTCTTCAGTAACAGTGGGGATGACGGCTTTGTCCGTGGTGTTTTTTACCGTGGTGTCCACTTCCACCTTGGCGGCGGATTTGGTGATTTCCGGAGTTTTGACGAAAACGCCCCAGTGTTCGATGTGCACAGGGTTGGATTCCGTGAGCCACACATGGCGGTAGATGCCGCCGCCCGGATACCAGCGGGAGGTGCTGGGGGGATTGTCCACTCTGACGGCAATGGTATTTTGCTGCCCGAATTTCAGGAAGGGCGTGATGTCCACGCGGAAGGAGCTGTAACCGTATTTCCATTCGCCGGCCAGGTGTCCGTTCACATAAATTTTGGGGCGGGACATAACGCCGTCAAAGTCCAGATAGAATTGGTTGCCCTTGGCGTCCGCCGGGATTTCCAGCGTTTTGCGGTACCAGCCAATGCCGACCCAGGGGAGTTTTCCGGTTCTGTTTTCAATTTCCATCCGGAAGGGGCCTTCCACGCCCCAGTCGTGCGGCAGGTTCAAGGAACGCCAGTTTTTGTCGTTGAAAGAGGGGCTGGAGGGATTGTCCGACTTACTGGTTCCGGCGGCGGCCTGAGGGCGGATAATTTCCCCCTTGTCGTTTTTAAAGGTGATTTCACGGATGCTGGCCCAGTTGCTCTGGTTATTGCCCGTGACGGTGATGCGGAAGTATCGCGGTTTGCCGGTTTTGTTTTCTACCGTGTCTTCCTTGGAGTCGTTTTGCCCGGAAGTTTTGTCTTCAATAGTTGCCCAGCGTTTTCCGTCACCGGAGCCTTCCAGCTTGAAAAGATGGTTGCTTTGTTTTTCCCACAGGATGTTAACGGTTTTTACATCTACGGGGCGTCCCATGTCCACGGTGATTTTTTCTCCGCTTTTGCCACTGGCGGCACACCAGCGGGTGGACTTGTCCCCGTCCACGGCATTGTCCGCCGGATTGCCGGATTCTTCACTGGTGGCAGTGGCGAATCCCATGGCTTTTCCCGGTTCCGGTTGCGTACTGCCATCCGGCATTTTCCCGAAACGGGCGAATTTCCAGTTCCAATCCAGGCTCTCCGTTTTGGTTGCATTCAGAGGCGCCGCCATGAGGCTGGCGATACTGAACGCAGTAATGCAGAGGGTCGTGCGTGTAATATTGGTGAACATATCTGTGATATTACGACTGGAAATCTGCCATCTTGCAAGATTTTTATTCAGCAGGATATGGTTTCTGCCCGGATTACGTCAGCAGGGTTCCACGCGTCAGGCGGGATGACTTGCGGCCGCCGTCCAGTTATGTATGAAGGCGTCTTCCAGAGATATGGGCGAGAGGAAGATGCCCCCGGCAGGAGAAGGAGAGCGGACGGAACGGTTGGCGGAAAGAAAAACAGGGGGAATGAAAGAGAGAACGCCGGACCGGCCTTGTTGAATGGGCCGGTCCGGCAATGGGGAAAGGAGAAAAATCAGATGTATATTTTGACGATGGCTTTTTTCCGGAGGCGTTCCACCCATTTTTTATAACGTTCATTGCTGCGCTTGTTGCGCGCCATGATGTCAATCTGCTCCTTGATGGCGGAGAGGGGGGGCGGCGGCGCCAGTTCCTTTTTCTCCACCAATACGATGGTGAAGCCGGTGGAGTCCACCAACGGTCCGATGATTTCGCCGGGCTGTGCGCCAAAGATGATGGCGGCGGATTCCGGGGAGAGCGTGGAGCGTTCCGTAACGGGCCAGTCACCGCCTTTTTCCGCATATAGATCCTTGGAGTAGCGTTTGGCCATTTCCTCAAAGGTGGCGTTTTTGGATTTGATTTCCTTGGCGATGAGTTCCGCTAGGTTCAGCTGTACTTCCGGCGTGGAGGCGGAGTCATCCCCCAGCATGGGAATGAAGATTTTCTTGAATTTGATTTTGTCTTTGGTCAGGTCCCGGTATTGTTCTTTGGTAGATTCGTATTCCTGCTGTATTTCCTCCGGAGTAGGCGGTATTTCCTGGTCGTATTTGGAAGCCCGCATGATTTGAACCTGGAGCTGTTTTTTCGTCATTTCCCGGAAAGCGCGGATGGTCATGCCGGAGAGGCTCAGGTTTTTCAGGAAGGCGGAACGATCTCCGTTAAAGGTGGTCAGGATGGTGCGGTTGACTTCCTGGTCAATGAGAGAGTCCCTAATGACGCCGCCCATGCCTTCAAATTCATTGCGGAGCAGTTCTCGCTCCACCAGGTCTTCAATGATGTTTTTTTTCGCCAGGGCCAGTTGCTTGTAGAATTCGGGCCCCTGTTTGGGATACTGGGCCGCGAGCTGTGCTCCGATGGGCATGAGACGCACGCTGACCTCATTGGCCGTGATGGGACGGCCGTTGACTGTGGCGGCAATCCGGTTGACGATCCGCTGGGGCTGAACACGGGATGCCGGCGCTTCGTTCGGAGAGATGCGCTTGGATTCGTCTGGCCGCACCGTTTCCCTGCCTTCATCCCCGTGAAGCTGGACGGCTCGTGGAAGGGAGGCCCGTGAATCCACGATGCTTTGCCCCTGTGCGGACAGGGGCATGGTACAGATGAGAAGCGCCTGGATGTGGGTCCTGATATTCATGGGGGGAGAGAAGAGTATTTTTAATGCCTCCGGCATGATAGGGGACAGTCCTGCAAAGACAATCTATTTCTGGGTATGTATGGATGCTGCCCGGCATGGGCGGGATGCCGGTTCCTGCATTTTTGCTGACTGTGGATGTGCTTGGTCATCGCCGTTTTTCCCTGTACAGTATGCGGCGATGCATGATTGCCGTTTATTGAGAGGAGTGCTCCGTTCCTCCCGTCCGGCCAATATTCCCACGCTGTTTACCAACGCGGCGGCGGCGTGGGCTTCCGTCCGTGGGGCGGAGCTACCGCCTCTCGCCCTGTATGGGGGCGTAGTGCTGATGGGGCTGTGCTTTTATTTGTATGGCATGTGGGAGAATGACCGTGTGGACGCCAGGTGGGATGCCGCCCGTTATCCGGACCGCCCCGTGCCGTGCGGCGCGGTGAGCGTTTCCGTACTGAGGCTGTTGTCTTTGGCGGCCGGGTTGTCCGGCCTGGTGCTGAACATGGCGCTGGGCGGGGAATTTGCCGTGGGGGCTTTGCTGCTGATTGTGATTTCCCTGTATAATGTGTTCCATAAACTGTGGAGCGGCTCCATTGTTTTGATGGGGTTGTGCCGCGGGGTGTGGGTGCTGGCCGCCGGCCTGGCATTTGCCCGTTCGGGTGGAGAGTCCGTTCCTCCTCCGGCCTTGCTGTGGTATGCTTTCGGCCTGTTTTTGTTTACCTGCGTGATTTCCGCCGTAGCACGGCGTGAGGCGGGCAGGCCCCGGGTTCAAAGGGCTGTGACGGTGCTGCTTTCCGGCATGTGCCTGTTTGATGCGGTATGGCTCCTGAGTTTCGGTTCCCTGCTGTGGCTTGGTTCCGTCTTATTATGGGCGGGAACGCGGCTGCTGCAGAAGCTCGGTTGCCGGGCCACATAGGTTTGAGTTGAATTTACATGGGAAGTGTGCATGATCTAACGCGAGAAAGAGGGTTATGAATGAATTGATCATCAAGATAGGTCCGTTGTTCTGGGTTTTGAGCGTTCTGGCCGTTTATGCGCTGGCGGTTGTCGCGGAGCGGATTTTGTATTTTCACAGGATTCAAATTAATACTGGAGATTTTTTAAGAGGTATTTCCAAGCTGGTAAATGCCGGAAAGACGGATGAAGCCCGGCATGAGGCTTCCATTTTACCGGGACCTGCGGCCCGCGTGGTTTCTTCCGTGCTGGCGCATGCCGGATTGAGGCGTGAAGAACTACGGACTGTGGCAGAGGATTCCGTTCAGATGGAAGTGTTTCAGATTGAAAAGAATATCCGCGGATTGCTGGTAGTGGCTACGGTGAGCCCGCTAGTCGGCGTGCTGGGGACGATCCAGGGGCTGGTGGGATTTTATTCCCAGCCGGGGGTTCTGGAAGGGAAGGCTCCCTCTCTTGCCATGTCGGATGCCGTTTACCAGGCCCTGCTTAGTTCCGCCCTGGGGCTGAGCATTGCTATTCCCGCTTATTTGTTTTATTCCTACCTGGCCTCCCGCTCCCGCCAGATTGTACATTCCCTGGAACGGGCCGGCACGGAGGCCGTTTGCCTGGTGTGTGATGCCCGGCAGAGGCGCGAGGCCGGAGAGAGCATGAATGGCCGGGGCGTGTGAGTGCAACAGGGAAGGAGGAAAGGCATGCAGATCAAGACCCGTTCAACATTGCCCGCCGGGGCGTTTTTCATTCAGGTGGTCGTCCTGCTGGATTTGGTTGTTCTTGTCTGCGTGCTGACGATCATGACTTCCCGTGTGGGAATGGCGTACGGGTATGAGGTAAAGGCTCCTTCTTCCCATTTTCTGATGAATATTGTGGGGGATGTTGAGTTTATTTCAGTTACGGCTGGCGACCAGCCCGCTTTTTATATCGGAAACCGCCTGATTGAAGGCGGGCTGCCCGGCGTTTCCTCAGAATTGGACCGGATTTCCCGGGAGCATGGGGAGAATGGGAGCCGTATGGGGATTGCCCTGCGTTTGGATGATTCCGTTTCACGGGCCCTGGAACAGCAGCTGGTGGATATGGTGCTTGCCAAGGGGATGACGTGTTATATTGCCGCCGAGCCCGCGGATTGATTTTTTCCCTTGTTACCTCATGAAGCTGAATAAAAAGAGCCGGGATAAAATTTTCGACCTTCATTTGGGATTGACGTTTGACTGGAGGGAAACCGGCCTGTTGCGCTGGCGTATTTTTCTGTGGATGCTTTTTTTTGGCGTTTGCGCTTTTGCCGCCGGCCTTTTTGTCCATGTGGAGGTGCCGGAAATCCGCAGCAGGGGAGATCAGCCGGGTGCCGTGGTGGTGCTGCCTGCAGATAATCCGCGCCTGCATCAGTATGTGCTGCGCAATACTCCTCTGCCTGTGAGAGGCCCCGTTTGGGCTGATCCGGTGACGGCCGGCCCGACCGGGGAAATGGGTGTGACTTTGCCTTCTCCGCGTTCCGCAGATACGCCTCTGGCCCCTCTCCCCCCCGTGTCCGTGCCCACTGTGGCGGATCAGGTCTGGCGTATGTGGCAGCATCCGGATTTTCATATACGCGCCATGATGAATCCTTCCTTGGAGATTTCCGGAACATGCATTCCCTATTTGTCTTTTTGTTCCCCGGGGCTGGATGGACGGATTGTTACAGCCGGCTCCCTGTCCGGTTTTTCCAGAAGTGAAGATCACACGGGGCTGAGGAGTGATTTTTTTGTGGTGGTGGATGTATGGGGCGTTCCTTCTCAAGTTTTGTTACTGGAGTCTTCCGGAAGTAATGGAGCGGATGAGTCCGCAATGAGGTTCGCCCGGTCTTTGCGCTGGGTTCCGTCCCGGGAGCCGCGGAGCGGCACCATGTCCATCGAATGGAAGGAGGAAGAGCCGTGAATATGACCCTCCAAGATTTTTTGATGCGCCTGTTTTTACTGGGCGCCGGCGGTTTTTGCGCTGTGGTGTCTGTTTGCCTGGCTGTGGGATGGATACGATCTTTCCTGGATCGGAGGCGCAAGTTCCAGTGCCGGATATGCGGATTCCGGTTTTATATGGAGAAGGGGAATTCCCGTGCGGAGTGCCCGCATTGCGGTGCGGCCAATAAAAAGAGCTGAAAAAACTCCGGGCAGGAAATGGCACCTGGGACGTTTCCGGCGGCTCTAATAAATCCGCAGAGATTCTTCATCAATGGGGAGCGAGTCCATGCCCAGGTCTTCCGCACCGTGTGTTCCCATTTCTTCCCGAACATAGATGACGTCCACCCGGCTGCTCTTGCCTTCGCCGGAACGGTAGCGGATGCGCGGTTCCCTGATGACGACGGTATTGCCCCCCATGGCCGCAGCTTCCTTGGTGAAGTAGTCGATTAGTTCCTTGTCTTCCATAGAGACATGGACAATGCGCCCTTCCGGCCCGTTAAAATGCCCCACGTTGGTGTATTCCCCCATGGGGTATTCGTCAATGACCAGAACTTCGTTCTGGGGGATGGGCGCACGCGGAGGACCGGAAGTGACCGGCGTCCACGCATTGGGGCCGGAGGGAGAAGAGCAGGCTGTAATCAGGCTTGTAATGAGGCAGAAGGCCGGACTGAAAAAAGGAGCTTTCATGGTTGTCCTGCCGTCAATAATCGGCAGGCGGCACAAAAATGCAACGGTAAACTTCGTTGCCGTCATGAAAGATTTGGACCATGACACGCTCCGGAGTTCTTTTAACGCAATAGGAGTCGTGTTCTTCAGGGATGGGGGGCGCATAACGGCGCGTGCTGCGGCGCGCAAAGACATGCTGGCGGAATACTCCCACGACGGCATGATTGCTCATTTTGACAATGGTATAGTAGTCGCTGGTAGGCAGGGTGATGGAAGGAGGAACGTCTTTGGCACTCACGGGCAGAATTATAGATGGCGGCTGAAAACAATGTCGAATCTGAAATGTGGCATGGGATCACGTCCGAAACATCGGCACATCAGTCCGTGCGTCCCATCATTTCCCGCGTTTCCTGAATAGTATGCGCCTGGGCTTGCCGCGCACTCATGATAGTTGGCTGTCCAAAGCTTTGTCTCTTGGCCTCAATGTCCCGGTTGACAGTGCGGTCGAAGCGTTTGTCCGCCTCTTTCCAGGAGCGTCCATGAAAGTCGGATTGCTGCGTGGCGTATTGTTTGGAGGCATCCTGCCAGGAGTGGGTATTTACTCCCTTGGCGCGGGCGATGAAGTCCGGCGTTTCCAGCTTGTCATCCGTGAAGGATTTGATGCCATCCCATTTCTTCGTTTCAAACCGGGTAGAGGCGCCGTCAAATTTCTTTTTTTCAAAGGATGCGGTTTCAAAAGCCTTTTTTTCGATTTGAGACGTGTTGCCGCTGTACCGGAGTCCTTCAAAGGAACTCCGTTTTTGGGACACCATCCTGGTGTTTCCTTCCTTGTCCGTCTGCTGGCCGAAGCCGCCGGCGAATTTCGCTTCCAAGGCATCCATCAGCTCTGCGTCCGTTTTTTCCGAATCAGGGCGTTGCCGGGGCTGAAAGTTTGTAGCTACCGTGCGTTCTGTAGCACAGGAGCAAAGTGCTGCTGCGGCAATCAGAAGAAGGTACTGTATCCGGAACATGCTCACGTTCCCTTATATTCCCGAATGCCGCGCAAATTGCAAACAAAAAGGCGCCTCCATTGCTTGATGGAGGCGCCCGGAGTAATCTGTCTGATCCCTGTGGGGATTATTTGGAGGCGGTCAGCTTGGCGACCTGATCCTTCAATTCTTTGCCGACCTTGAATTTGACAACGGAGCGGGCCGGAATCGGCACATCCTGGTCAGGGTTTTTGGGGTTGCGGCCTACTTTGGGCTTCACTTCCTTCACCTGGAAGGTTCCGAAATTGCGAATCACCACACGGTCGCCTTCAGCAAGGGTGCTGGAGATAATGTCCACGGCACGCTGTACGATGTCGAACACTTCAATCTGAGTGAAGTTGGTTTCGGCGCTGATTTTGTTAACGAGGTCTCGTTTTGTTAATGTTTTAGCCATATGGAGTGCAGAATGATATGAATGTATGAGTTTTATAGTTCAGCGTGCATGATTTGTCTCCTAAAAAATCACATAATCCGTGGCATGCTTGATTTTTACGTTCTCAACTGCGTGATGCAGGAATTTTGCTTGACCGGAATGGTTGGGATGCTTCCATTGCTTGCCGCCGGAGTGTTCCGGCTCCGGGAAGGATATATGCGAACCACGTTTACAACCATGCTGACTGACGCCCAAGCCGGAAGGCTTGAGTCCATTCTTGAGGAAAAGGGGTTTGAAAGAAGAGAGGTGCCCTATGCGCGTTTTTCCTTTGCCGGGCCTTCCCTGCTGGCGACGGTTTACGAGAAGAAGAACAAGCTTCTTCTGCAGGGAAAGGGAACGGATGATTTTATAGAGTTTACGCTGGAACCGCAGGTGACCGGAGTTTTGTCCCAGCCGGAAGAGATGGAAGAAGGAGTCGATTTTGTTCCTCACTTCGGGATAGACGAAAGCGGAAAGGGAGATTACTTCGGCCCGCTGGTGGTGGCTGGTGTTTATGTGGACGGGGGCATCGGCGCCGCATTGCGCAAGCTGGGTGTTTGTGACAGCAAGCTGGTAGGGTCTTCATCCAGAATCCGCTGCCTGGCGGAGGGGATCCGCAGGGTGCCGGGCATCCGGTTTCATCTGGTAAGCATTGGCCCGGAACGGTATAACCAGCTTTATCCGGCGTTCGGGAATTTGAACCGTTTTCTGGCCTGGGGGCATGCTACGGTGATTGAGGGGCTGGCGGCCAAGGTTCCGGATTGTCCCATGGCATTGAGCGACCAGTTCGCCAATCCGTTTGTTCTGAAGAGGGCGCTTGCCGCCAAAAAGGTGTCTGTCCGGCTGGAACAGCGTGTCCGGGCGGAGAGCGATGTTGCTGTGGCTGCGGCATCTATTCTGGCGCGCGAACGTTTTGTGAATTGGATGGATGCGGCGGGAGAGGGCGCCGGCATGAAGTTGCCGCTGGGAGCTTCCGGCCAAGTGGTGAAAGCTGCGCGCCAGTTGGTGGCCCTGCATGGGGAAGAAATGCTGCCCAAGGTGGCCAAGATGCATTTTAAGACCACACGGAATGTGTTGAAGTAGGGAATCAGGCCGGAGTGGCGCAAGGGGACGCTTCTTTTTTCCATTTCCCGTCTCCTACGGAAAGGACGGTGATTCTGACTTTGTCCAGTCCGTGGTGCTTCATGTCCAGCCGTTCTGCGGCTTCTTCACTAAGATCTATGATTCTGTTTTTGATGAAGGGGCCCCGGTCGTTTACGCGGACTTTTACGGTTTTGCCTGTTCGAAGGGATTGAACGAGCACTTCGCACGGGAGGGGAAGGGTGGGATGCGCTGCGTGCAGGTGCCAGGGGCGCACGTTTTCTCCGATCGCCGTTTTTCCGCTGACGAGCCCCCAAAGGGCGCATTCATTGTAATAGGAGGCAATTCCCGTTTGTTCATACGTCAGCGCCTGTTCCACGTTCATGGGATGGTAGCGGTGCCCCCGGATGGTATAGGGGCGGGTCATGTAGCCCGGATAATCCCGGCTTTTGGGAGAGGACGAGCAGGATGCCAGCCATAGCAGCCCGGCCAGCACGGACATTCCCCTGAGGATACCTGTCTGCATGATTTTATTATATGGATGGGGAGATGATGAAATGCAAGACGCAGGCGCGTTTTTCCGCCCGTGAGAAGCAGTATTCCGGAAGTGGCGTGATGTTTCCCGGGGGCAAGGGGAACGGTTTTTCATTGCCGTTTCTATTTTGATTTTGGTTGACTTGGCTGGTTCGCTTGCGTAGCGTTGATGCGATTCTGGGAACTTACTACAATAATAGATAACATAATGAGCAGGCAGGCATTTTATCCGCATCTCTCAGTGGATTGTGTGTTGATCGGGTTCGATGAAGAAGGTCTGAAAGTCCTTCTGGTTGAGAAGACGCAATTTGAACCCGGCCATACCGGCGCCATTTCCAAATTGCCCGGCGATTTGATTTATGAGGAGGAAGAATTGGATGCCGCTGCCCGCCGCGTTTTGTTTGACATGACCGGCATGTCTTCCCCCCATTTGGAACAGTTCCATACTTTCGGCGCTCCATCGCGCATCAAGAATCCGGAGGACAGGGCATGGGTGGAGGCTGTTTCCGGCCAGAAGATAGGACGCCTGGTGACGGTGGCCTACATGGCCATGCTCAGGATTTCCACCAAGCTGCGCAAACTGATGGAAAGCCATAAGACCCGCTGGGTTCCTGTAGATGATTTGCCGGAACTGGCGTTTGATCACCGGGATATTATTGACCTGGCGCTGGAGAGAGTGCGTTCTTCCGTGAAGAAGGAGCCTGCGCTGATTTATGACATGTTGCCTGCCAAGTTTACGGCTCTTCAGCTCCGGCGGTTGAATGAGGAGATTCACGGCAAGCCCATGGATGTGCGTAATTTCCACAAAAAAATCGCTTCCCGCCCCTACATTGTGCCGCTGGATGAGAAGGAGGAGGGGGTTCCCCACCGCGCCGCACGCTATTACCGTTTTGACCGTAAAATTTATAATCGCCTTTATTGCCGGAGCTGACGGTTCCGGGCCGTTCTGGCTTATTTTTTCCGTTTTTTCGGGCCTCTTCCCGCCATGCTTGCGGGGAGAGGGTCTTCTCGTTTGACAGAGTCCGTTTTGTAACGCATCTTATCCGCACGTTGATTCCCATGATAAATCCGGCCTTTATTCCAGACGATTTTTTCAAGGTGCTGGCGCCTTCTGATATTTTTGGAGCGGATGGTCCGTTTGAGGTTGATTTGGGGTGTGGGGACGGAGGGTTCCTGCTCCAGATGGCGGCCCATTATCCGGAACGCCGTTTTCTGGGAATAGAACGGCTTTTGGGCCGCGTACGGGGGGTTTGTTCCCGGGCGGCCGTCCGCGGGTTGGATAACGTGAAGGTGTTTCGCGTGGAAAGCCGTTACTTTCTGGAATGGATGATGCAGCCCGGCTGCATTTCCCGGCTGCATTATTTATGTCCGGATCCTTGGCCCAAGGAGAGGCATCATAAGAACCGGCTGGTGCAGGAGGATTTTCTTCCCGTGCTTCACCGTTCCCTGTCCGATGGCGGGGAGTTCCTGTTCAAGACGGATCATGAAGGATATTTTCTGTGGGTGCTGGACCATGTGGCGCGCAGCGGTCTGTTTAGCCGTGCCAGTTGGGATGAGGACGAATTTTTTTATCCCCGTACGGATTTCCAGCTTCAATGGGAGGCCATGGGAAAGCCGATTTACCGCGCCCGCTTTATCAAATTGCAGAAAGTCTGATTCCAATGCCTTTTATACTTCATCAGAAAGATTCCACCACGGCTGCGCGCCTGGGGTCGCTTGAGTTGCCGCATGGACGGGTTCCCACCCCCATTTTCATGCCGGTGGGAACGCAGGGTTCCGTGAAAACCATGCATCCGCAGGATTTGGAGATGCTGGGAGCTGAGATTATTCTGGGAAATACCTATCATTTGTCCCTGCGCCCCGGTTCCGCTTTAATTAGGCAAATGGGCGGATTACACAAATTTTCCTCCTGGAACCGCCCTATTTTGACGGATTCCGGCGGGTTCCAGGTCTGGTCCCTTGCCAAGCTCCGTAAAATTACGGAAGAAGGGGTGCGTTTCCAGAACCATTTGGACGGGGCGTACATGATGCTGAGCCCGGAGCGGTCCATGGAGATCCAGGCGGACTTGGGCAGTGATATCGCCATGCTGTTTGACGAGTGCCCCCCTTATCCCTGCGACAGGAAGTACGCGGAAGCCTCCCTGGGGTACACGCTTCGTTGGGCCCGCCGCTGCAAGGCGTGGGTGCAGGAACATCGGCCCCGTTCCGGGGAAGGGCGTCAGCACCATTTCGGTATTGTGCAGGGTTCCGTGTATGCGGATTTAAGAAAGAAGTGCGCGGAAGAACTGGCCGCCATGGATTTTGACGGGTACGCCATCGGCGGCGTTTCCGTGGGAGAGCCGGAGGATGAAATGCTCCGCGCCATTGATCATTCCGCTCCCTGGCTGCCGGAGGAGAAGCCCCGGTACGCCATGGGGCTGGGCACCCCCCCCCAATTGCTGGAAATGATTGCCCGCGGCGTGGATATGTTTGACTGCGTAATGCCTACCCGCCTGGCTCGCCACGGCGTGGCGCTGACTCCGGACGGCCCCATGCATATCAAGAATCAGCGCTGGGCGACGGATTCCCGCCCAATTGACCCGGAGGGACATCCGCATGTCACGCAATTTTCCCGCGCTTACGTGCGGCATTTGTTTAAAGCCGGTGAAATACTCGCTTTAAGATTGCTTTCTTTTCAGAATCTGGAATTCTATCTCCGGCTGATGGCCCAGGCGCGCGAGGCCATAGCCGCCGGCACGTTCGGTTCCTTCAAGGATTCGTTTATCGCGCGGTATAAAGCAAACGACATTTTATGAATATCTTTATGTTAGCACAGGCTCAGGATGCGGCGGGCGCCGCCGGGCAGGAACCCGCAAATATGTTTCAGCAGATTCTCGCCAGCCCCATGTTCATGTTTGTGATTATCATCGTCCTGTTCTGGGTGATGCTGATCCGTCCCCAGAGGAAGGCGCAGAAGGAGCAGCAGGCGCGCATCGCAGCCCTGCAGCGCGGGGACAAGGTGATTACAAACGCAGGGCTGCACGGTTTTGTGGAGAAGGTGAATGAGCGCACCGTTTCTCTCAAGATTGCGGAAGGCGTGGTGATTGAATTGGAAAAGAACGCGATCGTTCAAGTGGAGAAGTAAGTTTTTCCGCTTTCCGTACGTTTCCTGCATCCGCCCGTGTCGCCCGCCGGCAGGGGCGGATGTTTATTTTTGAAACCGTCTTTTTCCGGCGGGGTTAGTAAAAGTGGTTATGAGATTGCCCCACATGTTTATCTTGTCATGTTCCGCAGCGCTGGCGTTCGGTCTGTTCCCGTTTGCGGCAGGGCAATCCGTGGCTTCCGGCGACCGCGGGAAAATGGAAACTGCCCCCAGGCCCGGACTGGAATGCCTTCAGGTGACTTTGCTCATCCGCCAAATGGTTTTGGACCGCTATGACACCACGGGTACGGGAATTTTGTCCGAACAGGACAAGGCCCGGTTGGTGGAGGATGCCCGCTCTGCGCGGAGGGAGGCCAGAAAAGCCTTCCTGAGGAAGTTTGATAAGGATGGGGACGGAAGGCTTTCCCTGGAAGAGTACAGGGCTTTCCGGGAACATGTAGAGAAACGGCGCGGGGTGCGCAGGCCGGATGCCGGGCCGGACAAGAGAGATGGAATTCCGTTTTACCCTCCCGCCGAGAGGAAGGAAATTCCTCCGCCGCCCCCTCCGGCAGAGGGGGTGGAAATGCCCATGGTGGAAATTCGCACGGTGGGACGGAAGCGCTTCATGGTTGCTCCTGGATTGTTTCTGCTGACTCGTAACATGTTGCTGCAGAATTATGATGCCAACGGGAACGGCCGCATTGATCCGGAGGAACATGCCGTTGTCATGAAAGATGCCGCGGCTCTGTACCAGGCCAAAATGAAGGAAATGATGGAGCTTTACGATTTGGACCAGGACGGTGTGCTCAGCCCGGTGGAGAGAGAGCAGGCTCTGGCGGACAGCCATAAAGACAGCCCTTTGTATGCCATGGAAGAACCGGACGATATTGATTTGTTCATCCGGGCCAATATTAGTGAAGTGCTGCTGAAGGAGTCGCCGGTGGATGCCGGGGATGACAAGGATAAAGGTACGGAGTAATTTATTCTTCATGATGGGGATTCCTCTGGAACCGGAACAGGACTTTCTTCAATATCTGGAGGTGGAAAAGCAGGCTTCTCCTCATACGGTGGAGGTGTACGCCCGCGCCTTGCGCCAGTTCAGGGCCTGGGCGGCTGATTCATTCCCAGGGTGGGAGAATTGTACGCCGGACCAGATGAGGGACTGGCTTTTCCAGGAGCTGAAGGATGAAGCCGCCACGTCTTCCATCCGGCTGAGGTTTGCCGCCCTGCGCAGTTTTTACCGTTTCATGATGCGGAGGCACGGGCTGGAGACGAATCCGATGACGGGCGTTTCCCTTCCCAGAAGGAAAAAAACGCTTCCCGTTTTCCTGACACTCAACCAGATGTTGGAATTGTTGGAGCTTCCCTACAAGACGGCCGTTCCCGCCAATGCTCCCGCATGGCTTCCCTACCGTGATGCCGCCATATTGGAACTTTTTTATTCCTGCGGGATGCGCCTGAGTGAATTAGTAGGGCTGGATGTCGGCAGTGTGGACCACCGTTTCCGGGGCGTGAAGGTAATGGGGAAGGGGCGCAAGGAGCGCATCCTGCCTGTGGGAACTCCTGCTCTGGCTGCTCTGGAAACTTATGTTTCCATGGCCTGTCTGCCGAAGAATTCCCCCTTGTTTGTCTCCCGTATAGGAACCCGGTTAAGCGCTCGCTCCGTGCAGATGATGCTGAACAAATATGTGAAGCTGTCTTCCATTCCTTTTACCATTTCTCCCCATAAGATCAGGCATACATTCGCCACGCACATTCTGGAGGCTGGGGCGGATCTCCGTTCCGTCCAGGAACTGCTGGGCCATGCTTCCTTATCCACTACCCAGATTTACACGCATGTGACGCGTGCCAGAATGGCGGAAGTTTACAGACAGGCGCATCCCAGGGCATAAGGATTTTTTTGTTTCATGAAGGAAGAACTTATGTTCGCAGGTATTCTGCTTCTTTCCTAGGCATCTCCGGGGCCCGACCAGGCTTTTGTTACCCGGAGCACGCTGGCTTACGGCTTTGGCGCGGGAGTGATGGCTGCTTTGGGCATTGGTACCGGAATAGTTGCCCATGCTGCACTGGCTTGTACAGTAGGAGCATCCGTTTTTCACAGTTTCCTGGGGGTGGGGCTGTTTTGCGCCGCTTCCTGCTGGATGCTGTATTTGGCATAGAAAATATGGCCGAGGGGGAGGAATGCTTTCCTTGCCGGGTGCGGGGATATTTCCCCGGCTTCCTGTATTTACCGTGATGCTCTGGTGACTAACCTGATGAATCCCAAGGCCACGTTTTTCTTTGTGGCTCTTTCCGCTCCGCTGTTGGAAAAAAATCATGATCCTTCCTATGCTCTTTTTATCGGTTTTTTAATCGTGGCGACGGGAACGGCGGGCTGGATTTTGTGGGCTCTTGTTTTCCGCTGGCAGCCCATTCGTTCCTTTTACGGACGGTATGCCGGAATACTGGATGGAATATTGTCCCTTGTGCTGGCGGGGTTCGGATTCAGCATGCTGTATTCTTTTGGCCGCATGGCGGTGGAAAATTTTTCCTGATGCAGAAATGGAGGAGAGGCTTTTTTCCTGTAAAAATAACTCTGGTATTGACAATGACTCCATTATATCGCATACATCTGCACCCGCTGTGGAAAGCCGAACGCGCACGCATGTGAGTGGCAAGGCGCGCAAGTTTTCCATTAACACCTTTTATTTATAATTGATATGGCAGTAGCAATCAGACTCAACCGTCAGGGTTCCAAGGACCGTCCTTACTACAAAATCGTCGTTGTCGACAGCCGCGCGCGTCGTGACGGCCGTTACATTGAGCAAGTGGGCTCCTATGACCCCATGAAGGAAGGCGTCAACTATACCATCAATCTGGAAAAGGTTGACAAATGGCTTGCCAACGGAGCACAGCCCTCTGAAACGGTGAATTCAATGATCCGTAAGGCCCGTAAGGCTTAAGCCTTTTCCGGTGCATTATTATTTTCCTGAAGGCGTTCCTTTAATGGGGATCGCCTTTTGTTGTTTCTTGTGCGTGGAGCGGGAAAAAGGGCTTCCCCGGAAGCGCTTGCGTTAGGATGAATCAGAAAGAGAAAATTTCCCGCTCACGGAAAAACGGGTCGGCATTATTGCCGTCGGGACCGGAATACTCTGGCGGATTCCAGAATGCCGAATGCGATTTCATGGATGTGGAGATTGGCCGTATCAATGGTCAAGTGCGCCGTTTCCTGGTAAAAATCATGCCGTTCATTCATGAGATGTTCCAGCACGGCCTTGGGATTGGGTTGTTGGAGCAGGGGGCGGTTGGTGCATCTGGAAATACGCTGGTACAGGATGTTTACGTCTGTATGGAGCCAGACGACGAAGCCCAGTTTTTTCAGTAGCAGCCGGTTTTCCGGTCTGATAATGATGCCTCCTCCTGTGGAAATAATGCGGCTTTGTGCGGCGGCCATCTGAAGCTGTTGCAGGATTCCGGTTTCCAGGTCTCGAAAATGTGATTCCCCATGAATTTTGAAAATCTGCGGAATGTGCATTCCCGTCTGGCGTTCAATTAACTGGTCCGTATCCATAAAACCAAGGTTCGTTTCCCGGTGCAGTTCCTTTCCGATGGTAGTTTTGCCGCATCCCATCAGCCCGATCAGGATGATGTTTGGCAAGGATGTTGATGCGGCCCTATTCATGGCTTGATTGTACTCAATCCGGTAGCGTGAGAAAACAACTTTTTAGCGGAATGGCCTTTTCCTGCGCCAGCTTTCACTCGGGGAAGTCCGTAAGGGTGGAGTGAAGTAAAGGCAGTTGGAAAAAGAGAAGGGAAGTATGAGGCCGTAGGACGTGCTCTTATTCATTTGTCTGTTTTCTCCTTTCAGGGGAAGGAGGTCTTGCTTGACGCAGGAGCTTCTTCAGGCAAGGATAAAGCCATGCAAACCGAATTGTTCGAGGTAGATCCCCTGTCAGACAACCGCAAACTGTATGCCCGTGCGGCGGAAGCTCTGGGTGCGGGAGCGCTGGTAGGGATTCCCACGGAGACTGTATACGGCCTGGGGGCAGATGCCTTGAACCCGGAAGCGGTAGCAAGGATTTTTGAAGCCAAGGGAAGGCCTTCTTTTGATCCGCTGATTATTCATGTGCATCATGGGTGTGAGGTGGAAAAATATACCGCCGTTCCGGAGGGGCTGAAAGATCTGGTGCATACGCTTGCCTCCAGATTCTGGCCGGGGCCGCTGACCCTGGTGTTGCCAAAGGCGGATATCATTCCGGATATTGTAACCAGCGGCCTTCCTACGGTGGCCGTTCGCGTAAGCGCTCATCCTGCCATGCGGGGGGTGGCGAAAGCGCTGGGGCGTCCTATAGCTGCGCCCAGCGCCAATCGCTTCGGCCATATCAGCCCTACTTCCGCCTCTGCCGTGCAAAAGGAATTGGGGGGCAGTATTGAAATGATTCTGGATGCCGGAGCCTGTTCCGAGGGGCTGGAAAGCACGATTGTGCGTCCTGTGCTTGACGAGAAGGGCAAGCCCTCTCTGGAATTGCTGCGTGAGGGGCCGGTGACCCGGGAACAATTTCGCAACTTGGTTAAGGTGGTGCGCCGCAAGCCTTCCTGCCGTCCTGTTTCGGAAGAATCTCCGGCGGATGCGCCGGGGCAGCTCACCAGCCATTACGCCCCGCGCAAACCTATGCTGCTGCTGGAACCGGGGGAAAATTTTGCCCCGGTGGAGGGGGTGAGGTACGGCTTGCTTTCCTATGAAGGAACGTCCGCTCTTGCCCGGGAAGGGGATTGGGCGGAAGTGGTAGCCATGAGTCCCGGCAGCGGGCGGCTGGCAGAAGCTGCCGTGCGCCTGTTTGCCCTGATGAGACAGATGGATGAAAATGAAGCTATTGACGTCATTGTGGCGGAATCCGTTCCGGAATCCGGCCTGGGCCGCGCTATTATGGATCGCCTGCGACGCGCTTCAGCCGTCAGGGAATAACTTGCCCACGGTTTGCAAAACATGTTAAAGTCATTGCAGATTCCTTTTTGATTTTATGGCCGCTACGTTATTTGAAAAAATCTGTTCAGGGGAAATCCCCGCGGACATCGTATATCAGGATGACCTGTGTGTTTGCTTCCGGGACATTAGTCCACAAGCACCGGAACATTTGCTGCTTGTTCCGCGCAAGCCCATTCCCCGCCTTTCCGAGGCCGGGGAGGAAGATGCCGCCCTTCTGGGACACATGATGCTGGCAGTCGGGCGGATTGCCCGGACTCTTCATCTGGATGAAGGTGGCTTTCGCCTGGTCATCAACAATGGGCATGACGCCGGGGAAGCTGTCCCCCATTTGCACATGCATCTGTTGGCAGGCCGCAAGCTGGAATGGCCTCCCGGTTAGGCCGGAGCGAATTCGGGCATTGCCTGAAAGAGGGACGGATGTGTCATTTTCCATGAATGGTGCCGCCCTGCCTGCTTGTCAGGCATTAAGTATGCCTGTAAGATATACTCATGAAAAGATTGCTGGTAGAACTGGAGAACTTGCCGGAGGCAGGGAAAAAATACAGCGGTGAACTGGATTCTGAAATTTTCGGCATTGATGATGAAGAGGTTACTTCCATTGGGCCTCTTGCTTTTGATCTGCATGTGCAGAGATTTGAAAATGAATTGTTTGTAAGAGGCAATATTTCCGCCCCCTTTAAATTCCGCTGTGTGCGTTGCCTGGGCTACTTTGACTACGTGGTGGAAGTTTGTGATTTCGCGACTTCTTTCCAGATTGATTCACAGAATGTTGTGGATGTTTCAGATTCCTTGAGGGAAGAAATAGTTCTGGATTTTCCGGCATACCCGAAGTGTGCTGACGGAGGCATGGAAAACGACTGTATGGCGAAAACTCCGTATTTTGGAGTGGACAAAGAGGGGGGAACGGGTGTAAACAGTTCTGCCCCGATCAGGAATAGCGGCGTGTGGGACGCCCTCAATGAACTGGGAGATCATCATTAATCACCTTTTTACCAACTAAAGTTATGGCAGCACCTAAGCGCAGAACGTCCAAGATGAAGCAGCGTACCCGCCTTGCCGCTCAGGCATGGCGCGCGCCGAAGCTCCGCAAGTGCCAGAATTGCGGCAGCAGCACCCCCGGCCATACCGCCTGCCCCAATTGCGGTACGTACACGACCCGTTCCGGCAAGGAAATTGTGGTGAAAGCGGAAGCGTAAGTTCCGCGGGCGCCGCATTTGCCTTGAAAATTATCGCCGTATTGCGGCGCTATCATATAGACTTTCCAGCCGCTTTTGCTTCGCAAAGCGGCTGAACTTGCTTGAAGCGGACTGTTTTTTCTGCTAACACATTTCTTCAACAAATAATATGAAGATTGCACTGGATGTGATGGGCGGCGACAACGCGCCCGATATTAACGTGGACGGGGCGAAGCGGGCCCTGCAGGATTTTCCTCTCATTGAAAAAATTTATCTTGTGGGAAGGGAAGAAACGGTGCGCAGCTCTTGTGACCGCTGGGGGCTTTCCGGCCCGCGCGTGGAGATCGTTCCGGCTGCGGAAGTTGTGGAAATGAATGAATCCGGATTGCTGGCGGTGAGAAAGAAAAAAAATTCATCCATGTCCATTTCCGTGGATCTGGTCAAGTCCGGAGATGCGGATGCCGTGGTCAGCGCGGGCAATACGGGGGCGGCTGTAGCGGCTGCCACCGTCAAACTGAGGTTGCTGGATGGTGTGGAACGTGCGGGCATTGTGACCCAGCTTCCGAATGAATTCGGAGTCTGCAATGTGACTGATACCGGAGCCAACCCGGATGCCAAGCCCCGGCATTTGGTAGGGTATGCCGTTATGGCCAGCATTCTGGCGCGTTCTGTTTACGGCAAACAAATGCCTAAGGTGGGAGTTATGAGCAATGGCTCTGAAGATGAAAAGGGAACAGATTTTACCAAGGGAACTTTTTGTCTGTTGAAGCATTTGGAGGAGCGCGGTGCGCTCCCTTTTAAATTCGTAGGAAATGTGGAAGGCCACGATCTTTTTGAACATGAAATAGATGTGGCTCTGACAGACGGTTTTACCGGAAACGTCCTGTTGAAAACATGCGAGGCTACCGCCAAGGCTTTCAGCAAATGGCTGAAAGAGGAACTTAAGGCAAACCCGTTCCGTATGGTTGGAGCTGCCTGCGCCTCCGGAGCATTCCGTGCCATGAAAGCGCGCCTTTCTGCGGACTCCGTAGGGGGAAGCCCTCTTCTGGGCGTCAGGGGCGTGACCATCATTGCGCATGGCAGTTCTACCCCTGTAGCCATTCGCAATGCCCTGAGAGTTTCCATGGAAATGGTGCAGCAGGGCGTCAACCCCCTAATAGAAGAGGAGATGGCCCGGCTGGGCACTATTCCGGAGGTTGCCGAAGTGTACCCCAAATAATTATCATGTTTCATTTTCTGAAAAAGCATGCCGCCGCAGCGGCAAAAGAAAGTGCCTCCCCGGAAGGGGCTGCCTCCGTGTCCCGTTCAGCCGGTGACCGTTTGGATTCCAGCCTGGCGGTATCCGTCGGGTTGTGCGTGCTGGTTTTCATCGTGCTTCAATGGATGGGCAGTTACAGTCCCCACTGGGGAAAATCCATATGGCATCATGTGTCGGAAGCTTTTCTGCTTTTTTCCGTGACGCTGGCGCTGATGCCTATGTACTGGTTATGCGCCGGTTCCCTGCGCAGGAAAAACAAAACCTTTGTCGTCACGTGGGGGGCGGTTCTGGTCCAGCTCCTGTTTTTTGGTCTCATCCGGCATGTAACGGCTGACATTACTTCCGACATAGGCAATGAACTTTTGTACCTTCCCTATATGATGGCTCCGTTGGTTGTCACGGTGCTGCTGGGACCTCTTCTGGGCATGTTTGCCACTATTTCCATCTGCATGCTTGGCGGATTTTTCATTCTGCCGGAGCAATATGCTCCGGAAAAGCAGGTCCAGTTCTGGATTCTGAGCTCTCTCTCCGGCATGCTTACCGTGTTGCTTACCCATAACCTGCGGAATCGTGCTCAGTTGCTGCGAGCGGGCTTCTTTGTGGGGCTGCTTGTCATGGTGCTGTGTTGCATCATGGGTGTCATCAATCTCCAGGCATGGGACTACAACCTTACTGGAGTTCTGGTTTGCCTGGCCGTGGCTTTTGGCGTAAGCATGCTGACCAGCGTGCTGATCAGCGGTGTCCTGCCTATCATAGAAGGAGCTTTTAAAATCATTACGCCCATTTCCTGGCTGGAAATGGCGGATATGAACCGCCCTCTCATGAAAAGGCTGCAAATGGAAGCTCCGGGAACCTTTCACCATTGCCTGATGGTTGCCCAGCTGGCGGAAGCTGCGGCGGAAGCCATTGGGGCCAATCCCATTGAATGCCGGGTGGAGGCCTACTACCATGACATTGGCAAGATGCAAAACCCCCTTTATTTCATTGAAAATATCATGGACGGCCCCAATCCCCATGATGAGCTGACGCCCAGCATGAGCGCCCGTATCATCATCGACCACGTTCAGGACGGGGTGGCATTGGCCAGGGAGAACAACCTTCCGCGTCCTTTGGTGGACGTTATAGAGCAGCATCACGGCACGTCACTGGCTTACTTCTTTTACCGGAAAGCCCTTCAATACCGTGATGAGATTCTGAGCCGCGTGGAAAGCGGCCTGGCGTCTCCGGATGACGTCCCGGAGGTGGTGGAATCCAACTTCCGTTACAAGGGGCCCAACCCGCAGAGCAAGGAAACGGGAATCGTCAGCCTGGCGGACATCGTGGAAAGCGCCACGCGCTCCATGGGTAAAATTTCCTGTGAGGAAATGCAGAAAAGGGTGGATGAACTTTTGAAGCAACGGGTGGTGGACGGCCATTTGGACGATTGCGGCCTTACCTTCGGAGATCTCAAAAAGATTCGCAACAGTTTCATTAAGACGCTGAAAAGCATCCACCACAACCGCATTGCCTATCCTTCCCACAATCCGGAGGCAAAAATTGAAAAAAATGCTTTCTCTGATGTGTCCGTCAGGGAAAAAGAAGAGAAAGCGGTGAAAAAGGAAGGTGAAGGCAAAGCCGTTCCTGAAATCATGGAGTTGCCCGATGCCGGAACCCTTCAAGAGGGAAAATCCACGGAAACGGAGATGAAGAACGGAGCGGATGCGGAGGAAAATGAAACCGAATCTTGAACTCTACAATCATTTGGGGGAGGGGAGGCTCAGTTCATCCGTTACGGATGCCCTGATTGGAGCCTTGGAGAGTTGTCTTCCGTCCGTGTTGGCGTTGCCTGAAGGTCCTGTCCCCGTACTTTCCGGATTGGATGAAGTAGAAATCAGCGTGGTTTCCGATGACGTCATCCGGGATGTGCATGCCCGTTTTTTGAATGATCCGACGGCGACGGATGTCATTACTTTTCCGCATGGAGACGGAATAGGAGAGATCATCGTCAGCTTTGATACCGCTATCCGGCAGGCTTCGGAATTCGGAGAACCTGTTTTCAGAGAACTTTTCCGGTACATGGTGCATGGTCTTCTGCATCTGCACGGATATATAGATACGGAACCGGAGGAACGGGAACGCATGTTTTCCTGTCAGGAGCCTCTGGTGCGGAAGTTTGGAGCGACCCTGGTGGACATACCTTTTACGCATGACCGCTGCTCCGGCGCTTAAAGCGCGCTTTTCAAAGATCCGGGCTTGCCAAGTTGAGATGAACTCTGTTACTCTTTTGCCGCATCATGCGTCCATAGCTCAGTTGGATAGAGCAACTGCCTTCTAAGCAGTGGGTCACTGGTTCGAATCCAGTTGGACGTGCCATTTTTTAACCCCGTATTCTTTTTAAGAATACGGGGTTTTTCATGTGATAAGAGCTTTTTCACCAAAAGCCGGCTTTCTTAAAAATGGAGAGGCAAGGTAAGTATGGTTAACTCTGGTGAACAGGCTGCATAGAAGCACTATTACGCATGGTTCGGACTGTTTTTCCAATCAATAGTGATTGATTTTTGAAACTGGAGGGATGATGTAATGTGGCTGAAGATTTTTTCTCTGTGTTGAGAGATAGGATAGTCTGTGGCCGTCGTGATAAAAGGAACAAAAAAATGAAAGGGTTCCGTGAAAGATTAAGAAGAATGGCCCGGAAGGCCAGGCTGGCGGAGAACCTGCGATGTTTTAGAAAAATACCGGCATGGGTATGCAAACAGTGCATTTTCAGAAATGCTCCCGTGGAAAAGAAAATTTGAACTTTTGAATAATTCTTATTTTATCCGGCGGTGGCGAATCTCTCCGGTATTGGTAATACGGGAGTATGGAGACGTCTTTGAATATTCATCCTGAGTGAGTACATTAACGCATAACTCCAGGATTTTATGCATGCCGTACATGGGAAGATCTATGTCCGGATGTAGTTTCTGGAATTTGTGAACAATTTCCATTTCCGTTTCAGGAAAATTCACGGGAATGGTATTGGGAAGCTGAACTTTCCACGACTCGCCTTCACTCATCAGCTTATCGATAAAGAGATATTGGGTGACAGGAATGTTACCGCGTGCAGTAAACCAGGTATGTACGGTGCGGACGGAAACGCGGCATTGTTCCGCAAGCCATCGGCGTGTTTTGCCGTGAGCCCGGAGCCATTCCTTGATTCTGAGTTTTTTCGGGTCACATTCTTCCGTATTGGAAGGTGGATTCAGATCTGAATCGGAAACCAGGCCTGGAATGATGCGGGAAAGCGCTTTTTTGGTATTGGCCGATATTTTACGAACGCTCATCTGTGCGTAAAAAGTTTGCGGCCGGATGCCTATCTCCTCCGCCAATTGATAGGACTTGCGGTTTTGGCTTTGTAGCCACTCCTTCACCAAAATGCGTATATCGTCGTCAGACATGAATTTGTGCAGATTTGTAATGAAAGAAAAGATAGGGAAGAGGCGATAACAACACTATTTTCTCTTTCTCTGGAATCGATCCGGAATATCGCATCCTCTTTTCAGCTTCTGCTTTTGATGCTGGAAAGAGCATCCAGTGCTTCACTCGCCCATTCCGGAACGGTCAGGCCATGGCGTTCAGCTTCATTCCTGAACTTTTCATACTTTTGAGGAGTAACGGGAACGTGGATGCTGTTCGGATTTTTTGTTTGAGCCAGGCGTGCCTGTTTGGCGTACTCTTCCTTCATGATTCTGATGATAAGGCGTTGTCTGGCACGGGGAATTGGAACAGTGGAAAGCCATTTATCGACCTGACTTTTGCTGACGCCGCAAAGGTCGGCAAATTCGTCCCGGGTCATTTTCGTAAGAGCGAGAAACTTTCTGATACTGGACTTCATTTCATCCATGAGCGCATTTTTCGCATTCAGAAAAATCTGGCAAGCCATTTCTGGCATATTTTCTATTTTAGAAAATAATATTGTCTTTGTATATCCAAAAAGGTAAATCATTTTTCCTAAATCCAATGAAACTCAAAAAAGTGTGGATGCTGAGCGTGTTTGTTTTCTTATTCCATATGAAAAACTTCATGATTAATATTTTTTATTTTTGGGAATATTTTGTATTTCGTTCTGGTGAAAAGAACACGATAACGGCTTTTCTATCTTTCCTTTCCTTTTTCTATTGGCTTGACACAGAAGGTTACGATAGTACCGTGTTACCATGTTAAATTCCTCTCTGTTGGTTTTAGGGTGTTCCATGATCTTTGCGGTGTCTGCCGGAATGCCATTGCACGCAGCTTCTTCTGAGAAAAAGGAAAACAAAACGGTTGCTTCGGAGGATGCCCTTCCATCACTTGCTCTGGATGGTTTGCCGGATGTATGGATACAGGGAACTCCGGTAAAGGAATGGGAAAAGGACAAAGTGTACATTTTTGAATTTTGGGCTACCTGGTGTGGCCCGTGCCTGGCTGCTATGCCCCATATGGAACAATTGCATCAGGCATTTAAGAATAATCCTCATATGCAGGTTATCGGAGTTAACGTCATGGACAGGAAATCTCCGGAATCTCTGAAAGAATTTTTAAGAAACCGTCCATCGCCCCTTACTTATGCCATGGCCGTGGATGTGGATGGGAAAAAAACCAGGGATAAATGGCTGTCTCCAATGGGGGTTAACGGCATCCCCCATGCTTTTGCCGTTAAAAACGGCAAGCTTATTTGGAGAGGGCATCCTGGAAAACTTTCTGAAGAAATGATGCGGGCCATGTTGAAGCCTGATTTTTCTGCAGCATCTCTTCCGGGGGATAATCCCGGCGCAAACGCCCGTGCATGGAAGCTCTACCGCCAGGTTTCTGAGAGAACGGGAGAGCTTGCCCGGAAGGGAGGAAAGGGGGAAGCGCAGGCCTTTTTAAGGCAAATTCAGGATTCGGGACAGTTTCAGCAGGATCAGATCATTCAACTGAAAATGGTTCCATTCAGAGTCTTGGCGGAATTGGAAAAATTCCAGGAAGCACAGGCCGTACTGGATGACCTGTGCAAAGAGTATCCGGACAATTACCGTGTACAGATTGATGTGGCGGGAACGCTTCTAAATGGAAAATCCGTGCCTGCCGGAAAAATGGATGCCGCCCTGGTGGAAAGATGTCTGAACCGTTGTATTGAAATCTCCAGAAGGAATAACAAGGAAGCTTCCTTGCCATGGAAACTGATGGCGGAACTTAGGGAACGGCAGGGAAATATGGAAGAAGCGTTGCAGGATATGGAAAAGGCGCTTTCCTTAACGTCCATCAGCAAAGCCTGGACGAAGTTGCAGCAGCTTTCAGGCAATAAGAAATCCTTTCAGAATCTTGTAAATCAGGCGGTTGCTGAAATAAAACCGGAACCTCCGAGGAAGATGCAGGAAATGGGAGTAGTGCAGGAAGACAAACAGTACACTCCCCTGTTCAGCAAATTAAAATGGTTCAATCATCCCGGTCTAACAGGACTTCCTGTCGGCAAAACCGTATTCATCAGCTTCTGGAGAGGCCACAATAATATACTTGGAGAAACAGCTCCTGGAAGAGCTCTTGATGCCGTTCTTAAAAAACACGGGCTTTTAGACCATCCGGGAGTAAAAGCCGTGGTATTGGGACTCAATCCGTCGGCGGAAAAACAGATGCGGGACTATTTATCCGGGCCGGAAGGATGGACTCCTTATCCTGTCGGTATTCCATCGGATCGTTCGGTCATTGAATTTTGTGATTTGCTCAAACTTGACTCATTTCCCGCCGCGGTCGTCGTTCGTGACGGAACATTGCTGTGGGCTGGAGAAATTAAGAAGATGCCCGAATGGGTGGCGGAAACTGCCAGATTGGACTCTTTTGACAAAAACAGGTTTGCGGAAGAAGATGCGAAACGGAAGGCCCGCCAGCAGGCCATGTATGCTGTCATAAAAAAATCCTTTGAATTGAGGCGGGAAAAGAAATTTGATGAATACCAGAAGTTGATTGAGGAAAATGCAGGGCAGTTTTCCGATAACGGATGGTTTGCGTCTACTGTGGCGGAAGTGCGGGCGGAAAAGGCTTGGAAGGAGAAAAATTATCGGAAAATGGTTGATATCTTTGACCACGTCTTGGAGTGTTTCCCCCGGGAAGATTCGCTTGCTTCCTATATCCTGAAAATCCTTAACGGCTCGGAGGAAATGCGTAAATACAGCTATAAGGCGGCTCGGCGCGCTCTCCAGATTATGAGGGATTCTAATACGAGGGATGATGGCGGATACAATGCCGCCTGCTATGAAGTGATGATGAATATGGCAATGGAGAAAAAAGATTATGACCAGGCAAGGAAGGATGCTGCAAACGCCCTCCGGGAACTGCCTCTGGTTCATCAATACGCAGTCATGAAGAAAAAGAGTGGAGGAGGCAAAAAGTAGAGAGAAACTTAGGACTTCTGAAACGTTTAGGCCTCTTTCGTGCTGAAAGAGGCTTTTTTATTAGAAAAAAATAAAAATGTAATACGTTGATAATCAGATATTTTTTTGATTTTGATCTCAACAAATCGCAAAAAACATCTCGAAAAAAATTGACAAAAAGGTGTGGTATGGTAGATTTCTCGGCACGCCAACACGGCGACGGGATGAAAAGCCCGGCGGCTGAAGGGCTCGGAAGAGCGCTGGAGGCGGCTGGAGCCGGCCACCCGGAGAACCCCCCGGAAGGGGTTGCGATAAGAAGATTTGAAGGGAATGACT